>NZ_JACJLQ010000200.1 GCF_016902295.1 Bacteroides caecigallinarum | reverse complement strand
TTTACTCTTTTTCAGCTTGTTACATCATGTCAAAGATCTTCTTAAAGTGAAGGGTACGGAGTCGGACCGCTTTTCCGGGGCCAGCTTTTTGATTTGGCATCCCCTGCCTCCTGATATATTGATTGTCAAAACAAACTTGTCTGTAGTACAAGAAAGAAAAACCTTCTTCTTTTTTACGGAATCTCTCCAGAAAGGAGGTGTTCCAGCCGCACCTTCCGGTACGGCTACCTTGTTACGACTTAGCCCCAATTACCAGTGTTACCCTAGGGCGCTCCTCGC
>NZ_JACJLQ010000199.1 GCF_016902295.1 Bacteroides caecigallinarum | reverse complement strand
CTTTTTCCTGTTGCGAAGTTAGTGCAAGCCGCATACTGCAAGTACCAGAACCTTATTCCCTGAATTTTTTCAAAAACTTTTCCAGCTGCAGCTTTTCGGAAAACTTTTCTTGCCTGACGGTGAAATAATTCGGTAATTACTTGCCTGATTGCTATCCTTGCCAACTTTGATAGCAACGTAAAAAATAAATGTTTCACTTCTAAAATTTCAATGTCATGAAGAAAATGGAAAATTCTTTCGTAGTTTCTGGTTTTGTAGGTAAGGATGCAAGCATCCATCAG
>NZ_JACJLQ010000198.1 GCF_016902295.1 Bacteroides caecigallinarum | reverse complement strand
TCGTTGTTATGTTGGCATAATATTTATGTTAGTATAGATACTTAATTCTCTGTAGGTCATATTCTTATAAATTTTATTGCCAACATAATGATTTATTGTATATTATTTGATAACATCTCATTTACTTGTAAAATATACTAATTAACAAGTAATTCAATTCTATATGACTAATTTTTATGACTTTCCAAATAATATTTATGTTGTGAACATATATCATAATGCTCTATTATACAATATATTAGATATTTTGCCAACATAAATATTTTGCCAACATAAGGCAGG
>NZ_JACJLQ010000197.1 GCF_016902295.1 Bacteroides caecigallinarum | reverse complement strand
TCTGCACAGAAGTGTTCCAGTCCATATCCGACAGACGGTTCTTTGCCTCCCTGTATGCTGGTGTTGACATCTGGAAGCGGTTAAACATCAGATACGAGAGCATGTTTGCTGTAATGCTTGTACCCGGTACTATCTCATTGTAGATGTCAGCCCGGGCGTCATCTTTCATGGGAAGAAACATGCTTTCAATCCTGCCGTCGGCATGTTTCACCTTAAGCACTTCAAAGTGATGTTCCTCAATGTAGCTCACGATATTTCTTATTTTACGGTAGCTTGATGATATCA
>NZ_JACJLQ010000196.1 GCF_016902295.1 Bacteroides caecigallinarum | reverse complement strand
TCTGCACAGAAGTGTTCCAGTCCATATCCGACAGACGGTTCTTTGCCTCCCTGTATGCTGGTGTTGACATCTGGAAGCGGTTAAACATCAGATACGAGAGCATGTTTGCCGTAATGCTTGTACCCGGTACTATCTCGTCATAAAGGCTTGCCCGGACGTCATCCTTCATAGGAAGGAACATGCTTTCAATCCTGCCGTCGGCATGTTTCACCTTAAGCACTTCAAAGTGATGTTCCTCAATGTAGCTCACGATATTTCTTATTTTACGGTAGCTTGATGATATCA
>NZ_JACJLQ010000195.1 GCF_016902295.1 Bacteroides caecigallinarum | reverse complement strand
AGTTACAGGGTCAATTTGCCTAGTTCCTTAACCGTGACTCACCCAAGCGCCTTAGTATATTCAACCCGACTACGTGTGTCCGTTTGCGGTACGGGTACCTACAACGTTAAGTTTAGCGGATTTTCTCGGCAGTCTGCTTACCCACACTATCACCGCTACCCGAAGGTGTTGGTGTACTATCAAGTTCGACTCTTCCCGTGGATTTGCCTGCGGGAATCGACGTCTACACTCTTTAACCGGCTATTCCGTCAGCCGGCGGTGGTGTCACTGCTGCGTCTCCACGTCACC
>NZ_JACJLQ010000194.1 GCF_016902295.1 Bacteroides caecigallinarum | reverse complement strand
TTACACTCTTGGGCCGGTTACCGATCGGCCTGAGGGTACCTTTAGAAGCCTCCGTTACGCTTTTGGAGGCGACCACCCCAGTCAAACTACCCACCAAGCAATGTCCTTCTTTCCTGAAGTTAGAACTCAAACAAACGAAGGGTCGTATTTCAACAGCGGCTCCACGAACACTGGCGTGCCCGATTCAATGCCTCCGACCTATCCTACACATCGCGTGCCCAAATTCAATGCTAAGCTATAGTAAAGGTTCACGGGGTCTTTTCGTCCCATCGCGGGTAATCGGCATCTTCACCGATA
>NZ_JACJLQ010000193.1 GCF_016902295.1 Bacteroides caecigallinarum | reverse complement strand
TGGCAGAAAGGGTTGCGCTCGTTATGGCACTTAAGCCGACACCTCACGGCACGAGCTGACGACAACCATGCAGCACCTTCATACATGCCTTGCGGCTCATCTGTCTCCAGATGATTCATGCATAATTTAAGCCCGGGTAAGGTTCCTCGCGTATCATCGAATTAAACCACATGTTCCTCCGCTTGTGCGAGCCCCCGTCAATTCCTTTGAGTTTCACCGTTGCCGGCGTACTCCCCAGGTGGGATACTTAATGCTTTCGCTTGGCCGCTGACCGTATATCGCCAACAGCGAGTATCCAT
>NZ_JACJLQ010000192.1 GCF_016902295.1 Bacteroides caecigallinarum | reverse complement strand
GATATCGTCTGATATGGCTAAGAAAACCTAACCATAATCCTATGGTAAAACAAACTTTCCACAGCAGACACCGCATAAGGGGCTGCAAGTTCCTTTATCAGTCAAACCATTAATGAGGGTTACAAACTTTTTTGAGCGGACTTCAAAGCCGCATAAATATGATAGTATTTCCCTCAAAAGAAAGCTGTTTTACCTTATAGGATTCTGTATCATTTGACAACACACGGTATATATTCCTTTTCATGTTTGAGTACATAGTATATTCTGTTTACAAGCCGTCTGGCTATCTTTACAATTGATTTCTG
>NZ_JACJLQ010000191.1 GCF_016902295.1 Bacteroides caecigallinarum | reverse complement strand
ATATATTCAGTGGTGTTCAAAATATTATATCGGGCAATGTCCTTGAAACCATAAATTTAGTATCTAACAACGAAAGATAGCATCTGACGATGCTCCTTTCTAACCATTATAAGCAATAATACACCGAATCATGAACGAACAATTACAAGAATATTTTAGCTGTGCTGATTGGCTCCTAATACCTGCATACGTCAGAAACGATGTTGCAGATATATTAGGACTAACCCTTTTGTCTGAAAATGAGCAGTGGGATAACAACCCTATACTTTGTACTACTTATAAAAATGCAGACAATTATTTTGATGACC
>NZ_JACJLQ010000020.1 GCF_016902295.1 Bacteroides caecigallinarum | reverse complement strand
AAGCGGGGCTGAAATCAGACAGCCTCGCTCCTTTACACTATTTCAGTGTGGTACATGAATCTATTGCTTGGTCGAGTTGCTCCTCAGCAGAGCTCGCCTCCTCTTTGATTCACGAGGCAAAGTTAACACTTTACTCCTTGAATCTACTACTTTTAAAGACCAAAACGTTGCACTTCGTTTTGGAATCTACAGAATAGTTAATTATCCTCTATCACAATCCCCATCTTCTTCATCAGGAAGCATGCATTCATATTTTGGGCTATACCTTCACGTATCTTGTAACTGAAGTATAGCTCATTGTTTTTTATCTCAGCTTCGAAACAGTAGTTCCTTATCTGATTTGGGAAATACTTGACTAATTCTCCTAACAGCAAATCATGAGTGGCAATTATACCGTTTGCCTTTAGAGTCATAAACTGGCGTATAAGACTGAACGAACCTTTCTGCTTATCTGTAGAGTTTGTTCCTTTAAGAATTTCATCGAGGATGATAAACAGCTCCTCTCCATTGTTAAGCATATCTATAATTCTTTTCAGACGTTTTAGTTCGGCAAAGAAATACGATTCGTTATCGCTCAGTGAGTCCGATGTACGCAGACTTGTTATCAGCTGTGCAGGATGGATTTTCATTCTTTTGCAGCACGATGGTGCACCGATACATGCCAGCAGATAGTTAACGCCTATTGTTCTCAGGTATGTGCTTTTTCCCGCCATGTTGGCGCCTGTGATGATAAGGAAATACGGTCTTGACGGAATGAGTGCATCATTCTTTACACATTGTTCTTCAGGCATAAGCGGATGTCCCAACTCTTCTGCTTCGTAGCAGAACGGAGTATCTGTGATTTCGGCATACTGGTATCCGGGATGATTATAGGCAAATGTTCCGAGCGAACAGAGAGCGTCCAGTTCGCCAACAGTCTCCAGCCATCCGGACAGGTATTTTCCGTACCGGTCTTTCCATGCCTCGATACGTATCATCTGGCGCAACTGGAAGAACATACTTCCTTCAAGTATTACATACAGAATCTGATTATTGCGCAAGTCGAGCCTGTCCAGTTCTTTTGTCAGTGCGTTAAGAGCTTCGGCAGGCGATTTGCCGTCTATCTCAAGTCTCTTTATGATATCCTTTATTCCTTTTGCATTCCATTCCTCGTTTTGTGCCAGTGTTATCAGGCGGGCGTATGTGCTTAGAGTCTTAAGCTTTTTGCCATACTCTTCCTGAAGTGCTGTGGCACGCTTTATAACACTGAAGCTCAATATTACGAAAACCGAGAAAGCAAGTCCGAACCATGACATGGAAATTATGTCTGCCAGTCCGCACGCGAGCAGTATTATATTTACAGAAGGAACCAGCCATATCAAGGCTTTCGCCCAGATGGATCGGGTGAGAGAACTTTCTGTTTCTGCCCATTTGCGGATGTCGCTGTCATCGCTGTTTTCACTTCTGTTTATAAGTCCGGTGATGGCAAATTTCAGTCTGAAGTCGTTTCTTTCTGCCAAATCCTTAATACACTCCTGTCTTTCTTCTATGTCTTCTTTTTTGCGCAAATGGTTTTCCATCCATCCCGCCAAAGTCGTTTTTCCTATGTGTGTACATGTACGGTTGATAGCCTGGAATAGTGATTTGCGACCGAAGATATCGAGGTCGAATGAATAAAGATGTTCTGCATCTGCAAATTCCTTGCCTTCGTCGAACTCCGAAAAGTCGTTGTTCAGCCCCTTTAGTTCCTTGCTAAGGATATCAGCCTTAACTTCCAGCCATTGTCTGCGCAAGAAGAAACGGTTGTGTACCTTAATCATTATAAGAAAAGGGATGAGTGTGCAGCAGGCTCCAATAATGATTGTCTGCGCGCTGTAGCTCCATAATGCGATGACTGTCGATATACAGCCCACGAAGAGCAGTATTCTTATGATGCTTATATATAATATGGTTTTGTTTACCTTGTTCAGATTCTGTTTTGTTTCTGATAGATTGTTGTTATACCATTCCTGTGGTCCCATGATTCCTGTTTTTGTTTTGCCTGCGAAGATAATAAAGATTTGAAAGTCTGTTTGTTTTATGCGGCGGATTTCATTTATTTTGTGATGTAATATAAATCAAGGTTAAGAAATGAAGTTCAGAATAGAAAGAATGACTGAAAGTGAATACCGGAACCTGAAAATTGATTACGGATTTTACAGCACACCGGTAGGAGAAATTCTCGTGGCATCAACTTCGCGCGGAATATGCTGCATTGAATTTTCCGATGAGCGTGATGAAGCTTTGCAACTGCTTTGCAAGAGATTTGCAAAATCTTTTCAAAGGGAGTGTCATAAGGAATATCATGACTTGGCTTTATGCTTTTTCAGTAAAGATGAAAGCCCGATTTCTGATGAAATTGTTTTACATCTGTATGGCACGGACTTTCAGATAGATGTATGGAGAGTCTTACTTGAAATCCCGTTTGGAAAAACCTCTACTTACAGTGAGATAGCAATGGCTATAAATAATCCGCGAGCGTTGCGTGCGGTAGGAACAGCCATAGGAAGAAATCCGGTTGCTATACTTGTTCCTTGTCATAGAGTGTTGCGTACGGATGGTGGTATTGGTGGTTATTATTGGGGAATTGAAAAGAAAAAGAAACTTCTGGAGTGGGAAAAATGTGTATGATTATGATTTTTAAGAAGTGTTAAGATGGAGGCATGCTGAAAGAACAAAATAATAGTATAACTTTGCAGCAGAGAATTTTAATAATTGTTTTAACCTTAAAAAAAGTGGATACTTTATGAGAAAAAATTATCTGAAAGTAATTTGTGCTGTATTTACTGCGGGTGTTATGGCGTCGTGCGGAAATTCTGCTACAGAAATCAAATCTTATAACGAAGGTATAAATATTATACCAAAGCCTCTTTCTCTGGAAGTAGGTAATGGCAGTTTCAAACTGAAAGACGGTATGTCTGTTCATGCCGCAGGTCAGGAAGAAAAGACTGTTGCCGAATATTTCATCTCAAAAATCAACCGTGCTACAGGTTTTGACATTCAGGTTAAGGAAAACGGATGTATCCGTCTGGAGTTGGATCCTTCTGCCACTATGGACAATGAGGGTTATACACTTAATGTTACTCCGGAATCGGTAGTAGTAAAGGCTAAGACAGCTCAGGGACTGTTCTACGGTATGCAGTCGTTCATGCAGCTGCTTCCGGCAGAAATTGAAAGTCCTGCAGTAGTGAAGAACGTTCCTTGGGTGGCACAGGCAGTGAATATCACTGACGAACCTAAATTCGAATACAGAGGTCTGATGATTGATCCATGCCGTCATTTCATGACTGTTGATGAGATAAAGAAACAGTTGGACGTAATGGCACTCTTCAAAATGAACCGTATGCATTGGCATCTCACAGAAGACCAGGGTTGGAGAATCGAGATAAAGAAATATCCGAAACTGGCAGAAGTGGCATCAAAACGAATAGAGGCTGACGGAACCGAATACGGAGGTTACTATACTCAGGAAGAAGTAAAGGAAATAGTGAAATATGCTTCGGACAGATTTATTACTGTCGTTCCTGAAATAGAATTGCCGGGACATGAATTGGCTGCTATTGCCGCTTATCCTGAACTGTCGTGCAAAGGCCAGCCTATCACTCCACGTACAGTTTGGGGAGTGGAACATGTGGTGATGTGTGCCGGAAAGGAACTGCCTTTCCAGTTCCTGGAGGATGTTATCGCTGAAGTCGCTCCTCTGTTCCCTGGCGAATATCTTCATATCGGTGGTGACGAGTGTCCGAAGACAAGCTGGAAAACATGTCCTTTGTGTCAGAAGAGAATTCGTGACGAAAAACTCTTTGCCGACAAGAACCATACAGCGGAAGAACGTCTGCAGAGCTATTTTGTACAGCGTATGGAAAAAGTTGCAGCCAAATACGGAAAGAAGATTATCGGATGGGATGAAATCCTTGAAGGAGGTCTGTCACCAACTGCAACTGTCATGTCATGGCGTGGCGAAGAAGGTGGTATTGCTGCAGCTTTGACAAATCATGATGTAATTATGACTCCTGGCTCAAATGGCCTGTATCTTGACTATTATCAGGGAGACTGTAAAATAGGTCCTGTTGCAATCGGCGGTTTCTCTCCACTGGAAAAGACATATAGCTATAATCCTGTGCCTGATACACTTGTTGCCATGGGTAAGGAAAACTTTATCAAAGGTCTTCAGGGCAATGTTTGGAGTGAATATCTTTATACAAATGATATAAGGGAATACCGTACTTTCCCGCGTGCTTTAGCCATAGCAGAAACAGGATGGACAGCTACAGAACTGAAAGATTATAATGATTTTATCAGACGTATAGACAATGCTTGCGTGCGTCTTGACGGACATGGAATAAACTATTATATTCCTATGCCGGAACAACCGAACGGATCTTGTGATTTTGTTGCTTTTACAGACAATGTATCGTTGGCATTTACAACCAACAGACCTGTGAAAATGGTTTATACACTTGATGGTACTGAACCTACAATCAACTCTGCAGTTTATAATGCACCGCTTGATTTCACTGAAAATGCTACAGTGAAGATTGCTTCTGTTCTTCCTTCTAACAAGATGAGCAGGGTTCGCACTGTGACAGTAGAAAAACAGACACTTTCTCCTGCTGCCACTGTAGAAAAGAAAACTCCTGGACTTAATATGGAAGTTATTGACGGAACATATCTGAATATGGCGGAACTGGAAAAATCTGGTATGAAAGTAGCGGATAAGAAAGTCATTAAGGATACACGCGAACTTACTACTTACAGAAAGTTTTCTGAGGAAACAATGAGAGGTTTCAAGCAATATTCTGCTATAGCAACAGGATATGTTGATATACCTGCCGACGGTGTTTATTTCTTCTCATCGGATCTGGAAGAAGTCTGGATTGACGGCAAGAAACTTATTGACAATGGTGGACTGGTGAAGCATTTCTGTCCTACTGACAAATCGGTTGCCCTTTCTGCCGGACTTCACGAGTTCAAGGTGGTGTTCCTTGGTAACTCTTACGGAGGTTATCCTACACACTGGAATGACGGAAGCATCAATATCAGAAAGTCTGACGAAGAATCATTCAAGAAGATTACGCCTGAAATGATGTTTCATTGATAATTCATAGACCGTTTGTTATGATGTATTTTTCCCGGTATCTTAGGTTTACGGCTTTTCTGTTCTTGATATTGTCTCTTGCCAGTTCTTGTATTCGCGAGAAACTTGTATTGGGAGAGGACAGGATTTCTGTGGGCGATTACCTGCCGGAATTCGAAGTCTCTGTAAATGACGGCCGGCAAATTTCCACATCGGACTTGTCCGGAAAGATTTCCGTAATAGTGTTCTTCAACACGGATTGTCCTGATTGCCGTCAGTTAATGCCGGAGATACAGAAACTTTATGAGATGTATTCGGATGCCGGAGATATAGTCATATTGGCTGTGAGCAGGGAACAGGATTACGAATCTGTTTCCGGTTACTGGGAAAAAAACAATTATAGCATACCGTTTTCTGCACAAGACGGACGCCAGGTTTACGAGCTGTTTGCCATGTCCGGAATTCCAAGAGTATATATTGCCGATAGCGGGCTGGTTGTGAGGAGCGTCTTCACTGACAACAACCTGCCTGCCGTCGGCGATATTTCCCGGATAATTGAAAATTTACGTAATTTATAGTATAAATCTATTTCTGATTGAAGAAAGAACGGAAAATAAGTTTTAATCATCTCTGTTTTTAAATTTCATCTAAAGATTATAATGCCAAACATCCGGAACATCAATATCAATCAATGTCCCGGATGTTTGGCATTATATGTTTTGTCATTTCTTCCAATCCTCTCTCTTCTTTACGAAAAACATCCAGCGGAGCATTGACGCCGGAATGGTGTGACTGAATGAGTTTACTTCGTCCGCACGTTCCTCTATGTTCTCTAACAGAGGCTCGGCATCTTTCTCGCTTATGATTCCGTTGTTTATCATCTGGCGGACGGTTCGCTTCTCGTTGCTGAGGAGCATACGGATGGATTTAAGGGTAAGCGCGTGTCCGTAGGCTTTCGGGAACTCGTCGGCTATGGCACTTATTACGGCATCCATTCGCTCTATGTTATGCTCAATTTCCGATTTCAGTACCGGCAGGACAGCTTTCTGCTCGTCATCCAGAAGATTTGACGCTTTCAGCTCGTCTATCAGCTTCAGGTCCTCTTTCTGAAGAATGATGAAGCCTCGTCCCAAATCATAGACTACAGTGATGCGCTCGCGGAAATAGAAACTTATCCAGTCGTGTATGACCGGAGTCTTCCTCAATGCGTTGATTGTGCTGCTGCGTTCGCAGAACTTGAAGATTGAGTTTCTGAAGTCGAGGGTATATTTGCCGTCGTGGTCGTAAAGCTCGTCCAGCGAGTTCATTAACCGGCGGAAAGCTGTTTCCGATATGATACCTTCTTCGTATATGGCTTTGCAGGTGGCTTTCTCGCGGTCGAGGACTTTCAGGCGGATTTCGGAGATAACATCCTTGTCCTTTGTCTCTACTATTGGTGCCACAGGCGAAGATGCCATATAGTGTTCCACCTTTCTCCAGTTTGCTCCTGCCAGATGGTCTCTGGCTTTCAGCCTTTCCAGATATTTCTCAGAGTTTTCCCTGATATGCTTGTGGATGTTGTATTCCAGTTTTACTCTTGCCGAAGGTACACTTATCAGTCCCAGCTTGTTGAGCAGCCAGCGCATTGTTGTGGCATTTATACACAGTGTAAGGGTTACTATGCCTGCTGTGAAGAACAGTATCTGGTTTCTGATATCTTCAGGAATAGCTTCGGTATATGAAACCATCAATGCCAGGGTCATTGCAAGCGCGCCGCGGAGTCCTCCCCATGTCAGTATCACAGATTCACGTTTTGTAAGTCCGTAGCCCATTCTTTTCATCACAGGATAGAGCATCGAAATCATGGCGTAGCGGAACAGGTTAAGGAATATATATATCAGTATGAGCACTCCGAACGCGCTCCATGAGAAGGTCACTTTCTCGGATATCACTATACCTACGATGATGAAGATAAGCGTGTTTGCTATGTAAGTGGCAAGTTCCCAGAAATGTTCCATGAATTTGTTTACCTGCGGTTTCAGGCGAGGCTTGCCCACGTATGTCACCGTTAGACCGAATGCTACAAGGGCAATTACTCCCGATACACCAAGGTAGAACTGGGATATGATGAAAGTGACGTATGCTGATACAATGATTACGCTGTTCTGTATCATCTCTTCGGAGTTGATACGTGTGATGAACCATATCACAAGTCGTGCAAGGAAGTATCCCAGTATGGTACTGATGCTTATTACCTTTATGAATTCCATAACGGGAGAGCTGTCCGATCCGCCTGTAGCGGCATATACCCCGAAGAAGAGCATGAAGCAGACGATACCCGTACCGTCGTTAAGCAGCGATTCGGCATCTACCAATGTAGAGAACCGTTTGCTGGTCTTCAGCTCGTGAAGCAGGGCGACTACAGCCACAGGGTCGGTGGCACTTATCAATGCTCCGAACATCAGGGCGAATGCCCATGTCCAGTTTTCATATCCGGGTATGGTCAGTCCTATACCTACCATCAGCACTCCGGTCAGTATCATGCAGATGACAAGTCCCGGTGCCGCCAGCAGAGTGGCGTTTGCCAGTGTTTTTTTGAAGATATGCATATTCAGCTCGTATGCCGCATCGAATATAAGTATAGGGAGGAAAAGATACAGTATAAGGTCGGGATTTATATTGGCCACACTATCTACGGCTTCCGTAAGTTGCGGAAGTGAATGGAATAGCCCGGAACGGTTGAGTATTCCCACCAGCAGTCCGATGGCGAACAATCCTACCGTGTAGGGGAAACGGCTGTGTTTGAGTAAAGATTTTAGTAACGCTCCTATTACAAGTCCTGCGATAGTGAGCAGCAAGGGTTGCAGAAATGCAAATTCTTCCATGGTAATGATTATTAATTATAACAAAAACGGTTTTTAACAAAGGTAGTAAATTATGAATATAGAATGATGTTTCGGGAAAAAAATGTGATATAAGTTATGTTTTTGTCTTGTGTATAAGACAAAAAATACACATTATTGTCTTGTCTATAAGAAAATCATTCCCGCCGCAATAGCCTTAGCCTTAGCTCTGTCCGGCTTTCCTGTTCCTGTAAGCGGAAGTTCCGGGATAAGGATGGTGTGTTTCGGACGCCAGTAATGCGGAAGGTTGTTTATCGCACCGTCCGTATCCATTTCGCGTGATATTAACATTACTATCTTTTCGCCAAACTTTGCGTCCGGTACGGAGGTAATCATATACGAACCTTCCGGCAGGTAGTGACTAAGCTTTTCTTCCACCTGTTCTATCTGTACTTTCACCCCTCCGGTGTTGATGGTATTATCCTTGCGTCCGAGTATTCGGAACTGACCTTTGCCGTTGAATTCTACTGTATCGTTTGTGATTAAAGTTTCGGGGTTTACGGAAGGAGCGGAGATGATAAGTGTTCCTTCATCCGATAGGCTAAGGGATACATTGTCAAAAGGTGTGTACAATTCCGACGCATCGCTGCCGTTCAGTCGGCGGAGTGCGATGTGCGAGAGTGTTTCTGTCATTCCGTATGTGCTCCATACTGCGTTGGGGAAAGATTTCAGTTCCTCTGCCATATTCTTGTCTATGGCTCCTCCTCCGATTATGAGATGACGAATCTGCATCAGTTTCTCTCTGTCTTTAGGATGTTGCAGTGAGTTGAACACCTGCATCGGTATCATGGCTGCGAAGTCCGCTATTTCTGTTACGTTCTGTAGCGGGCGTCCGCATGGAGTAACCACCATAAGGTTGAGGCCTGCTATTATGCTGCGCACTACCACCATTTTTCCGGCTATGTAGGGGAGGGGCATACACAGTAATGCGCTGTCGCCGGCCTTTAGTCCCAGGAATGAAACGGTGAGGCGTGCGCTGTTCATCATCCTTTCCTTCTCTACCCACAGTTCTTTTGGAGTGCCGGTAGAGCCTGAAGTGTGTACTTTCAGCAGAGGGCTTTCGTTGTACCATTCGGCAAGGAATCCTCCAAGTGATGCCATGAAGCTGTCTTTACCGTATTCTGAAGCGAATCGGTCTTTAAGTAGTGATGCTTCTTCAGCGGTATAAGTCTTTCCGTTTATGGTGATGTTTGAATGCATTTTTGTGAGTGGAATTATAGAGGGAATTTATATTACCTCCGTATTTTTGGCAGTATAATGTTAAGTCGTCTATGGCATCTTCTATTGAAAACAGATGTTCTACCTCATATCCATTATTGAGAAATTCAATGCCTTTACATCGTTTTAAGTAATTGAAAGATTGCTGCATAGTCAGTTTATGTCGCTTGGCAAACTCAGAAATGCATATAACGATATATTCAATTTTATCTTTCATTTATAAACTTGTTTTCTCAAAAGTAGGAAATATTGATGTGATATGCAAGAAAGTTCATTATAATGTGGCTAATGTGGCTTTATCTATTTCATTTTTTGTAGTTTAAATCCATTCCTGATGGATAGGTTTTCTTAGCCATGGACGCTGTCTGAAAATAAAAAGACGAGATTGACAAATGTTAACGTGATTTATGTAATTTGATAACATCTTGTTGCGCTAAATCTTTATCATAATACGATAAAAGATACAATTATTTTGCGTACCTTTGTCGCAAATTCAGTTAAATATGGCAAGTCAATCTATAAACCGTATAAGGGTTGCTTTGGCAGAGCAAAATAAAACCAATCGCTGGTTAGCCGAACAGATGGGTAAATCTGAAATAACAATTAGTAGATGGGTACAGAATAAAACTCAACCATCATTGGAACAATTACTACAAGTTGCACATTTTTTATCAATTAGCCCTAGAGATTTAATAAATGAAGTCAATATGGGTTCTATACAAGATAAATCACAAAATGTTGATATGTAGAATTTTATTACTCTAATAATATGTTTAGATATATAGATAATAAAGACAGGACATTTCTCTTCGGCGCATATCGTGGCGAAAAGTCACAGTTGGAATGGATTCTCGGGAAACAACCACGTAGATACGAGAAGCTATATAATATTCGTTTCAACAAAGATTTGTTCTCACAACGAAGTGGAGGGGTAATCTCGGAACAGTTGCCGGATTATGTCCTTATATACAACACACAAAATCCACAAGACGGATATCACCTTTTTCCTTGCATCGGTTCATCCATTAAGGAACAAAGTGATATGGAAGCTCTTGGCTATCCAAATCCAGATGGCAGCTATGTTGTGTATTCATTAGGAGATGAACTCCTTTCTGAACCCTTAGACATACAAAAACTGATACTGAAGGCATTATCTAACAATAAAATCAATGTTCCGTTTTCTCCTGCCATTTTAAAGGGAAAAGACATAGCAAGTTCAGTTGATAGCGCAATGGCACAACCTGCCGTTGCTGAGGTTGAACAAGAAAATGTGCTACGTTTCATTGATCTCTTTGCTGGGATTGGTGGTATTCGCTGTGGCCTTGAACAAGCCGCCAGGGAAAAAGGACTAAATCCTGTTTGTGTTATGACATCAGAGATAAAGCCTTACGCAGTTAGTGTCTTGAAGGAAAATCATCCGACTGAAACTATCACTGGAGATATTACTAAAGTAGAGACGAAGAACATTCCTGATTTCGATATACTCTGTGCCGGCTTCCCTTGCCAGGCATTCAGTTCTGCGGGTAAACGCCAAGGATTTGCTGACACTCGTGGAACTATGTTCTTTGAAGTTGAACGCATACTACGTGACAAAAAACCAAAAGGATTCATACTTGAAAATGTTGAAGGACTTGTGAATCACGATGGTGGCAAGACCCTCCAGGTCATTATTGACAGACTCCATGCATTGAAGTATAAATTTGACTTCCGTGTTCTGAATTCAAAATACTTTGGTGTACCGCAAGAAAGGAAAAGAATTTACATCGTAGGCAGCCTTGACAGCAAACCTAATCTTGATAATTTCCCCATTAAAGAGGCAAAGTTAGGAGAGATTCTAGAATCCGGAATGCCAACTGAAGATACCCCATTTATCAGGACATTGCTCAAACACTTCTCTGTAGAGCAACTTTATGGTAAGGCAATCAAGGATAAAAGAGGTGGGGACACCAACATACATAGTTGGGATTTGGAAATCAAAGGTCCAGTTTCAGCAAAACAGAAGAAACTCCTTGATACGATTCTCACTGAGCGCAGAAAGAAAAAATGGGCTGAAATCATAGGAATTGACTGGATGGACGGTATGCCTTTAACACTCGAACAGATTCGTACATTTTATGATGATCCTAAGCTTGAGGACATGTTGGAGGATCTGACAAACAAAGGCTATCTGAAATTTGAACATCCAAAGAAATTGATCCGAGACAAGAACGATAACGGAGTGATAACAACACATCGGGAATATGACACAACAAAACCGAAAGGCTACAACATAGTTGCAGGCAAATTGAGTTTTGAAATAAACAAAGTTATGTCTCCAGATGAAATTTCACCGACTCTTGTCGCTATGGATATGCAGAAATTGTATGTTGGAGATAACGGCGGTCTCCGAAAACTCACATTACGTGAAGGACTGAGATTATGCGGATATCCAGACGAAATAAAATTCAATGTGAGCGAAAAAGATGGTTTTGACTTATTGGGCAATACTGTTGTAGTGCCTGTTATCAAGGCCGTAGCCGAAAGATTACTCGATACAATAACATTACAACTCTGACAATATGAAACTTACAGCAGAACAAGTTTATAATAAGCTCGTTAGTGACGACAAAATCCTAACCCAAAAGGGCCGAATTACTTTTACTTTGGGCGACATCAACATCATTGTAAAACAGCGTGATGTCGTTGGCAATATTATGCAAGAATGGATTGAGGGATGGCTCAAGAAAAATAACATTGATTATTCTCTAAACGACAATACTCAGATGCCTCCAGACTTTTATCTTGATCCGGAGAACAAGAAAGAAGAGCTAATGGAAATAAAAGCATTCAACTATAGAGGCAGCCCCGGCTTCGATATTGCTGATTTCAGAATGTATGCCCGTGAGATATCAGAAAAGCCGTGGATGCTCAATGTAACATATCTGATTTTCGGATATGAAATGTCTGATGCCGGTGTTGTTACGATAAAACAAGTTTGGCAGAAGAAAGTATGGGAAATCTCAAGACCAATGAAATCTGGTAACAACAAAACTGTATGGCCGATAAATCTACAAATCAAAGAAGGTACCGTACACAAAATGCGTCCCGCGAAATGGTATGGTAAGGCTACAAGTTTCTCCATCTTCGAAAATATGGAAGATTTTCTGGCTGCAATGGAAGAAACTATGTATAAGAACAAAGACACTCGTGATGATGCTCCCAACTGGCTTCAGAAAGTCCTTGACAACTACGAAAAACACTACCGCATCAGACTCCAGATTCCAAGATGGAGCGAAATTGTCTCAAAGTATGTGAATAGATAATTATATTATCGCGAATGATAAAGAGTAAGTTTATAAGAAAAGAGAAAGAAATACAAGAAATCAACGCCATACATTCGATAAGATTGCTTACTTAACTATCCTAAATTGAAATTAAAGATGTAATGCCTGGCAATAAGACTGAAGAGCAAAAACTACGCAGCTTGGGTGATTTATTGAAAGTTATGAAAGCAGAGGAATTGATTAGAACAGATGGACGAAATAGGTTTATATTATAGCAATCCGTCGAATTTCGACGGAACACATACTGTTTTACCTAGTTATTCAAAGAGTTAGTATTAGACGTAATTAATTGTATAACAAGACTATTGTTTGGATTTATAGCTTTTGTAAGATGTCTTTGTAACATTAAAATATTCTATAAAGGTATCTAAAAAGAACATGAAAAGTTTAGAGTTCCTGTGTTTTTTTATATGATTCCTTTATGGATAATCACCTGTATATTTATTATGTGGTATTTCAAGTGGTGTTTTTGCGCTGTTTTAAGTAGTGTTTTTGTGGCATTTTAAGTAGTGTTTTTGTGGTAATTTGTTATAACCTTATGTCTTTCTCCGCATCAAACCACAACCTTTCTCCCTTAATACACAGCGGAGACTCAATATTGTCAGTAAACAGCTGCCCTGTGCCAAGTCCTTGTGGAAATGTATGTTCCTGAGTGGCTGTCCATTGTGCTATGGCATTAAGTCCGATGTTTGATTCCAGTGCGGAGGTTATCCAGTAGCCGATGTTTCTTTCCTTTGCCAGACGTATCCATTCTTCAGAACCGGCAATTCCTCCATGCAGAGATGGTTTCAGGATAATGTATTGCGGACGGATAGTTTCCAGAAGGCGAATCTTTTCGCTTTCTTTATTTACACCTATCAGCTCCTCGTCGAGAGCTATAGGGAGTGGAGTGGTGGCGCAGAGTCTTGCCATCTCTTCCCATTGTCCCTGACGTATTGGCTGTTCTATGGAATGAAGGTCGAACTTGCTCAGTGCTTCAAGTCTGGACATAGCGTCAGACGGTTTGAATGCTCCGTTGGCATCCACGCGGAGTTCTATCTCATTCTTGTCGAAATGACTGCGGATAAACTCAAGCAGCTGTAATTCCTTTTCGAAATCTATGGCGCCAATCTTCAGTTTGATGCAGCGGAATCCGGCACTCATCTTTTCGCGGATACGGGCATACATTTCATCGAAACTGCCCATCCAAATCAGACCGTTGATGGTAATTCCCTCTTCTCCACGCGAGAACGGTGTGTCCCAGAAAGCAAGGCTGCCGGCATGGAGATGATAAAAGGCAGTTTCCAGGCCGAACAGCATCGACGGGTATGGACGCAGGCTCTTATAATCAATTGAACCGGTCTTCTCTACTTGCAGGCAATGGCAATGCAACACATCTTCGTATTCGGGAATGTCGTCGCAACTTAGGTTGGGAAGTGGTGCACACTCGCCTGTTCCGGATTTTCCGGTTTCTGTATCCGTCAGTCGGACATACCATACCTTGCGGGTTGTATAAACACCGCGTGATGTGCCTGCAGGCTGCTTGAAGTGAAGTTCGTAAGGGAAGAATTCAGATTTAATCATAGAAAATAAATTAGGTGATGGGCTGAAAAAGAATGCGTGACACGTACGTGTTCCGCCTGTTGCACGTACGTGTTCCGCGCGTTACACAAATGTGTTCCGCCCGTAACACGAACGTGTCACGCTAAGTCTGTTTGGGCATTTACCATTAGCTTACGGCATTTTCGGGAATTTGCTCCAGTCCGGTTTACGCTTTTCAAGGAATGCCTTTCCGCCTTCCTGCGCTTCTTCTGTCATGTAGTACAGCATTGTGGCATCGCCGGCCAGTTCCTGAATACCAGCCTGACCGTCGAGTTCGGCATTCAGGCCTGCCTTAATCATACGGAGTGCAAGCGGACTGTGCTGCATCATTGTTTCTGCCCATTCCACAACTTCGTCTTCCAGGCGGTCGAAAGGAACAACCTTATTCACTAGTCCCATTTCGAGAGCTTCCTGTGCAGAGTACTGACGGCAGAGGAACCATATTTCGCGGGCCTTTTTCTGACCAACCACGCGGGCCAGATATGAAGAACCGAAACCGGCATCGAAGCTACCTACACGCGGACCTGTCTGTCCGAAGATGGCATTTTCCGATGCTATTGACAAGTCGCAAACCACGTGAAGTACGTGTCCGCCACCTATGGCATATCCGTTCACCATTGCTATCACAGGTTTAGGGATAGAACGTATCTGTTTCTGTACGTCGAGCACGTTGAGGCGTGGCACACCGTCTGTTCCGATATATCCTCCGTGACCTTTCACGTTCATGTCGCCACCAGAGCAGAACGCCTTGTCGCCGGCACCTGTCAGTACTACTACATTGATGTCCTGACATTCGCGGCAGATAAGCAGTGCGTCACTGATTTCTGAAGTAGTGGTAGGAGTGAATGCGTTTCTGTATCGCGGACGGTTGATAGTGATTTTAGCTATTCCGTTATAGAAGTCGAAAAGAATATCCTGATATTCCTTTATGGTTTTCCATTCTCTTTTTTCCATGATGTAATTATTTTTTCAGATTGTGATAATACTTCTTAAGCAATTCTATGTCCTTGTCTTTCTCCGTGAACACTTCGAGCAGCATAGGACGGTTGGTTACGGACGGTTCGAGGAAACGTGCAGTGGCGCTGTTCAACTCTTCTTCGTTATGAGCCGACAGATATTCCAGTCCGCGGTCTTCAGCCCATGCCTTTGCCGATGCTGTGTGGGTGGCTGTTACGAAACGGCGCGCATTGTCGTGCAGTTCCAGTCCGGGCAGTGCATGGAAAATCTCTCCACCGCTGTTGTTAAGGAGCAGGATACGGATGTTCGAACCGTAGTTATTGTTCCAGAGGGCATTCATATCGTAGAAGAAACTCAGGTCGCCTATGATGATGAAGTTCAGTTTGTCCGATGCTGTGGCATAACCTATGGCTGTTGACAGGGAGCCTTCTATACCGTTCGTTCCTCTGTTTGATAATATCTCAACTTCCTGAGGAACATCGAAAAGTTGTGCGTATCTCACAGCCGAGCTGTTGGCAAGATGCAACGAGCATGGTGCAGGAAGTCCTGTTATAACCTTTCCTATGGCGCTCATTTCCGAGTATTCGAATTCTGCCTGAGGTATGGCTTTCGACAGGGCCTCCCACTGGCGCGGATATTCCGGAGTGCGGTTCTCCATGCGCGATGAAATCTTTTCGAGGAACTCAAACGGATCCATCTCGATTATAGTAGTAAGAGAGCCGTAGAGGTCCATCACTTCACCGTCGGGAGATACATGCCAGTGTTCTACAGGCGGATGGCGGCGGAGGAATTTCTGCAGACGCTTTGATATGACGTGTCCGCCGTATGTGATGAGTAGTTCCGGACGCATCTTCTTTTGTGCCTCGAAGTCCATCGAGCAGAGAAGCGGCTCTATGTTCTTGATTGGCAGTCCCGGTATGGTGCGGTTGCTTATATTCTCGGAGAACCATGCGAAATGCTTATAAAGCGATTTGGTATATTTCTTGTCGAACAGGTAAATCAGATTCATCTGTCCCACTACCATCATTCGTCGCTGGTATTTGTTAAGGCGTTCGATAAGCGGTTCGTAGTCCTTGTCGTAAACGCTAAGTCCCTGATAGCGGGTGATGACTCTTGCCTCTGGCAGTTCGTTCACCGGCAGCAGGAAGAAAGGCTCGCTTACAGGTACGTTGATATGAACAGGACCTTTCCCGTGATGGTTAAGTTCGAGAAGGGCCTCGTTGATGAGGCGGTTGCAGTACCACTCGTCTTCGTCGGTATTCACTTCCGGCAGATTTACTGATTTCTTTACAAGACTTCCGAAAACTCCAGGCTGAGGCAATGTCTGTCCGTCCATCTGACCTATCCATGCCGCAGGGCGGTCGGCGGATATTACCACAAGAGGCACTTGCTGATAGAATGCTTCTGCCACTGCCGGATGAATATTCAGCAGGGCTGTACCCGAAGTACAACAGATAGCTGCCGGGCTTCCTCCGTGAAGAGCAAGTCCGAGCGCAAAGAATCCTGCACTGCGTTCGTCCGTTACGGGATAACATGTGAATTCCGGTATATTGGCAAGTGTCTGCACAATAGGTATGTTGCGGCTACCGGGGCAAAGTACTATCTTCCTTATCCCATGTGCTTTAAGCAGGGCAGCCAGTTGTAGTATGCTTTTTTTATCGGTGTACACTTTGGGGAATTAAAAATTAATAATTCAAATTTCTCAAGTAATAAAGTATTATCAGTCAACAAGTTGACTTAGAAGGTAAAGCTTAAATGCCAAACAGTATTCTATAATTAACTCACTGACTATTGAACTTTACATACTAAAGTTCACCTTTAGGTGGACTGATACCTTCTTTATTACTTTTATACCATAAGTTTCGCACTTGCGAAACTTGAGTTAATAATTAAAAAAGAAAGTTGTTGGCTCTAACAACTGATAACTAACTTTATAGTCTTCATCTTATGCTGTGTCTCTTCCCATTCCGAATTGGCGTCAGATGAAGGTAGGATACCTCCTCCGGCGTATAAAGTTGCGTAATTGCCGCTTACATTCAGACAGCGAAGATTTACATAAAGTGTTGTATGTCCGTTAGGATCCAGCCATCCTATAATTCCGGAATAGTATTTCCTGTCGTAGCCTTCGTTTTCGATAATGAAATCGTATGCCTTGTCTTTCGGCATTCCGCATACGGCAGGAGTGGGGTGGAGTGCATCGAGCAGGTTGCCGAGCTCGGAAGTCTTTTTTAGTCCGAACTGGAAGTCGGTTCTCAGGTGTACCAGCTGTCCGGCACGTGCTGTATATGGTCCCTTTACGGCAATCTTGCTGCTGAATTTCTTTATCACCTTGCTGATATATTCGCTTACGAAAGCCTGTTCGTCCTTTTCCTTCTTGTGCCATTCGGTAGGCATCACCTCGCCCTGCATAGGCATGGTTCCTGCCAGGGCCACAGTGTTCCATGTATCGCCCTCACCGCTGAGGATTATTTCCGGAGTACTGCCTATCCATGTTCCGCTCACGGGAGTGTGCGACAGCGAAATCATCATTCGCGGATAACTGTTGCATGCAGTGACGAATGCTTCAAGCGGAGAGAAATTCTCATCCAGTTTGTACGAAGCATTGCGCGATAAGACAAGTTTCCCTATTTTTTTGCTTTTCAGCGGGCTTATGAAATTGGCGAACACTTCCATGTATCTTTCTTTAAGTTCAGTCTCAGGCTTTATGTCGATATCGGTGGAAGTGCATTCCTGTTCGGTGTCGGATATTGTAGTTGATGAAATCTTTTCCGATATTTCTTCCCATTCTGTAGCTGTAATGTCAGGGCGGATTATCACTCCGGGATGATTGCTTGTGAAGCTGAAAGGAGATATAACAAATCCTTTCTGTCCGTTCAGTTCCTTCAGACTGCTGAATGTCTGCGGCTCGCCTCCGTCCTGCATTACCAGGAGAGGTATATCAGTCCACGGAAGACGGTAGATGGCAAACGACGTGTTGCTGCACGTCATCCTGTCAATAAGCTTATGTATGTGTGAATCGGGCTTGTTCATATCCGTTTTTTCACTATTTGATTAACAACTCTTGCTGTGGAAATGAGTTTTCCTGTCTGGCTCGTTATGTCTATGTTCCAAATGTGTGTTGTCCTGCCACGGTGCACTATTGTGCCTGTGGCTGTTACGAATGCTCCTTCTTCCACTCGCACCATTCCCACGTGGTTGGCGCTTACCTGAATGCCGCACGGCATCTCTCCAGTTGAGCAAAGCGGAACAGAGCCGTGTCCTGCGACCATTTCAGCCAGGGCGAGCGACGCTCCTCCGTTCAGGAGACCGAACGGCTGGCATGTGCGGTGGTCAACAGGCATGGTGGCAACTACCTTTCCTTCTTCCATCGTTATGAACTTTATACCCAGATGCTCGCCCATCGAGCCTCTTAAATCGGGAAGGGGATTTGCCATATTGTCGCTGTTTTGCATATTATTTCCTTTTTTATCCGAATGCAAATATACATTTATTCGTTGAAGAGAGGAAATTTCTTTACTCATTTAGATTTAAAGATACTCTTTTTACCATATGTTAATTTTCATGACGAGTCTTTGGCCTGGCTTGTCAAGTATTATAATATGATTGTGCTTTTGTTTTGTAAATTACTTGGTTTTGTGTTATATTTGTCGCAAAACAACTTAAAATCGTATTATTATGAGGACAAAAGACTTGGTTTTTATTCTGATTGTCATTGCAGTGTTTCTTCCTTTTGTGGTTTCTGATGCCTTGTATGGCTGGTATCTGTCGTTCAATGCGGAACATGGGATGGTGATGAGTTTCCTGAAGTTCGGTATATTGGCTACAATGGGCGAGCTGTTGGGACTTCGTATCAGCAGGGGAGTGTATTATTTCAAAGGTTTCGGGGTATTGCCGCGTGCCATAGTCTGGGGAATATTGGGAATGGGCATAAACATGGCTTTCATTGTATTCTCAACCGGAGTTCCCGCATTTGCCGAATATCTTGGGGTGAAGGATACCGCAGCTATACTTTCAGGTGCTTTATCATGGCAAAAGGTAGCTCTGGCATTTTCTATTTCCGTGGTACTTAATTCCATATTCGCGCCGGTGTTTATGACACTTCATAAAATAACCGATACGCATATAATGAACAATGGCGGGACTTTGAGTGGGCTGTTTACTCCGATAAAGATGGGCGAGATAATGCAGAACCTGAACTGGAAGGTCCAGTGGGGATTTGTATTTAAGAAGACGATACCACTGTTCTGGTTTCCTGCGCATACAATAACTTTTCTTCTTCCGGGCGAGATGCGTGTACTCTTTGCAGCCCTATTGGGAGTACTGCTTGGAGTGATACTTTCCATTGCCGCACGAAAGAAGTGATGTTATTCTTTCATTTCCCCCAATCGGTTTATGAACTCGTCGGCATACACACGGCCTATAGGAATCTCTACAGCGCGATGATAGAGGGTCAGCTGGCGGCGGGTGTAGTTTGCCACTTTGTGCAGCGGTATGATATATGATTTGTGCACGCGCATGAATCTGTCATCAGGCAGCATTTCCATGATGGATTTCATGCTGGTTTGCGAAAGAACAGGTCTGTCATCGTCTGTAAGATAAATCTTGATATAATTGTCCATAGCTTCGATATATTCTATCGAGGCTATTTTTATTTTCACGTTCTTGTATTCCACTTTCAGGGTTATCTCTTCCTCTTCAGTAAGTACCGGTGTGGCTGAAAGACTTTCCAGTTTCTTCATCCTGCGTACCCGTTCTATAGCTTTCTCAAAGCGGGAGTATGAAAATGGCTTGTGCAGGTAGTCTATGGCGTTCAGCTCGAATCCGTCGACGGCATATTCAGCGTATGCGGTGGTGAATATCAGATATATGCCTGCCGGAAGTTCGCGTGCTATGTCGATGCCGTTTATTCCTCCCATTTCTATATCCAGAAAAACGATGTCCGGCTTTTGTGATTTTACTTTTTCCAGTCCTATCACAGGGTCTGTATATGTCGCTACATCAAGGTCAGAGCAACGCTTGCAGAACTGTTCTATGATGCTAAGAGCTACAGGCTCGTCGTCTATTGCTATACACTTCATTGTCATTTCAGTTTTATGATAAGGTTTACGGTGAAGATACCGTTAGTATTACTTATCTCAAGGTTATGTTTTCCGGGATACAGTAGTTCAAGCCTTTTCTTGCAGTTGGCGATACCAATTCCCGGTTCTTTGTTTTCTGGTTTGGGGTTTACAATCTTGTTTTCCGTAAACAAGGTAAGTGTTTCGTTTTGGACTTTCAGACTTATTATAATATCGCTTTCTATATGCGACGATGCACCGTATTTAAGTGCGTTCTCAATGAAAGTAATTAGTATCATCGGTGCAATTCTCTGCTCTTTTGAGGCTGTATTTGACGAGAATGAGTAATATATATGTGTGCGCTTTTCGTCTATGCGGTTTTTCTGCAGCTCTATATATTGTCTTATGTATTCAGCTTCCTCGTCAATGCTTACTGTATCTTTCGTTGCTTTTGTGTACATATATTTTATCAGTTCTATGAACTGCATGAAAGCAGTCTCGGCTTTGGGGCTTTGAGTAATCATCAATCCGTAGAGGGTGTTCAGTGTGTTGAACAGAAAATGCGGGTTTATCTGAGCCTTGTATAGTGCCAGTTCGGCTTTCTTCTTTTCATATTCGCTGGCATGTCTTGCTGTTATCTGTTTGTTGAGTTCGGAAAGCAGTCCTACCGCGACGCTGAAACAAACCGTAACGAGATACATGAACCACGTGGCCTGCTGGTGTTGCTTTATTCTTGTAATACTCATTGTCTGTCTTAAGAATCTCTCCATTCTCGGCTTATGTCCACGGAAAGGAAAATCCATCTGATATTGGGTGATGAGCCATGTGATGAATACAGTACCAAGAAGGACGGTTATTGCTATGAGCAGATGTTTTCTGTCTTTCATAGCCATAGGGACACTTATCTGCTTTATGCAGAAATATACGGCATATAGCCATACTATAAGAGTGACTACAAAAAGAGAATTGCTTTCCAGCCATTTATCCACAGGTAGCATCATCATCATGGCAGGCAGCAGGATGACGCAAAAGAAAATGTCTATTCCGATGGTAAAATATCTGTTGCTAATCATATCAATTAATAAAAACAGGCATCATAAAAACGCTTTTTTATGATGCCTGAAAGTTCTTGTGTAAATTTTGATTATAATTATCTTGCAGCTGTAAACAGAGTTGTTTGTGAGCCGCTGATAGAACGTACTGAAGCCAGACCCTGCTGGTCAGGAAGTACGGTTACAGTATTTCCGTCCTGTAATTTCACTGTAATAGTTCCGTCTTCGTTCATAGTCATAAGTTCGTATGACTCTCCGTCGTATGACGCATTCCATGTACGGTTTTCCTGATTGTAAACCAAATCGATAGTAACATCTTCTCCTTTTTTAGAGATACTGTAACCGTTCTCATTTGTTCTGATCAGATATTCACCATTTTCGCCCTTTACAGTTTTTGTAGTTCCTACATCGGCCAATGGATTTGAGCCGCTCCAGAATTCAATAGAGTTTAGGACTATTACGTCAGCGAAATATGCAACACCATATACAGGAATTATATTGAATGCCAAAAAGACTAATTCGTTTACAAATTTATTACCTATACCTTGATTCCAGTCTTTTAACTGGTTCCATAAAGCAAAGGAACCGATACATGAAGAGAATAGCAGACTTCCACATAGTAAAGCACATGCTACTTTAATTTTTATCTTTTTCATAATCAATATATTAAAATATACTATACGCAAAGTTAGACTATTTTTCCTAAAAAACAAATATTTTATCTATATTAAGTAATGTTTTTGATGGAAAAGTCTTCAGAATGAAATATTTTTCATTGAATATGTTTCGATTTATTCAATGAGTATGCAGGCTCCGCCACCACATGCCAATGAGACATTGATTGTATCATTCTTTTTCACAGGTTTGGTATTACTTTTCAGTGTTTCCCGGTTTGTAAGATAGTCGGCACCGTCTCCATCCTCAATTATCAGGGCTTTGTATTCCCTTCCTTCTTCAAGAAAATCGAGATTTATGGAAAGATTTCTTGCCTCTTCGTTTGTGGCAGCTCCGATAAGGTATGCTTCGTCTGTCTGGCGCATCATTACTATATATTCGCCTATTTCTCCGTCGAGGGTAGTACTTTCTACCCATGGCATTTCCTGGGATGAGATGAATTTAAGCAGTTCAGGATATTTCTGATAATATTCAGGAATGTCCGGTATAATGGTAGCTCCCGAAAATACTATGAGAGTACGTGCCGCTTCGGACACGACAGTCGATGGTACCGGCTTGTTTTCGTCAACTCTTGTTGTAGGTCCCTGTCGGAGGTCAAACATTCCGTTGTTCATGTCTATAGGTCCCGCAATCATATTTACAAATACAGATGTGACAAATGTTTTAGGATAGAAAATCTTATGTCCGTCGAGCTGTGCCTGGCAATATTCACGTGTAAGTGCATTAGGCCATGTACGCATCTGTCCGAAAGGATGTACCGGACCATCGTGGAAATCAACAAAAAGTCTGTTTTCGGCGCATAATCTGGTAATCAATGTGGCAATAAGGAACAAAATAAATAATGTGTTTTTCATTCTAAATTAAGTTTGATATTAATCTTTGTCAATTTTCTGTATTCCACCTGTTGCTGTATCGAAAATAACTCGTGTGTTAACTTTCTTGTTGAACAGGTCTTTTACGAGAAGCTCGGTGCTTCCGAATTGGGAAAACATCATATTACTGTCTTCGAAAATTGTTTTTCCTCCGAATGTTACAGTGACGCTACCTTTCCCTGGGATATTGTAGATAATTCCTTTTGGGGCTTTTTTCTTCTTTTTGTCGTCATCACTGTCAGTTCCATACAGTTGCATAGGATTACTGTTGTCTATTTTAACATACATAGGTTCACCGACCAGGTCGTCGGATGGCAGTATGCCAAGTTTCTTTGAAAATCTTAAAGCTGTAGCTTCTGTAACGTCGCTGTCAGGAATGATGAGGGCAGTGAAGAGTTTGTCTTCTTTTGAATAAATTCCAGTAAACATCTGTGTAAGGGCCTTTTCCTGCTTCTCAAGATTGTCCATTATCAGTTTCAGCGACTCTCCGTCCTTTGGCATCGTATCAGCCTGACCTCTCAGAATCAGATTCTTGCTCTCACGTATGTTATAAATTTCCTTTGCTGTAAGTTCTGCCATTTTAGCTGTGGAACCTGCCGAAAGGATTTCTTCTGTCATGTATTTTCTTCCATCTTCAGGTTGTTGTGATTTTTCGAGGATATAATTCTGTTTTGCCGATTTAGGTGCCGATGTATTGATCGCTTTAATAATCCCATTGTCTGTAATTTCGATGTCTGACATAACACTCTTGTCGTTCAGCTTAATTATATAAGCTTTTGTTGAGTCGGGTACACCTGCCGTGCGAACTTCTATCCTCTTTATCTCCCAACTTGTCGAAGGTTCTGATGTAACATCATTCACTCTCAGATACCTGTTTGCATATTGGCAAAAGTCTCCAGGAGTATATTTAATTCTGGTGGCAATAACATTAATTTCCACTGCGGTTTTTGGCAAGAAATATGCTATACCTTCTCCTTCGCCCGGAGTATAATAATCTATGTTTTGTGCTTTTGTTCCTAAAGTGCAGGCTGCAGCGAGTGCAAGTGCCATTATTCCTTTTTTGCTCATAAGCTAATTATTATATGTTTCTTATCTTTTATCTGAAAGCTTTTTCCATGCTTCCGGCAGGGAATTGACAATGTCGGACGCGTTCATGCTTATCTCCCCGAATTTCTCCGCAGCTATGTCGCCGGCCATTCCATGCAGGTAAACTCCTAACAGACATGTGTCTTTAGATGAGTATCCCTGAGCCAGAAGCGCAGTCAATATACCAGTCAGAACATCTCCACTGCCGCCTGTTGCCATTCCCGGGTTGCCTGTCGGGTTGAAATGACATTCACCTTCGGGAGTTATAATCACGCTCCAGGCTCCTTTCAATATTATATATACCTGCAGATATGATGCCAGTTCCTTAGCTTTCTGTATTCTTTCGAAACTATTGCTGCATCTTCCCACGAGTCGTTCAAGTTCTTTTACATGAGGTGTAAGAATGGAACCTTTAGGGACACAGTTCAACTGGTTTCTGTATGTGCTGAGCGCGTTGATTGCGTCTGCATCGATTACAGCCGGAATATAACACTCCCTCAACTGGTTTATTATGGCCTGTGCGGTAAAATCTTCCTGTCCCAATCCCGGACCTATTCCGAGTGACTGATAGTTGTCAAGGTCGGTAACCTCGGCAAAATATCTGTCGTCCATATCATCCTGTGCCATAGCTTCCGGAACACTTAGCTGCAGGAGCTGGTGGTTGCATACGGGAGTGTGGACAGTAAGTAATCCTACACCGCATCTCATACAGCTTTTTGCAGCCATTACAGCGGCTCCTCCCATTCCGTACGAGCCGGCTATAATCATGGCATGGCCGAAATTACCTTTATGTGCAAATTTCTTTCTTGGTTTTACCAGGCTTGAAATTTCATCTTCTTCTATTATATAATTGCTTGTTTTTGCCTGTTCGGTGTATTCTTTGCTTATACCGATGTCAAGTACTTCCAGCTCGCCTATTATATCTTCATTTTCGGCGAAAAGGAATGACAGCTTAGGCATGTGTATTGTAAGTGTGAGGTCTGCCTTGATGATGTTCTGACGGATGTTTCTCGTGTTGTCTTCTCCCATCATTCCAGAAGGTATATCTATTGAAACCACCTTCGCCGGTGAGGCATTTATGTATTGTACTACGGCGGCAAAACCTCCGCTTAGCGGCATGTTAAGTCCTGTACCGAAAAGACCGTCGATAACAATATCGTCGGCTGAAAGTTTGGGAGGATCGAACTGGGTGCTTACTTCTGTATAGTTGGTAAATCCACATTCCTGCAGACGCTTGATGTTGGTGAGACAGTCGTCCGAAAGTGTTCCCTTGATGTTGAATAAAATGACTTGTACCTGATAGTTCTTTAGGTGAAGCATTCGTGCCACTGCCACCGCATCACCACCATTATTGCCAGGACCGGCAAAGACTACTATTTTATGTGATTTGTTCCATCTTCTGCAAATGGAGTCTGTGATAAGACTTGCTGCCTTTTCCATTAAATTGATGGATAATATAGAATCGTGCTCTATTGTGTAAGCATCGGCTTCCTTTTGTTGTGCGCAACTTAAAATTTTCATTACTTCTTAAAATGGTATTTTGTTGGTAAAAGTAGTAAAAACATACGAACTATTCACTATTTAAACATCAAAATATACTTAAATACTTGAAACGTAGTGTTGCCGTTTATAAGATTTTACGTAAATTTGTCCGCATTTTTAATTATGCATAATTGTATGAGTACTATTCAGATTAAAGACAAGTCGTTTACAACATTTATTACAGAAGAAGAAATATTGAAGGAAGTATCACGTGTGGCTGATGAAATAAACCGCGATTTGGAAGGTACTGAACCGCTGTTTCTCAGTGTGTTGAACGGTTCTTTCATGTTTACTGCCGATTTGATGAAGCGCGTCAATATACCGTGTGAAATATCTTTCGTGAAACTTGCGTCATATCAGGGAACATCATCTACAGGTAAAGTGAAGGAGCTTGTCGGTCTGAACGAGGATATTGAAGGTAGAACAGTGGTGATAGTCGAAGACATCATCGACACAGGTTTCACCATGGAACGCCTTGTAGAGACATTGCGTGCGCGTAATCCTAAAGATATACGTATTGCCACATTGCTTGTTAAGCCGGATAAGCTTCAGGTCAAACTTGATATAGACTATGTGGCCATGAATATCCCCAATGATTTTATTGTAGGTTACGGTCTTGATTACGACGGAAAGGGACGTAATTATCGTGATATATATACTGTTGTTAATGAATAGGTGACAAGGTTTCAGTTACAAGTAAATAGAAGGTTCCCGTCTGGATGGTAACCTTGTTAACTCGTTAACTTGTCAACTCGTCAACAAACTAAAAAACTTATATAAACTCAAAAACTTAAACAAAATGTTGAACATCGTAATTTTTGGCGCACCAGGTTCTGGTAAAGGAACTCAGAGTGCACGTATAGTAGAAAAGTATGGTTTGAACCACATTTCAACAGGCGACGTTTTGCGTGCTGAAATCAAGAATGGTACTGAACTTGGTAAAACTGCAAAAGGTTATATAGATAACGGTCAGCTTATTCCTGATGCATTGATGATTGACATCCTTGCAAGCGTATTCGATAGCTTCAAAGACAGCAAAGGTGTAATTTTCGATGGTTTCCCACGTACAATAGCTCAGGCTGAAGCTCTTAAGGAAATGCTTAAGGCTCGTGGTCAGGAAGTATCTATCATGCTCGACCTTGAGGTTCCTGAAGATGAACTTATGACTCGTCTTATCAAACGCGGTCAGGAATCAGGACGCGCTGACGACAATGAAGAAACAATCAAGAAACGTCTTGTGGTTTACCACTCTCAGACTGCTCCACTTATCGACTGGTACAAGAACGATGGCAAATATCAGCACATCAACGGTCTTGGTACTATGGACGGTATCTTTGCTGACATCTGCTCTGCAATAGACAAACTTTAATTTACAAGGAGTTAAAGAAGTTGGAAAACTTCTTTAACTTTCCCAACTTAACTTCTCAATTTAACTTCTAAACAAAAAATATGGCTGAATCGAATTTTGTTGATTATGTAAAAATCTACTGCCGCTCCGGTAAGGGAGGCCGTGGCTCGGTACACATGCGCCGTGAAAAATATATACCTAACGGCGGTCCAGACGGTGGCGACGGTGGTAGAGGAGGTCATGTAATCCTGCGTGGTAACCGCAATTACTGGACACTGCTTCACCTGAAGTACGAGCGTCACGTATTTGCCGAACATGGAGGTAACGGCTCAAAAAACAAAAGTTTTGGTAAAGACGGTGCCGACAAGGTGATAGAAGTGCCATGTGGTACTGTGGTTTACAACGCTGAGACCGGAGAGTATGTTTGCGATATAACAGACCATGGTCAGGAAGTCATTCTGCTTAAAGGCGGACGCGGAGGCTTAGGTAACTGGCATTTCCGTACTGCTACACGTCAGGCACCGCGATTTGCTCAGCCGGGCGAACCTATGCAGGAAATGACTGTTATACTCGAACTGAAGTTACTGGCCGACGTAGGTCTTGTAGGTTTCCCAAATGCGGGAAAATCAACTTTGCTATCTACAGTATCGGCGGCACGTCCTAAAATAGCCAATTATCCGTTTACTACACTTGAGCCTAATTTGGGCATAGTGTCATATCGTGACGGAAAATCTTTCGTCATGGCCGACATACCTGGAATAATAGAAGGCGCAAGCGAGGGTAAAGGACTTGGACTTCGTTTCCTACGCCACATAGAACGTAACTCATTGCTGCTGTTCATGGTGCCTGGAGATACTGACGACATCCGTAAGGAATATGAAATATTGCTTAACGAATTGGCTACGTTCAATCCTGAAATGCTCGATAAGCAGCGTGTTCTTGCCATTACGAAATGTGATATGCTGGATGATGAGCTTATAAGCATGCTTGAGCCTACATTGCCTGAAGGTATTCCACACGTATTCATTTCGTCTGTGGCAAATATGGGCATACAGCAACTGAAGGATATTCTTTGGACAGAGCTAAACAAGGAAAGCAACCAGCTTGAATCTTTAAGGCGCGACGCAATAGTACACCGTTCGAAAGACGTTTCAAAACTTCAGCAGGAGCTTCAGGAAATGGGTGAAGATGAAGACTTTGAATACGAGTACGAGGATGAAACTGATGACGATGATTTCGAGTATGAATATGAGGAAGTGGATTGGGATGATGAACCGGAAAAATAATGAATAACTTGTTTTCTACAGATAAAAGAATGTTGGTGTACGGTTTGAATGAGTCGTATGCTGACATTTTTTGTTTTTCGACCACACGTCACGGCGGATACAGTACAGGTAACTATTCATCTTTCAACTGCAATCATTATTGTGGCGACCGTCCGGAAGATGTTGAGAAGAACAGAGAGTTACTGGCAGGTATAATGCCGGAAAAACCGGAAACGTTCATAATTCCACATCAGGTTCATGGTACGGTAATACGTACGGTGGACAGAATATTTATGCAATCTTCTGCTTCGGTCAACACAGAGCAGCTTGAAGGAGTGGATGCTGTAATGACAAACCTGCCAGGTGTATGTCTGTGTATTTCTACTGCCGACTGTATTCCGGTGCTTTGTTACGATGTACGCAATAAGGCTGTAGCCGCTATTCATGCAGGGTGGCGCGGGACGGTAGCGCGTATCGTTGAGAAAACATTGGAGCGGATGCGTAGAGAGTACGGTACACAGATGCGTGATGTAGTGGCGGTTATAGGTCCGGGAATATCATTGCAGTCGTTCGAGGTGGGCGATGAGGTATATGACGCTTTCCGTAAGGCCGGATTCGATATGAATGCCATAGCGCAAAGATATTCCAAGTGGCATATCGACCTTTGGGAAGCTAACAGAATCCAGTTGCTCGCGTCAGGAGTCAGCCGGGAAAATATTGAAATGAGCGGTATATGTACTTATACCGGATACAGCGATTTTTTTTCTGCCCGCAGGTTAGGTATAAATTCCGGCAGGATAATTTCGGGAATAATGTTGAGACATCCGGTTTCGGAAAATCGTATTTAATAATTATATTCATCAACCAGTATTGAAAACTTTTATGGGAAATAGGAAAATAAATATTGTCGTATCTGACGAACTTAAACAGGCATGGCCTGATTTCCAGGGTGCCGCCGTATTTGCAAAAGTCAAGAATTCAGGCTATAATGAACAACTATGGAAACGGATTGAAGAATTTACTGAACTTTACCGTTCCAGATACACTACAGATTCCATAAAGGACATGCCGTCAATACAGGCCACACGTCAGGCATACAAGAAATGCGGAAAGGATCCAAGCCGTTACCGTCCGTCGTCCGAAGCATTGTGCAGGCGTATCCTTCGCGGAATACCGTTATATCAGATTGATACATTGGTGGACCTTATAAATCTGGCATCCATTAACTGTGGTCATTCCATAGGCGGATTCGATCTGGATAAGATTCAGGGAGATGAACTCGTGCTCGGCATAGGTAAGGCTGGCGAGCCTTACGAAGGAATAGGCCGTGGTGAGCTTAATATTGAAGGAATGCCGGTTTACCGTGATGCGGTAGGTGGTGTTGGAACTCCTACAAGCGATAATGAACGAACCAAGATAAGTGCCGGTACAACAAGTCTTCTTGCCATCATGAATGCATATAGCGGTAAGGAAGGACTGGAAGAGGCTGTTGGCTTTATGGTAGATTTGCTGAAAGAGTTTGCCGAAGCTGTTGATGTAGAAATAGTATATTTCAGTTGACGAGGTCTCAGTTACATGTTGTCAAGGCTTTAATTTCACTGACCGTTGGTTTCATCCGGACATCAACTCATTAACTCAAAAACTTTAAAAACTTATAAACTCACAATATGGATATAGAAAAGATACTGACAGAAGGAATTGTTTTCAAGGGAGCCAAATCGTCGGCAGCCAAGAAAGAAGAAAAGGTGAAGACAAAGGCGAAGAAGAAAACTTACATCACAGGACTCCACAATTCAGGTTCTGCAAAGATGAAAGCAGAAATCCGTCGTCGTCGTGCCAATCGTCATAAAAACGGATAAATTGTCCTGTTTTTAAGATGTTGTTTAAAATTGCTAAGTATTTCTTATTTTTGTAATATTATTTTTTCAGATAATTATTTATCTGAAGAAAACTAAACTGTTTAACAACTTAAAAATGAGAATTATGAAAAAAGTATTGATGACTTTATTCGTGATGTTTGCAGTAGTTACTGCTTACGCACAGGAAATGTACATTGGCGGTGGAATCAGTTTGTGGAGAAATACTGACTCAGAGAGAACATCTTTCTCTATCAGTCCTGATTTTGGCTATGAATTCAATGAAAGATGGGCATTTGGAGGACAGCTTGTACTTGATGTCTCAGGAGGTGAAGGTCTTTCATCTACAGCATTTGCAATAGCTCCATACGCGCGTTTCTCTTATTATGAAAACAAGATAGTTCGTCTGTTCCTTGATATGGGATTCGGAGTATCAGTAAATAAAGTAGCCCACAATGATGCAAAAGCCGGTTTTGAATTAGGAGTTAAACCAGGTATAGCCGTAAAATTGAATGACAATTTCAGCTTTGTGTCCAAAGTTGGTTTTGCAGGATTCCGTCAGGATTATCGGGGATTTACTTCAAACAATGGTTTTGGTGTAACTGCTGATGCTGAAAATATCTCTATAGGTATAGAATACGCCTTCTAAAATAACGCTTATAAATTAGAAAAAAAATGTCCTGTCATTTTAATTCAAACACGGCCGTGTTTAGATTGAAATGACAGGACATTTTTTCTTACTTTTTTTATGTGATTGCTATTTATTTGTTTAAATTTGTGATTATATAAAATAAGTAATTGATTTATACTATTATGAGGAAACTGATAATTGCGTTATTGTGTGTATTGTCGGTTGTACCGGCAATATCCCAAAATAGAGTAAAATGGGGAGTGGAAGTAGGTGCAGGTATGTCTGCCTGGATGGGTGAATATGCGGATGGCAGTAAACCTTTGTTTAATCCTAAGGTAGGAGTTACTCTGGATATACCGTTGAACTGGCTGGTGTCTTTCCAGACAGGACTGAATTGGACCTCGAAAGGAGCAAGCTATAAGATGTATGATGATTTTATTACAGGTTCTGAAAGTTTATCAAAGGTTCATGTCAATCAGAATTATTTTCAGATGCCACTTCTTGCGGCTTTTCATGTAGGCGCAACATCCAGGTTTGATATGGTATTTACGGTAGGGCCGTATATAGCATACGGAATTTCAGGCAAATCCGAAACAAAATTAGATGCTTTGACAATATCATGGCCGACTTTTGATGATTTATCTATTGCCGGTCAATATATATCCGACGGCTTTAACCGTTTTGATGCCGGAATTCAAGGTGGCGTAGGTCTTGATTTCCCGAAATGGACATTGGGACTCGATGCCGATTTCGGCTTCTGCAAGATAGCTCCGGGAAACTCACCCTATAATTTTGCAATGTATTTCACCGTAGGGTATAAATTCTAGTTGTCGTATAAAAATAAAAACATCCTGAAAATTATTGATTTTCAGGATGTTTTTATTTTTATAGGTAAATGGCTGCCATTAATGGTGGAACAGACGTATGCCAGTGAATGTCATTGCGATGCCGTATTTGTCGCAAGTCTCAATAACATGGTCATCGCGTACAGAGCCGCCGGCCTGTGCAATGAATTCCACACCGCTCTTGTGAGCGCGTTCAATGTTGTCGCCGAATGGGAAGAAAGCGTCCGAACCAAGAGCTACACCTTTCAGTGTGTCGAGCCAAGCGCGTTTTTCTTCGCGAGTCAATACTTCTGGTTTTTCTGTGAAGAACTGCTGCCATACTCCGTCTGCAAGTACATCGTCGTGGTCATCGCTGATGTAGATGTCGATAGTATTGTCGCGGTCTGCACGGCGGATTTTTTCAACCCAAGGCAGGTTCAACACCTTCGGATGCTGACGCAGATACCAGATGTCTGCCTTGTTTCCTGCGAGGCGTGTACAGTGGATACGGCTCTGCTGTCCGGCACCGATACCGATTGCCTGACCGTCCTTGACGTAACATACAGAGTTTGACTGAGTATATTTCAGAGTGATAAGCGCTATCATAAGGTCACGCTTAGCGGCATCTGTAAAGTTCTTGTTCTGAGTAGGGATGTTCTGGAACAGATCGTCGCCGTTCAGCTTGATTTCGTTTCTTCCCTGTTCGAATGTAATGCCGAACACTTCCTTTGTTTCAATAGGAGCAGGAACATAGTTCGGGTCAATTTTTATTACATTGTATGTTCCTTTACGTTTTGCTTTCAGGATTTCCAAAGCTGCATCTGTATATCCAGGAGCGATAACACCGTCAGAAACTTCTCGGTTGATGAAACGTGCGGTTTCTTCATCGCAGATGTCGCTCAGTGCGATAAAGTCGCCGTAAGATGACATACGGTCAGCACCGCGTGCACGTACGTAAGCGTTAGCAAGCGGTGAAAGAGGAAGGCCATCGACGAAATATATTTTCTTCATAGTTTCGTCCAGTTCAAGACCAATGGCAGCACCTGCAGGGCTGACATGTTTGAAAGATGTAGCGGCAGGCATTCCTGTAGCTTCTTTCAGTTCTTTTACTAACTGCCATCCGTTCAGTGCATCAAGGAAGTTGATGTAACCGGGGCGTCCGTTCAGGACCTCAATAGGCAGTTCCCCTTCTTTCATGAAAATACGCGCAGGCTTCTGGTTAGGATTGCATCCGTATTTCAGTTCAAGTTCTTTAGCCATAATTTTTCTTGTTTATGAATTTTGTTACAAAAATACATTTTTGTCTGCTGTTTTCCTATATGGTTTCGATTTTTTTGTATTTTTGAATTAGAAAAAGCCTTTGATGAATTATTAAAATAGTAATAATATGAGAATTAGTTTTTTGTCAGTATTGTTGCTCCTGTCTTCATATATTTATGCGGGAAATCTGAAGTTGTGGTATGATAGACCTGCCTCGGAATGGACAGAGGCCTTACCCGTAGGAAATTCAAGATTGGGAGCTATGTCGTTCGGCGGTACCGAAGTAGAAGAATTGCAATTGAATGAAGAAACATTCTGGGGTGGTTCGCCGTATAGAAATGATAATCCGGATGCATTGAAAGTTTTGCCTGAAGTGAGAAAACTTGTTTTTGACGGGAAGTATGGCGAAGCGCAGGATTTGGTTAATAAAAATTTTCTCACTCCAAGAAATGGTATGCCGTATCAGACTATCGGTAGCCTGATGATTGACTTTCCAGGTCATGATAATGTTACGGATTATCTTCGTGAACTGGATTTGGAGAATGCCATTGCTACCGTGAGTTATAAAGCTGATGGAGTGACATATACGCGAGAGTTGTTTTCTTCTATTGCGGACAATGTGATTATAATGAGAATATCAAGTTCGGAAGCAGGTAAGTTATCGTTCAACTTGTCTTTCAATTGTCCTTTGGAGCATCAGGTTTCTGTCAAGAACAAGTGCCTTTATCTTAAGGCTAAGGGTAATGACCATGAGGGTGTTGTTGGAAAACTTTTTGATGAGACTTTGGTGAAGGCTGTGAACAAAGGAGGAAAATTGTCTTTCGACGATAATAGGCTTAGGATTGAGAATGCTGATTATGTTACATTATATATATCATCGGCAACCAATTTCGTAAATTATAAAGATATTAGCGGCAATGGTTACAAGAAGGCTGTGAATTATCTGAACGCAGCTGTAAAGAAAGATTATGAAAAGGCCAAGAAAGAACATATTGAAATGTATAGGGAACTGTTCGGAAGATTGGACCTTGACATATATTCGGATGATTACTCAAACGAACCTACAGACCAGAGAATAAAGAAATTTAATGAAAGAAATGATGCCGGACTGGCTGTTCTGTTATTTCAATACGGACGTTACCTGCTGATATCATCATCTCTGCCGGGAGGTCAGCCGGCAAATCTTCAGGGTATATGGAATAAGGATAAGGTTGCACCATGGGACAGTAAATATACTGTGAACATTAATCTTCAGATGAATTATTGGCCTGCTGAGGTGACTAATCTGAGCGAATGTCATGAACCATTGTTTAAAATGTTGCAGGAACTTTCAGAGGCTGGACAGGAAACAGCTAAGGCTATGTATGGATGTAACGGATGGGTGCTCCATCATAACACTGATTTGTGGCGTTCTACCGGTGTTGTTGACGGTGCTTTCTGGGGTATGTGGCCAAATGGAGGAGCATGGTTGTGCCAGCACTTATGGCAACATTATTTATATACCGGTGATATGGCTTTCCTTGAGAAATACTATGATGTGATGAAGGGCTCGGCAGATTTCTTTATGGATTTTCTTGTTAAGCATCCTGTATATGGATGGATGGTTACTTGCCCTTCCAACTCGCCTGAACATGGTCCTGACGGTGAAAACAGCAATTCAGCTTCTACTGTTGCAGGCTGTACAATGGACAATCAGATTGTGTTCGAACTTTTATGCAATACTCGTGATGCGGCGAAACTTCTTAATAAGGATGCCGAATATATAAACAGGCTGCAGGGTATGATTGATATGCTTGCCCCTATGCAGATAGGAAAGTACAATCAGTTGCAGGAATGGCTTGAGGATGTGGATAATCCGAATGACAAGCACAGACATATTTCGCATGCGTTCGGATTGTATCCAGGTAATCAGATTTCACCTTACAAAAATCCTGATTTGTTCCAGGCCGCAAAAAACACTTTGTTGCAAAGAGGTGATGAGGCTACCGGATGGTCTATCGGTTGGAAAATTAATTTGTGGGCACGTCTGCTTGACGGAAATCATGCTTATAAGATAATAAGGAACCTGTTTGCCGGACGTACTTATCCTAACTTGTTCGACTCGCATCCACCTTTCCAGATTGACGGTAATTTCGGATATACCGCCGGTGTGGCAGAAATGTTGATGCAGAGCCACGACGAGGCTTTACATTTGCTTCCGGCTTTGCCGGATGAATGGAGAGACGGTAAGGTTTCGGGACTGAAAGCCAGAGGTGGATTTACCGTTGATATGGAATGGAAAGGTGGTGAACTGCTCACAGCAAAAATAAAATCTGCTTTGGGAGGAAATCTGAGAATCCGTTCGTATATACCTCTTAAGGGTAACGGATTGACAGAGGCTAAAGGTGAGAATAGTAATAGGTATTATCAGAATGCCGAAATTAAAGAGCCTTTAAAGGCTGAGGGACTGATAGCTGAGCATCCTATATTGTATAAAATTTATGAATATGATATAGAAACTCGCGCGGGTGAAGAATATACAATCGAACGTATGTGATAAAATAATACATTCGGGCAAGAGTAAATACTGTATGATGCGGATATTTACTCTTGCTTTTTATTTATGAAGTTTTTTTGATGTATTTTTGCGATATGAATTTTATTAAAAGAGGATTATGATAGACGAATTATTGGAATACAACAAATCTTTTGTCGAAACAAAAGGATATGAGAAATTTCTTACGACCAAATATCCGGACAAGAAAATTGCTATTGTGACATGTATGGATACACGGCTTATCGAGTTGCTTCCTGCGGCGTTGGGACTGAAAAACGGTGATGTGAAGATTATTAAGAATGCCGGCGGTACAATTACTCATCCGTTTGGTAGTGCCATGCGAAGCCTTCTTGTCGCAATATATGAGCTTGGTGTTGAGGAGATAATGATTATAGGACATACAGACTGTGGTGTGCAGCACATGGACAGTGAAGTAATGCTTTCACACATGCGTGCACGTGGAGTTTCTCAGGATCACATTGAGATGATGGAATATTGTGATATAAATCTTCGCTCGTGGTTGAGTGGTTTCGATGATACGGAAGATGCCGTAAGAAAAAGTGTCCATATAGTAAGACATCATCCGCTGATGCCTGCAGACGGTATTAAAGTTAGAGGATTTATTATGAACTCTGTCACCGGAAATCTTGTTGAAGTGGAAGCTGATTAATGAAAAAAGGTTGGAGTTTTATAACTCCAACCCGTCTAATAATTGTATATAAAGGTTTATAGCCTCTTCTATCTCATTTATCATTATATATTCATCGGCTGTGTGCGAACGGGATGATTTTCCAGGACCTATCTTTACTGAAGTGAATGGCATGAGTGCCTGGTCGGATAGGGTAGGCGAGCCGAATGGTGTTTTACCTAATGCGATTGCGCGTTTCACTATAGGATGGTCTGGAGATATGCTTGAAGAGTTAAGTCTGAAAGACCTTGCTTTTATTTCGCTGCCGATATGTTTTTTGATTTCCTCAAAAAGTGCTTCATTAGAGTAACACTCGTTACTGCGAATATCAACCACGATACTGCATGTGTCAGGAATTACATTGTGTTGTGTCCCTGCATTAATTTGTGTGACAGTCATTTTTACCGGACCGAGAAGTGGTGATTCTTTCTCGAATTTGTGAGTGCGGAACCATTCTATGTCAGGAAGAATCTTGTAGATTGCGTTGTCGCCTTCCTCGCGTGCGGCATGTCCGGAACGTCCTTGTGCGGTGACATCGAGTACCATAAGACCTTTTTCCGCTATTGCGGGATTCATTTCTGTAGGTTCGCCCACTATACCTAAAGTTATAGGTGGCAATTGTGGAAGTACGCTTTCAATTCCGTTTTTGCCTGATACTTCTTCTTCGCACGAGGCTAAGAAAATAAGATTATATTTTTGTTCTGTAGCACTCAGGTGTTTGTAAACTTGGAATAATGAAACTAAGGACGCGCCCGCATCATTGCTGCCCAATCCGAAAAGTTTACCATTGTCAATCTTTGGTGTGAATGGCTGTTTACGCCAGCCGTTTACAGGCTTGACTGTGTCAATATGGGAGTTTAAAAGTATTGTTGGTCTCGAAGTATCAAACATTGGGCTTATACACCATACGTTGTTTCCCATGCGGCCTGTCATAATACCTGATTCTTCGATGTAGGTTTGTAGAAAGTCGGCTGCAGCATCTTCTTCCCTGCTTATAGATGGTATTCCAATCAGAGCCTGAAGTAAAGTTACAGCTTCCGAAGTGTAATAGCTTGTATCTGTCATCATATTATTCTGATATTTTATGGCAAAGATATGTTTTATTTTAATATATCGTAACAGATTTGTGGTAAAATAGAAAAATATAATTAACTTTGCGTATTAAGAATTCTAAATTAAGTATATAAAATGGGCAAATCATTTTTGTCGGACCTCGTTTTCCGCCAAGCAAAGAGATATGGTGAGAGGGTAGCTCTTAAGTATCGCGATTATTCTTTATCGTCTTGGATTTCAGTTTCTTGGAACAAATTTGCAGAAAAAGTAAGATATGCATCTCGTGCCATGGTGGCATTGGGAATAAAAGAACAGGAAAACGTGGGAGTTTTCTCGCAGAATATGCCGGAATGTCTTTATGTGGATTTTGGAGCATACGCCACAAGGGTTGTGACAATACCGCTTTATGCTACAAGTTCTGAAGCTCAGGTACATTATATTGTGCAGGATGCGTCTATCAGATTTCTTTTTGTTGGCGAACAGTATCAGTATGAAGTCGCAAGGAGGGTCCAGGGATTGTGTAAATCTCTTAAGCAGATTGTAATATTCGATTCTAATGTCAAGCGTCTTCCAGGCGATACTAACTCTATTTATTTCGATGAGTTTCTCGAAAAAGGTAATGATGAGGCTTTGCAAGAGGTTGTGCAACAGCGTACTGAAGCTTCGTCAGCTGATGACTTGGCAAATATTTTATATACATCAGGTACTACAGGTGAGTCTAAGGGCGTAATGTTGCATCATTCGTGCTTCGAATTTGGTATCAAGGCACATTATGGACGTTTGACAACTCTCTCTGACAATGATGTGGTAATGAATTTCCTTCCTTTTACTCATATATTTGAGCGTGCATGGTCATATCTTTGTATTGACAGAGGATGCACTTTGTGTATAAATTTGCGTCCTGCTGATATTCAGACTACTATCAAGGAAGTACGTCCTACGGCTATGTGTAGTGTTCCACGTTTCTGGGAAAAGGTATATGCTGCGGTAATGGAGAAAATTAACGAGACTGCAGGCGTTAAGAAAAAACTTATGCTTGATGCTCTGAAAACAGGAAAAGAGTATAATATTGACTGTCTGATGAACGGAAAAGAGCCGTCGCCGATACTGAAACTTAAGTATAAATTTTACGAAAGGACAATATACAGCTTGCTTAAGAAAACCATTGGTATAGAAAATGGTAATTTCTTCCCTACCGCAGGTGCCGCTATTCCTCATAAGGTTGAGGAATTTGTAAGGTCTGTCGGTATAAACATGGTTGCCGGATATGGACTGACTGAAACTACCGCTACTGTTACTTGTCAGTGGATTGATGATTTTAAAATTGGCTCAGTTGGAAGAGTCTTACCTGGAGTGGAAATAAAAATCGGGGAAAATAATGAGGTGCTGGTAAAGGGTGAGACCGTTACAAAAGGTTATTATAATAAGGAAGCTATTACTAAGGATGCATTTACGCCTGACGGATGGTTCCGTACCGGTGATGCAGGATATATTGAGGATGGACGTTTGTATCTGACAGACCGTATAAAGGATCTTTTCAAGACATCGAATGGTAAATATATCGCTCCTCAAGCAATTGAAACAAAATTGGTGGTTGATAAGTATATCGACCAGATATCTATAATAGCCGACCAACGCAAATATGTATCGGCATTGATAGTTCCTGAATATTCGCAAGTAAAGGCATACGCCGAGAGTAAGGGTATAAAATATTCGGATATGAAGGAACTTCTTGAGACTCCTGAAATTCAGGATTTGTTTAGGACGCGTATTGATACACTGCAGCAAGAGTTTGCCCATTACGAGCAGATTAAAAAGTTTACATTGTTGCCTGAACCTTTCAGCATGGAGAAAGGTGAGCTTACAAATACTCTTAAGATAAAACGTCCTGTACTGATGAAAAATTATGCGGCTCAGATTGAGAAGATGTATGAAGAGTAACTTGGTCATTTTGTGATTTTTGACTAACTTTGTAGCCGCAAAAAAGGAATAAGATGATTACAATAGAACAACTCAAGGATTTAAAGGAACGCACAGAGGCGCTTTACCGCTATCTGGATATTGAAAACAAGTTAGTGCAGGTGGAGGAAGAACAGCTCCGTACACAGGCACCTGGATTCTGGGATGACGCGAAGAAAGCTGAAGCACAGATGAAAAAGGTAAAAGGGCTTCAGTCATGGATTGATGGATATAAAGAAGTTAAGACACTCGTTGACGAACTGGATTTGTCTTTCGATTTCTTTAAAGACGATTTGGTGACAGAACAGGAAGTTGACGATGCGTATAATAAAGCTCTGGTGGCTGTTGAAGAACTTGAGCTTAAGAATATGCTTCGTTCTGAAGCTGACCAGATGGATTGTGTGCTGAAGATAAACTCTGGTGCCGGAGGTACTGAAAGCCAGGACTGGTCGTCAATGCTTATGCGTATGTATATGCGTTGGGCCGAAAGTAACGGATATAAGTTGTCTGTAGCCAATCTTCAGGAAGGTGATGAGGCAGGTATCAAAACTGTAACAATGAACATTGAAGGTCCTTATGCTTACGGTTATCTGAAAGGTGAGAATGGTGTTCATCGTCTGGTACGTGTTTCTCCTTACAACGCTCAGGGTAAACGAATGACTTCTTTTGCTTCTGTTTTCGTTACTCCATTGGTTGACGATTCGATAGAAGTAACTATCGAACCAGCCCGTATGTCTTGGGATACATTCCGAAGTGGTGGTGCCGGTGGTCAGAACGTAAATAAAGTTGAGTCTGGTGTGCGTTTGCGTTATCAGTACAAGGATCCTTATACAGGTGAGGAAGAGGAAATCCTCATTGAAAATACTGAAACCAGAGACCAGCCTAAAAACAAGGAAAATGCTTTGCGACAGTTGCGCTCTATCCTTTACGATAAAGAGTTGAAACATCGTATGGAAGAACAGGCTAAGGTTGAAGCCGGAAAGAAGAAAATTGAGTGGGGCTCTCAGATAAGAAGTTATGTGTTCGACGACCGTCGCGTGAAGGATCACCGCACTAACTACCAGACTTCGGATGTCAATGGTGTGATGGATGGTAAGATTGATGGCTTTATCAAGGCTTATCTGATGGAATTCTCGGATAGTGAGGCTTGATAAATAATATTTTTTGAAATCTGTTTTTGCTTTTTGTTAATTAAATTGTAATTTTGGGGTATTAACAATAAAAAGTATTTGCTATGAACCAGAAACATAACATTAAGAAACAGAATTACGAGAAACGCCAAGAACAAAAGGCCGACAAAGTGTTTAAGATAGTATGTATTTCTATATTTGTATTAGGAGTAATATTGGCAATTGCATACAGTGTGGCTTTATAAGTTTCTATAGTATAAAAAGGCTGTTGGGTGAACATTATCCGGCAGCCTTTGTTATTTTCATATAACCATAACGTTTGTAAATATCTTAATTTAACATGTCGCAAGAGATAGAACGAAAATTTTTGGTTAAGGACTCTTCCTTTAAGAATATGGCAATGTCTTCGTCGAGAATTGTTCAGGGATATATTTGTAGTGAACGAGGCAGGACTGTGAGGATACGTATCAGAGATGATAAAGGCTATATAACCATTAAGGGGGCTTCGACTGACAACGGGCTTAGCAGGTATGAGTGGGAACATGAAATTCCCGTTGAAGAAGCTCGTGAACTCATGTTATTGTGTCATGATGGAATGATTGACAAAACAAGGTATCTTGTGAAGTATGGTAATCATATTTTCGAGGTCGATGAATTTTATGGCGACAATGAAGGTCTTGTCGTTGCAGAGGTAGAATTGAGCAGTGTTGACGAGGCATACGAGATACCTCCTTTTCTTGGAGAAGAAGTAACAGGTCAGGTAAAGTATTATAACTCATTTCTTATGAAATCCCCATATAAAAGCTGGAAATAACACCTGAAAACTGTTATATAATAGGGTAAAAACTGTTTTAGCCCCTTGCATTATCTGTTTTAAGGATATTGATGTTCAGGTTTGTATGTACTTTTGTGATGTAAAAACAAATAAGATTATTAACAAACAAACAAGAATAATGAAAACAGCTAATTTTGCCCAAAACCTGCTAAACGTGCAGTCCGACCTACTAAACTTTGCTTATAAGCTTACGGCCGATTATGAGGATGCGAATGATTTGCTTCAGGAAACATCGCTTAAGGCGCTGGACAATGAGGAAAAATATACTGAGGAAACAAATTTCAAGGGATGGATTTACACTATAATGCGTAATATCTTTATTAATAATTATAGAAAGACATTGCGTGACCAGACTTATGTTGACCAGACTGATAATTCTTATTTCATAAATAAGGGATTCGATTTGGAAGGTGATTCAACGGAAGGCGCATACGACCTTAAGGAAATGAGACGTATTGTCAATTCATTGCCGAGTGAGTATAGAGTTCCTTTTTCGATGTTTGTAGCCGGATTCAAGTATCGTGAGATAGCAGAGAAACTTGGCTTGCCTTTGGGTACAGTGAAGAGCAGAATCTTCTTTACAAGACAGAAACTTCAGGAGGAACTTAAGGATTTCAGATAATTATATTGATATAATAAAAAAGGTCTGCAAAAGCAGACCTTTTTTTATGTAAGGAAAATAGTTCTCAAGATTATGCGTTAACGCGTTTTTCCTGAATTCTAGCCTTCTTACCAGTAAGAGCACGCAAGTAGTACAATTTAGCACGACGTACTTTACCAATTTTGTTAACAGTAATGCTGTCGATAGCCGGAGATTCCAATGGGAAAATACGTTCAACACCAACTGTTCCTGACATTTTACGCACAGTGAAACGTTTCTTTTCACCATGACCGGAAATTTTGATAACAACACCGCGATACAACTGAACGCGTTCCTTGCTACCTTCAACGATACGGTATGCTACTGTAATTGTATCACCAGCTTTGAAAGAAGGATGCTGTTTGCCAGTAGCAAATGCTTCTTCAGCAATTTTAATTAAATCCATTGTTTTTATAAAATTAAATTGTTTATCGTTACAACGCAACATATCAAGTAACACTTCATGACAGCGATTGCGCGAAAGCGGTGCAAAGATAGTGATTTTATTCCACATTGCAAACGCATTATTCATTTTTTACTATGCTTTTCACATTCTCTTGCTGATTTGATGTTTTTTACTTAAATTCGCAGTAATATATAGACCAAAATTTATAATAGGCATGAAGAAAATATTAATGGCGTGTTTGCTGTTTGCGCTATCATTCGGATTATATGCTCAGACTGATTTTATAGATAAAAACGTGACTGATGCAAATGCATGTAGGAATTGGGTAAATGATAAGCTTGAATCAATGACTCTTAAACAGAAGATAGGGCAATTGTTTATACACACAGTCGCACCATATACTACCCAGCAAAACAAGCAGAATATTTCGGATGCTGTAAAAGAATATGGCATAGGCGGTTTGCTGTTTTCAGGTGGGGAAATAGGCAAGCAGATAGAACTTACAAATTATGCCCAGAGTATGGCTAAAATTCCTTTGCTTATCACTTTTGACGGTGAGTGGGGATTGGCTATGCGACTAAAAGGTACCCCTTCGTTTCCAAGAAACAGAGTACTTGGCTGTGTGCAGAATGATACATTGATATATGAATATGGCAAGGAGGTGGCCCGACAACTGAAGGAAATAGGCGTGCATGTAAATTTTGCTCCTGTCGCCGATGTTGATAATAATCCTAATAATCCGGTTATAAATACCCGTTCGTTTGGTAGCGACAGAGAAGCAGTAGCACGTAAGGTTGTGGCTTATTCGAAAGGACTTCAGGATGGTGGAGTGCTGGCTGTGTGTAAGCATTTTCCGGGACACGGAGATACTGAAGTTGATTCACATAAAGCAATGCCAGTTTTGTCTTTCAGTCGTGAACGTCTTGATAGTATTGAACTTTATCCTTTTAGAAAAGCGATAGAAGCTGGTATCGGCGGTGTTATGGTTGGACATCTTAATGTTACCACACTCGATAATAAAGCTGCATCAGTTTCGCATGCCGTAATAACAGAGCTGTTGAAAAATGAACTTAAATTCTCCGGACTTGTTTTTACTGACGCGCTTGAAATGAAAGGTATATCAAACAATCCTTATGTTTCTGCGCAGGCACTTATTGCAGGTAATGACATGGTCCTGGCTCCAAGAAATCTTAAACGCGAACTTGACGGAGTGCTTAAGGCTGTAAAAGAAGGTAGGATTTCAGAAGAAGAAATAAACGAGAAGTGCAGGAAAGTGCTTACATACAAGTATGCTTTTGGACTTAACAGACGTCCTATTGTTAATGATAAAGATATTATGGCCCGTATTGATAAGGCATATACCAATGAACTTATCAATAATATAAAGACTTCGGCTGTTACGGTTGTAAAAGATTCTGATGGTATGCTTCCTTTGGATATGACTCTTTCCGGAACAGTTGTTCTTAATGTCTCATCTACACTTTCTGAATCTTATACGTTCTTTAATGAAATAAATAAAACCTATCCTGTTACTTGGCTTCATGCCAATCTTGATTCTCTACAAAATATAAAAAAAAGGATAACACCTGCGCAAAGGGTAATAGTGGCTGTTTATACCTCTAAAGTAGATAAATATGAAAAAATATTGGCTGATTTGGCTAAGGGAAAGCCAACAATACTGATATGTTTTGATTCGCATAAGACTTTGCAGAAACTTGATGATGTCGTTGCGCAATCATCGGCAGTTGTATTGGCTCATTCATCAGATAAGCCTGTCCAGAAATATGTGGCTGACATGTTGTTGGGAACACAAAAAGTTGACGGACGTTTGTCTGTCGATTTGAATGATGAATATACTGCCGCTTCAGGTGTTACTATTGACCCTGATAAACCAAGAAGATATAAACCCGAGGAGTTTGGTATGGATTCCAAAATCTTGTCGCGCATTGACAGTATAGCTGAATATGGTATAATGAATGGCGCATATCCGGGATGTCATGTGCTGGTTTGGAAAAACGGTTATCAGGTTTATAACAAATGTTTTGGTACTCATACATACAACTCTGACAGAAAGGTTAAGGAAAATGATTTGTTTGATTTGGCATCGCTGACAAAGACTACGGCTACGCTGCTTGCTGTAATGAAACTCTATGATGAGGGCAAACTGAATCTTACAGATAAGATTTCTGCCTATGTGCCTGAGATGAAATCGACTGATAAGGCAAATATCACTATTCAGGAACTCCTTTATCATGAGTCTTGTTTACCGGCTTATTTGCCTTTCTATATGAAAGCTATTGACAAAACAAGCTGCAAAGGAGGTATGTATAAAAAGTATAAGGATACTAATCACAAGATTAAGGTAGGAAACAATCTTTATATTTGTACTAATTATTCCTTTATTCCTGAATGGGTGTCGGAAAAGGATACCGCGGGATATACATTAAAAGTATCAGATAATATTTTTGTGAAGCCTGTGTTTAAAAATGTAGTATTAAAGGAAATTGCCGACGCTCCACTGAAAGGCCATTCGTATAGATATAGCTGTTTGAATTTTATGCTTCTGAAGGAGGCTGTAGAGAATATTTCCGGAATGTCGCTTGATAAATATCTGGATGAGTATTTCTATAAACCTATGGGTCTTGTGCATACATTGTATAATCCTTTACAGAGGTTTGGAAAAGATGAAATTATACCGACAGTAGAAGAGGATTTCCTGAGGCGCGGACCAGTGCATGGATATGTACATGATGAGGCTGCTGCTATGCTTGGAGGTGTATCCGGTAATGCAGGACTGTTCTCTACAGCTAAGGATGTGGCTACCATTTATCAGATGTTGCTTGATAAAGGTGTTATGGGCGACCGCAGATATTTGTCGCGTACCACTTGCGAGCTGTTCCTTAAGATGAAATCGAAAAATAGTAGGAGAGGTCTTGGATTTGACAAACCTGACACCGGTGATCCTGATAACGGCTATTGTGCTCCTGAGGCTCCGGCTTCAGTGTTTGGTCATACCGGATTTACAGGGACATGCGCGTGGGCCGATCCGGACAATGATTTGGTTTATGTCTTTCTGTGTAACAGGATTTATCCAAATCCTACTGACAGAAAAAATCTTATGAGACTTAAAATACGTCCTGCCATCCAACAGACAATATATCAAGCTATAATGAAATGATTTTATTTAGACAATGTACAAATTAGCTCCTTCTTGTAATGTAGATGTTACAATTATGACTAAAAATACTAACTTTGCATAAACAATTAGTACTAATAATAACTTAATTTTTTTACAACAATGGCTTACGTAATTAGTGACGATTGTATCGCTTGCGGTACTTGTATCGATGAATGCCCGGTAGGTGCAATTTCTGAAGGTGACAAATATTCAATCAACCCAGACGCTTGTACAGAATGTGGTACTTGTGCTGATGTTTGTCCTTCTGAAGCTATTCATCAGGGATAATATCCGGTCGTCGATTTATGACAACGAATTTAGGCTGTTCCTATTTTGGAGCGGCCTTTTTTTGTATATGCCCGTAAAATACGAAAAAAAGCATACAGACAATCCGACAAGACGGATAAGTCTGTATGCTTTAATGTATAAAAGTATAATTGTAACTATATTATTTCAAGCGAGCCAATGTCTCTTTAATTCTACGCATTGATTCAACAATGTTTTCGTCTGAAGTAGCATAACTCATACGGATACATTCAGGAGCGCCGAAAGAAGTACCTCCCACGCATGCCACGTGGCCTACTTCAAGAAGATACATAGCCAGGTCGTCTGAGTTGTTGATAACTCTGTCGCCATCCTTCTTTCCAAAGAAAGAATCACACTTAGGGAACAGATAGAATGCGCCTTGAGGAACGTTTACTTCGAATCCAGGGATTTCCTTAGCTAATTTTACTATCAGGTCGCGGCGGCGTTCGAAAGCTTTACGCATTTCTTCTACAGGTTCTTGAGTTCCGGTGTAAGCTGCTTCTGCTGCCTTCTGTGATACAGAACATGGACCTGAGGTATATTGTCCCTGAAGTTTGTTTACACCTTTAACAATCCATTCCGGACCAGCGATGAAACCGATACGCCATCCTGTCATTGCGTATGCCTTTGATACACCGTTTATGATAACAACACGGTCTTTTATTTCGGCAAACTGGGCAATGCTTTCATGCTTTCCTATATAGTTGATATGTTCGTAAATTTCGTCGGCGATAACGATTACACGTTCGTGTTTAGCAAGAACAGCCGCAAGACCGGCCAATTCTTCTTTTGTATAAACAGAGCCTGTAGGGTTTGAAGGAGAACACAGGATAAGGGCACGTGTTTTAGGTGTTATAGTCGCTTCAAGCTGTTCAGGAGTGATTTTGAAGTCCTGATCGATGCCTGCGCTTACTATTACCGGAGTACCTTCTGCCAATTTAACCATTTCAGGGTAGCTTACCCAGAATGGAGCTGGTACAATCACTTCGTCACCTTTGTTGATAAGAGCCATGATAACGTTGCAAACAGACTGTTTGGCTCCGTTGGCACAACTGATTTGTGCTGCTGTATATTCCAGTCCGTTTTCTTTTTTCAGCTTTTCTGCTATGGCGTTGCGTAATGCCGGATATCCAGGAACTGGAGAATAGCGTGAATAGTTTTCATCAATAGCTTTTTTTGCAGCTTCTTTGATGTGGTCAGGTGTATTGAAATCTGGTTCACCTACACTAAGATTGATTACGTCAATACCTTGTGCCTTTAATTCGCTACTTTTCTGAGACATAGCCAGTGTTGCCGATGGCGACAGGCTATTCAAACGATCTGAAAGTTGGTTCATTGTTATAGTCCTTGTTTAAATGTTGAATTATTTTGCAAAATAAGTTATTTCCAATGAAATACGCAATAGAAACATCTTTTAAAATGAAAAAATGCCGCATATAGCGGCATTTTATTTACTTTCTGTCTCCTAATATTCTGAGTAGATAAATAAACAGGTTTATGAAGTCAAGATATAGCGTAAGTGCGCCTAAAAGCGCAATTTTCTGTGTCGATTCGTTTACTTCTATATCGTCACCACTAAGCAGATGTTTGATTTTTTGTGCGTCGTATGCAGTAAGTCCCACGAAGATAAGAACTCCGATATACGAAATAAACATATCCATCATTGAATTATGAAGGAACATGTTCACTACAGATGCGATAATCAAGCCTATGACTCCCATCAGGCAGAGGTTTCCTATGCGTGTGAGGTCTTTCTTTGTCACATATCCGAATATTGCCATTACTCCAAAGGTTCCCGCTGTTACAAAGAATGTTGTGGCGATGGAACTCATGGTGTATATCAGGAACAATATTGATAATGTCATACCGTTCAGAACAGAGTAGGCTATGAACAGCAAGGTGGCTGTAGTAAAGCTTATTTTGTGGATTCGTGCTGACATGTACATTACAAGAACGACTTCGGCAATCAGAATTCCCCAGAACATCATTGAATTCTGCATCATCATATTCAGGACTGTAAGCGATTTGGCCATATACATGGCAGTAAGTCCTGTTATTGCCAGTGCCAACGTCATCCATGTGTAAACACTTCTCATTAACGAGCTTTGAGCGGCTTTGGCCTCATAAGTGTTTTTTACAAGGTCTTTTGTTTCGAGTATATTCATATCTGTAAAAGTTTAATTCATTATTTATTGAAATGCAGAGTGTGGCCCATACGGTCTTTTTTAGTATGCAGATACCTTTCGTTGAATTCGTTTGGTGTTACTTCGATAGGTACATTTTCTACTATCTCAAGTCCGTAAGCCTCCAGACCAACTCTTTTTACCGGGTTGTTTGTGAGCAGTCTCATCTTGGTTATTCCTATTTCTCTTAGTATCTGTGCCCCGACTCCATAGTCGCGCTCGTCTGCCTGATGTCCGAGACAGATATTCGCATCCACCGTATCCATACCTTCTTCCTGAAGTTTATAGGCTTTCATTTTTTCCATAAGTCCTATTCCTCTTCCTTCCTGATTGAGGTAAATCACGGCACCCTTGCCTTCCTTGTCTATAAGTTCCATGGCTTTGTGAAGCTGTTCGCCGCAGTCGCATCTCATAGAACCGAAAATATCGCCCGTAGCACATGATGAGTGAACTCTCACCAGCACAGGCTCGTCCGGCGTGAAGCTTCCTTTTATCAGTGCTACATGTTCCAGACCATTGCTCTTTTGGCGGAAAGGAATCAGTCTGAAGTGTCCGTGTTCGGTAGGCATGTCAACTTCGACACCTTTTTCAACCAATGATTCCTGTTTCAGGCGGTAAGCGATAAGGTCGGCTATTGAAATCAGTTTGAAACCGAATTCGTCGGCTATTTTTCTAAGTTCAGGCAGACGTGCCATTGTTCCGTCTTCGTTCATGACTTCCATTAGGGCTGCTGCCGGGTACAGACCAGCAAGACGCGCCAGGTCGATAGAGGCCTCGGTATGTCCTGCGCGGCGCAATACACCTTTGTCCTGTGCATAAAGCGGATTGATATGTCCCGGACGGCCGAAAGTTTCAGGTTTTGAACTTGGGTCGGCCAGTGCGCGTATAGTAGCGGCTCTGTCGGCTGCAGAAACACCTGTAGTACATCCGTCAAGTTTGTCTATAGTAATTGTGAATGGAGTTCCTAATATAGAAGTATTGTTTGAGACCTGTCGTGGCAGGTCCAGTTCGTCACATCTTGATATAGTAATAGGGGCGCAAAGTACACCTCTTGCATGTTTAAGCATGAAATTAACCTTTTCTGGTGTGATTAATTCTGCTGCCATTATCATGTCGCCTTCATTTTCGCGGTCTTCGTCGTCAACTACTATGACGATTTCTCCTTTACGAAAATCTTCTATTGCTTCTTCGATTGTGTTCAGTTTGATTTTGTCCATAATGTTAACTCTCTGTTGCTATTGTAAAATATTCTTTTTTATTCTATCGGTAATGTCGTTGCTGGTCTTGATAATTATTTTCAAGTCCTTGTCGAGTATTACTCTATGTTTCCAGATATTAATCCATATAACTATACCAGCAGGAACAATTAAACCAAGTATAATGTTCAGCCATATCTTGTCGGACACACTTTTATGTGCTTTTGTAAACATGAACGGATAATTGTTCAGGTAGTTCAGTATGACAGCATCTTTAGTGTTTGACAGCTCTTCTACTACGTTTTCAATTTCCTGGCTTATTTCCTTGATATAGTCGTCGTGAGTATGGTTGGTGAATATCTTGATATAGTTGGGCGGACCCAGTAATTTGTGTGTATTAGAGTATTCTTCACACTGTCTGCATATATTATCAAGCTTTTCGCATATAGACTCGTAATCCGGGCTGTATATGATAACTTCTTTTCTGAAAATGTGTCTGGATTGTCTTAATCCGAATATTTTTCTGAAGAATGCTTTATAGACATCAATATTGAAAACTACAGAGTCCTTGTTTGACTTGTATGTGAGGAAAGCACCCATAGGAGCAAGTACAAGGCTGCTCATCCATGTGCCGAGTATGATATTCATTTCACCGCTTTTCGCCACACGTGTGGCACCGGAGTCTATAATGTAGTATAATATGAATATCAAAACAGAAATAACCACAGGCATACCCAAGCCTCCTTTACGTATGATGGCTCCCAACGGGGCACCAATGAAAAAGAAGAATACACATGCGAACGACAAGGTTATTTTCTTATGCCAGTCCGATTTGTGCGAACGTATGCTTTTGTCATTATCTTGAGTGACAAACGATTTCATGCTCCAGTCCGAACTTAAGGATGATAATCTTCTTTCAGTGGAAGTCAGTGTTTTCAGTTTGTCGTCCGAGCTTAATGAGCGGTATAAACTGTCTGTGTTTATATACGTAATGTTTTGTTCTTTAATCTTGATTGAATCGGCTTTGCTTAAATCTGTGGCTTTGTATGTGGTTGACATTATTTCGTTGTGCATTGCTCTTCCCACACTGTCTGTATATGTGGTCAGTGAGTCAATTGTAGCACTGATTTCAACCATGTTCTTGATGTCTGATCTCCTGTTAAGGAAACTTCCGTCCACCATGTTGAATTCGGCATCAAAGTCAATCAGTGTATGCTTTTCTGTGAATGTTTCCCTTCTGTAAGGAACATTTTTCGAATCTATGCTCTGTGATTTCAGATTCTCGAACAATTCTCCATTATAAAGATGCAGGTATAAATGCTTTTTGTCTGCTGTTAGCTCAAGTTTGCCTTCTTCAGCCCAAATGATACGCGCGTTCTCGAATCCGTCGGAAAAATTGTATATAAGTACATCCTTAAGGATACCAGTATCTCTGTCTTTTTTGTTAACGTATATATTGTATCCTTCAATATCGGAATAGAATACCCTTTCAGGTATATCAACTTCAGGAGATTTTTGTTTCATCGACACAAGGAGAGTCCACAACTCTTTTTGCGCCTTAGGGCCTATCACGTTTTGGAAATAAAAGGATGTGAATCCCAGTATCACACATAATATGGCCAATGGCCGCATTATTCTGAGGAGCGGAATGCCTGCGGCTTTCATTGACAATAACTCGTACCTCTCTCCAAAATTACCAAAAGTCATCAGAGCTGCCAGTAGTATGGCCAATGGAAGAGAGAGGGGGATTAGTGTAAGTGCAGAAAGAAAGAAGAATTGTGCCAATACATTAAGCTCAAGTCCTTTCCCAACCAGTTCGTCAACATATTTCCATAAGAATTGCATCATGAAGATGAACAGGCATATAAAAAATGTTCCGGCAAAGAGTAACAAAAAACTCTTAAGAACGAATATATCTAATTTTTTTATACGTAGTATTCCCATCATTTTATATTATGATGCAAAAATAGCATAAAATATGGATAGGGGAGTAATGTTTTGTATATTTTTAATTATTACACCTTATACTCCGAAAACTCTTCTTAGCACATCTATCTGTGAGTTCCATAAATTTATGGTGTCTTCTTCTTCATCTGGGTCTGCAAAATCTGTTATTTCAAGGATATGGTCGGATGTGAGTTCATTGAATAGTATCTTTAGTTCGAAGAAAGATTTCGGTTCTTCATCGTCTTTCCAATGAAACCGGATAAAATATTCCGATCTTGTATTAGTAATGTCTGCGTCGCGGCTTTCATTTTTTCCCCATCGGAAGGTATATGTCTTTCCGCTTCTGGTTACTTTGTCTGCAAACCATCTTTCAAGTCCTGCGGGAGTGCTTATTGCATTCCATATTATAATCCCTGATGTAGGGTTTAGGGGATATTCTATTTTTAATTTTTTTTTCATGTGTTTCAAGTATGTTTCCGTTTATTATGATTTTTTATTTTGTTGGCAAATTAAAGTATTTTTTTCCGACTCTGAATACAAATTTATTATATTATAGAACATAGATTTTAAAGGTTTAAAATGTGGTGTCATTCGATTTAAAACGCGGCCGTGTTTTAATCTAAACGCGGCCGCGTTTTATTTTGAGTTTATCAATGTTTGAAATCAGGCTTTTTTTATCATGTTCACGGATGAGAGGAATAATTTTTTTTGAATAAAAAGTTTTGGAAAAATTTGTATGTTTAAGAAAAAGAACATACCTTTGCACCCGCAATCGAGAAACAATGGCGGGATAGCTCAGCTGGTTAGAGCGCATGATTCATAATCATGAGGTCACCGGTTCAATCCCGGTTCCCGCTACGAAGTACGATTTAGCCGTTGGGTGGCTTCCACGCCTGGCGGTTTTTTTAATGATTATGGCGGGATAGCTCAGCTGGTTAGAGCGCATGATTCATAATCATGAGGTCACCGGTTCAATCCCGGTTTCCGCTACGAAAAAAAGACATTTAAGGATTTCCTTAAATGTCTTTTTTCGTATTCTTAATAAACGAAACTGCTGCCACCGAGGAATTCCCTGAGCAATGAGGTGGGAGGGAGTTCTGTATCCTGTATTGATACGAAATAGCTTAAGAAATGCAGTAACCTGTGTGCTTCGGAATATTCCGGACAGCTGTTCGGCACTTTTCTCAATATCGGTTCAATGTGGTCTTTTATTACTGCAAGTTCGAACAGCAGGGCAGAGTTGAACATTGCGTCGGCATTCTCCTGATAAGGGAAAATCCATTTGTCTTCCCCCGCACGCACGCTTGGCCAGCGCGAAATGGTAGCTTCTGCAGAGCTGCCGCGGTATTTGTAATCGCGGATTATACGGCGCAACAGCCTGTTATCGGTGGTCGGAATATAATTATGTTTGTCCAGCAAAATTGTAGTAAGTGCTGATACATATATTTTATATTTATTTTCTGCCGGAATGTTAGGTGTCAGTTCAGGATTTAAGGCATGGATACCTTCCAGAATCAGAATAGTATTGTTGTCCATTCTGAATTTCGTGCCGCTTTTTTCTCTCAACCCCGATGTGAAATTGAATTTAGGCAATTCCACTTCCCCGCCTTTCAATATAGTATCTAACTGCTCTTTAAAGAAAGGAAGATCCACGGCATAGAGCGATTCGAAATCATGATTGCCGTTTTCGTCGAGCGGAGTGTTGTCTCTGTTTACAAAATAATCGTCAAGTGATATCGGATATGGCTTCAATCCGTTGGTCATAAGTTGTATGCTCAGGCGTTTGCTGAATGTTGTCTTTCCTGAGGATGATGGTCCGGAAATCAGAATCAATTTTATTCTGTCCTTGCCTTCCTGACGCGCGGCTATCTCGTCGGCAATCTTGACTATTTTTCTTTCCTGTAGGGCTTCCGATACATTTATAAGGTCGGTGGCATGTCCTTCGTTGCATGCAATGTTGAAATCTCCCACGGTACCGATTCCTAAAATATTGTTCCACTTATGATGTTCCTGGAATACTTCGAGCATTTTTTCCTGTTTAACCATTTCTTCTATTTTCTCAGGGTTGTTTTTGTTAGGAATTTGCAATAGTAATCCATCGTAATATTTTACGAGATCGAATTTTTTTATATATCCTGTGCTTGGAACAAGGCTGCTGTAATAACAATCTACCGAATCGCCTAATTTATAATAAAATGAATATAGTTTACCGGACGTTGACAGTAGTTTTACTTTATCCATCATTCCTCTTTCCTGAAATATTCTAATGACATTCTCTGTCCTTTCTTCATATCTTGTTATCGGTATATCTTCGTTTATGATTTCCTGCATTCTTTTTTTTATGCGTGAAGCGTCGTCCAGACCTATTGTTCTGTCAATATGCAGTTTGCAGAAGTATCCTTTTGAAACCGGATGTTCCAGTGAGATTGTACAGCAGGGATAAAGGTCATCGACAGCCTTTACCATAATGAAGCAGAGCGAACGGACGTATGTTCTCATTCCTGATGCGCTTGTAATGTCGAGGAATTCAATATCCTTATTATAATATACTCTGAAGTTAAGATCTTCTACTTTATTGTTCACTTTGGCGCTTACCGGACCGTATGGCATATTCAATCTAAGTTGATTATAAATCTCTATAAGAGAAGTTCCTTCTGGAAATTCTCTTGTTTCTTTATTGTTTTTGCAATATATTTGTAACATAATTGTAATATGTATTACTGAATGGATTAACCGGCAGTCAATTTACTCAATTATATTCAGATTGTCTATATCTTACCTAAATAATAACAGATGGAATATTCTTTTTATGATTTTTTAAAGTTGCTTGGCTCTCTCGCTTTGTTTCTTTACGGAATGAAGATTATGAGCGAAGGTTTACAGAAGTTTGCGGGCGACCGTCTGCGAAGTATTTTAACGGCGATGACAACCAATCGTGTTACAGGTGTTTTGACTGGTATGCTTATCACGGCATTGATACAGTCATCCTCTGCTACCACGGTCATGGTTGTCAGTTTTGTTAATGCGGGTCTTCTAGAACTGGCCCAGTCTATTGGTGTCATTATGGGTGCCAATATAGGTACTACAGTCACTGCATGGATTATATCTGCTTTGGGATTCAAGGTCGATATATCAGCCTTTTCACTTCCTCTGCTAGCTTTCGGTATTCCTTTGCTGTTTTCTCAGAAAAGTTCACGTAAGTCGGTAGGGGAGTTTATTTTTGGTTTCGCTTTCCTCTTTATGGGACTTAACCTGCTGAAGACCAATGCGCCTGATTTGAGTCATAATCCTGACATGCTTGCTTTCGTACAGAACTATACCGACATGGGATTCGTGTCAGTATTATTGTTTGTGCTTATAGGTACCGTACTTACAATGATAGTCCAGGCATCGGCAGCCACTATGGCAATAACATTGATTATGTGTGCCAACGGATGGATTAGTTTTGAACTTGGTGCAGCGCTTGTGTTGGGAGAGAATATTGGAACTACCATAACTGCCAATCTTGCCGCTCTGACAGCAAATACTCAGGCAAGAAGAGCTGCCATGGCTCACCTTATGTTTAATATTTTTGGTGTGGTGTGGGTACTTATCCTGTTCAGACCGTTCCTTTCTATGGTGGAATGGATTGTTTCTGATTTAATGAATGTCTCCGAAGCCGGTGGAGTGGCTGTTTCGTTCAAGCTTTCGGCATTCCATACTTGTTTCAATATCTGTAACGTGCTTATACTTATATGGTTTGTTAACTTCATTGAGAAAACAGTCTGTAGAATCGTTCCTCAGAAGGAGCAGGAGGAAGAATACCGTCTGCAGTTTATTTCAGGTGGTATGTTGTCTACAGCCGAACTTTCTATCCTTCAGGCAAGAAAGGAAATCAATCTTTTTGCTGAACGCATACAGAGAATGTTCGGTATGGTTCGTGATTTGCTACATGTGAAGAATGAGTCGGAATTCAACAAACTTTTCAGCCGGATAGAGAAATATGAGAACATCAGTGATAATATGGAGCTTGAGATTGCGAAATATCTCAACCAGGTGTCCGAAGGAAGATTAAGTTCTGAAAGTAAGGTTCAGATACGTGGAATGCTTCGTGAGGTAACGGAAATTGAAAGTATTGGCGACAGTTGCTATAATATAGCCCGTACCATTAACCGCAAGAACCGTGGAAACGACGATTTTACCAGTGCGCAATACGACCATATACATCAGATGATGCAGCTTACTGACCAGGCTTTAACACAGATGATAAAGCTGGTAGAAGATACTCATCATACTATTGACGTGAACTGCTCATTCAATCTGGAGAATGAAATAAACAATTATCGCAATACTCTGAAAGGTCAGAATGTTGTAGATGTGAATAATAAGGAATATGACTATCAGATGGGAGTTCACTACATGGATATTATTGCCGAGTGCGAAAAACTTGGTGATTACGTAGTGAATGTAGTTGAAGCCCACACAGATATCAAGGAAAAGAAAGCCTGATAAAATTGAGTATAAAAAAATCCGGTAGAAAAATCATCTGCCGGATTTTTTATGTCAGTTACAGAAATAAATTATTTCTCAATGCTGATAAGTTCAACTTCGAAAATCAAAGTAGAGAAAGGTTTGATTTTTCCAGCTTCACGAGAACCGTATCCAAGTTCCTGTGGGATGTAAAGTTCCCATTTAGAACCTACAGGCATCATAGTAAGAGCTTCTGTCCAACCCTTGATAACCTGGTCTGCACGGAATGTAGTAGGTTCTTTACGTTCGTATGAGCTGTCGAATTCAGTTCCGTCGATCATTGTACCTTTGTAGTGAACCTTTACGCGTGAAGTCTTAGTAGGGATTTCACCTTTACCTTCTTTTATGATTCTGTACTGAAGTCCGCTTTCAGTAACCTTGATACCGTCTTTGCTCTTGTTGTTTGCGAGGAATTCTTCGTTTTCCTTCTTGTATTCGCCATATTTAGCTTCAAGAGCTTTAGTCTTTATTTCTTCAGATTTAGTACGTACGTATACTGAAGCTGAATCTGCAGTTACTAGGCTGTTTTCTTCTACTGCTGCAATGAAACCTGCAAGGAAGTTTTCTTTGCTCATTGTTGTTGTAGAATCGCCAGCAAACAACTGGTTGTTGATAGCTTCGTACATATCGCCGCTAACCTGCTGGCCGATCTGCATACCTGCCATATAAGCTTTTTCTTTTGCAGAAGTATTTTTCATACCTTCTTTGATACCTCTCACGAAGTCTGCCATATAAGTAGTGTCAACACCAAGACGACCTACGACATAATCTTTTAAACCTTGAGAATTACTTACTCCTACCATGTATGAAAGAGTGTCAACGTCACTTTTCATGTTTGCTTTAGGAGTACCGCTTTGACCGCATGAAGCAAGTCCTGCTGCAGCAGCCAATACCATTAAAGCTGTACCTTTTTTCATTTTGACTTTTTAATTTTTTAGATATTAATATTCTGTTGTTTTTTTGCCCGTTAAAGAACTTCCAGAAGTTCTACTTCGAAAATCAGTGTACTGTGTGGAGGAATCATTTCGCCTGCACCGTGTGCACCGTAACCCAGTTCTGATGGAATGTAAAGTTTCCATTTTGAACCTTCTGACATAAGCTGCAATGCTTCTACCCATCCTTGAATAACCTGATTTACACCGAATACAGCAGGCTCACCGCGCTTGATAGAACTGTCGAACAGTGTACCGTCGATAAGTGTACCTTCGTAATGGCAACGTACTCTATCAGTAGCTTTTGGCTTTTTGCCGTTTCCTTCTTTGATTACTTCGTACTGTAATCCGCTTGGCAATGTAACGATGTTTTCTTTCTTCTTGTTTTCTTCAAGGAAGGCCTTGCCTTTTTCTATATTTTCAGAATTTACTTTTTCTTCAAGTTCAGTGAAAAACTTGTTTACTATTTCGCGGGCTTCATCGTGAGTAATAGCTGTTTTGTTCCCCTCGAGCACGTCTTTTATTGCCTGTGCGAAATCTTCTACCTGAATGTTGCGGGCACCCATGCTCCACAAGTTTTGGCCTATCCCCAGACCAATGGCATAACTGAATTTATCCATGAATTTTGTTATATATTATTATAATAATTTATTCGGATGGCAAAGGTATCTTTTTTCTTTGAAACAGAGGAACTTTGAGTGATAATTTTTCTTATTTTTGTGGTGACAACATATAAAAAGTACAGATAAACATGAAAAAAATAGTTGTATTGACAGGCGCGGGTATGAGTGCCGAGAGTGGAATAAGTACTTTCAGAGATTCTGGTGGACTATGGGAAAAGTATCCGGTAGAGCAAGTGGCTACTCCTGAAGGATATGCCGCAAATCCTAAACTGGTAATAGATTTTTATAATGACAGACGCAAGCAGTTGTTGGAAGTGGAACCTAATTTAGGACATAAAATTCTGGCTGAGTTGGAAAAAGATTTTGACATAACTGTTGTAACTCAAAACGTTGATAATCTGCATGAACGTGCAGGAAGCACAAACGTCATTCATTTGCACGGAGAACTTACAAAAGTAACATCAAGCCGTGAGCCAAACAATCCTAAATATATAAAGGAACTTGCTCCTGAAAACTTCGAAGTTAAAATCGGTGATTTGGCCGATGACGGTTCTCAGTTACGACCGTTCATTGTATGGTTCGGCGAGTCTGTCCCTATGATAGAAACAGCTATAGACTATGTGGAAAAAGCGGATATTTTTGTCATAATAGGAACATCGATGAATGTATATCCGGCTGCCGGATTGCTCAATTATGTAAATCCTTCCGTTCCTGTTTATCTGATAGATCCTAATCCGGTGAATATAACATCGGGACGTAAGATACACGTAATATCTAAAGGTGCTTCTGCCGGAATGGAAGAATTAAGAAAAATATTGCTAAATAAATTATGACGTGAACATTTTTATAATTACATTTGTTTTGTAATTAGTATTGAAACAATAGACTAACATTTATTTTAAATTAGAAAGCGTTATGAAAAAGTACATTTGCACAGTTTGTGATTGGGTTTATGATCCTGAAACAGGTGATCCAGATAACGGAATAGCTCCAGGTACAGCATTTGAGGATATTCCAGAAGATTGGGTTTGTCCTGTATGCGGTGTTGGTAAAGAAGATTTTCAGGTAGTAGAAGATTAAAACTTATAATCCAACAAAATATTTATCTCCATTCCGGAACTTTTCCGTTATGGAGATTTTTTTGTTAACTTCCAATCTTTTCTTAACTTTACAGCCGTAAAATAAAAACTATATTGAAGAAGTTTATACATATATTGTTTCTTTTCTTATGGGGAAGTTTTTTCTTCATAACTACTTCTTGTACTCCTGCTGTTGATAATAGCCGGCATGAATCTGAAAATATAGCAGAAGAGGAATGCAGGGAGTATTATAATATTCATAAATTTCTTCTGTCTGATTATAACAGCAGACATACGGAAATGCTGGCGGCTGATGTAAGTCAGTTAGGAAGTCTGGCAGTCAACATCCGCGTTATGGTCAAGTTGACGGCAAGGCAGATATACAATACTTCAGTATATTGGGCAAAATACGCGGTCCGGATGATAGCTGAGTATATTCAGCATCTGAGTGTTATAACCGAAAATCTTAACTCTAGCAAATTTCGTATTGGCATGACTGGTAGTCACATCATGTATTTATACCAGCTGTGTCATATTCTTATTTAGTCCTATTTTTGTCTCTTTATTCATTGTTATTGGATGGTTTGTATCATCCTAAAGGAAGGTTAGTGCCTTTCCGAAATTCATTTTATGTATAATTAATTCATTAGAAAATCAGACAAATAAATTTTATGGACTCAAATTCATTGTTTTCAAATGTACACGATCATGTTTCACGTCGTACAGACATACGTTCAATCATATTTTCAGTTATTTTGATTTTGATAGGTGGAGCAGCTTTTTATGTATCCATTATGGAAGGAAATGAATCATCTTCAATAAGCATGCTTGTTATGACAATAGGTGCCGCATTATTGTTAGTAGGTGTGTTTCGTCTTTTCTGGAAAAGTCATAGCTGGTTTTATACACCCACACAAAGTCGTATAGCCGTAAAAAGTGAATTTTACGAAGCGGCAGATTTCCGTAGTCTGAAGTCTGTATTGGAAAGTAATAACTTTTCTGGAGAAAAAACAGTAAGGAGTGGAAATACTGGAGGAATCAGAATGGATTACATGTATTCAAAAGACCGTAAATTTGCAGCTGTACAGCTGTTTCAATTCTCATCCTATATTTATCAGCCTGTGACAGACGTTTTTTATTATAAGGATATGACTGCTGATGAGTTTATCTGCTGTGCTGAGAAGAAAATGTTCTGATACTTTTCTTAATATCTAAACTTCTTGATTATTATATAGAACTTCCTAAGCGATACAATTGACTGTATCGTCTTGGAAGTTCTTTTATTTTTATGATAATTTATTTTACCTTTTCCATAGCCTGTTCAAGGTCGGCTATAATATCATTCACATTTTCTATACCTATAGAGAGACGTATCAGGTCGGGAGCGACACCGGCTTCTATCAGTTGTTCGTCGGTAAGCTGACGGTGGGTATGACTTGCCGGATGCAACACACAAGTACGCGCGTCTGCCACGTGAGTGACAATACATATCATCTTCAGATTATCCATGAACTCAATAGCTTCTTCACGGCTGCCGTCCAGTCCGAAAGCTATCACACCGCATGAACCGCCTGGCATATATTTCTGACCTAATTCATAATATTTGCTGCTCTTCAGTCCGCAGTAGTTCACCCATTTCACTTTAGGATTTGCTTCAAGCCATTCGGCTACTTTCTGTGCGTTCTCGCAGTGGCGTGCCATACGCAGATGCAGAGTTTCCAATCCTAAGTTCAACAGAAACGCGTTTTCAGGCGACTGTATAGAGCCGAGGTCACGCATCAGTTGGACAGTAGCTTTTGTGATATAAGCCATTTTTCCGAATGACTTTGTATAGACAAGTCCGTGATATGATTCATCAGGTTTTGTCAATCCCGGGAATTTATCGGCATGAGCTTCCCAGTCGAAGTTACCGCTATCCACTATAGCACCGCCTACGCATGTCGCGTGTCCGTCCATATATTTTGTTGTAGAGTGTGTTATTATATCAGCTCCCCATTCGAACGGGTGGCAGTTTATCGGAGTAGCAAAAGTATTGTCAACAATCAAAGGTACACCGTGGTTGTGGGCTATACGCGCGAATTTCTCAATGTCAAGAACATTGATGCTTGGATTTGAGATTGTTTCGCCGAACAGACATTTGGTGTTAGGACGGAAAGCTTTTGATATTTCCTCTTCGCTGGCGTCAGCGTCAACGAAAGTACATTCTATACCAAGTTTCTTCATTGTGACGGCAAACAGGTTGAAAGTTCCGCCATAGATTGTTGAAGAACATACAAAGTGGTCGCCAGCCTCGCATATATTGAACACAGCATAGAAGTTGGCTGCCTGTCCTGAAGATGTAAGCATGGCACCTACACCACCTTCGAGAGCCGCAATCTTCGAAGCTACTGCATCGTTTGTTGGATTCTGAAGTCTTGTGTAGAAATAACCGGATTCTTCAAGGTCGAACAGACGGGCCATCTGTTCGCTTGTTTCGTATTTGAAAGTTGTTGACTGGTATATAGGCAAGACTCTCGGCTCACCCTTTTTAGGCTGCCATCCGGCCTGTACACATAGAGTTTCTCTGCTTAATTTATTTTCCATAATGTTTTATTTTTATTGGATATTTATTTTAATGACGGCAAAAATACTAATATTTCCGTCAATTAGTGGACGAATGATAAAAAAAAGAATTATATTTGAACATTATAACCAAATAAGGATACGAGTATGGAAGACGAAATCAAATTTAAGCATGTAATACCGGCACAAATCCGGTTCAGTGATGTCGATCAGTTCGGACACATGAATAACTCTGTGTATTTCTCTTTGTACGATTTGGCAAAGACTACATACTTCAAGGATGTGTTCGGTAATTTGCACGATTGGAATAAGTTTGGCGTTGTTATAGCCAATATCAACGCTGATTTTATGGCTCCTGTGTTCTTCTCGGATGAGTTGGTGATAGAGACCACTGTCGTACATTTGGGAAATAAGAGCTTGACTTTGCTGCAGCGTGCAATAAACAAGTCAAGCGGTGTAATGAAGTGCCAGTGCCGTACTGTCCTTGTTGGCTATGATGTCAATACAAAGGAACCGGTTCCTATACCTATGATATATAAGAAGGCCATTTGCGATTATGAAGGAAAAACTCTTGAGGAGTTGTCTGAAAAATAATAAACGAACCGTTATAGTCCGAAGATTATAGCGGTTCGTTTTTGTTGTTATATCTATTTCTTGACTTTTACTTCATACAAGTCATTTCGTCTGTCTTTCAGATTTCTTACACTACCGTATGTGTGTAGTTCATTCAGCAGGTCAAGGTCCACGTCCGACACGAGAATCATTTCCGTATTTGGAGTGGCCTCGGCGCGTTTGCCGTCAGTAGGGAAAGTGAAGTCGCAAGGTGTAAATACACCAGACTGGGCGTATTGGATGTCCATGTTATGCACGCGTGGCAGGTTTCCTACACTTCCTGCTATTACAACGAAACATTCGTTCTCTATCGCTCTGGCATGGGCGCAAACCTTCACTCGGCTATAGGCGTTTTGTGTATCGGTCATGAAAGGAACGAAAAGGATTTGCATTCCCTGGTCAGCCATTATGCGCGATAGCTCCGGAAATTCCACGTCGTAGCATATCAGTACACCGATTTTTGCACAGTCTGTTTCAAATGTCTTAATGGAACGTCCTCCTGTAAGTCCCCAGCTTTTTGTCTCATCCGGAGTTACGTGTATTTTCTCGTACATTTCAGTTGTACCGTCGCGTCGGCACAGAAAACCGACATTGTACAGTCGTCCGTCTTCTTTGATGAGAGGCATACTTCCTGTAATGATATTGATATTATAGCTTATGGCTAATTTAATGAAACGTTCGCGAATTTCGTCTGTATATGCTGCAAGTCCGCGGATTGCTTCCGATTCCGCTTCGTTGTTGAAACGTGCCATAAGCGGTGCGTTGAAGTATTCCGGAAAAAGGATAAAGTCGCTCTTATAGTCGGAAACGGCATCAACGAAAAATTCCACTTGTTCGAAAAGGTCGTCAAGAGTCTTATACGAACGCATTTGCCACTGAACGAGTCCTACGCGTACCGAGGTCTTAGGACTGATATATTCCTGCGTTGGTGGCTGGTAATAGATGTTATCCCATTGTAACAGACATGCGTAGTGTCTTGACTCTTCATCATTAGGAAGATAATTGCGCATGACCTTACGGACGTGAAAATCGTTCGATAGCTGGAATGTCAATACAGGGTCATAGATTTCCTTTTGTCTGACCTTGTCAATGTATTCTTTAGGACGCATCTTGTCGGCATATTTGTGATAGTTCGGTATTCTGCCGCCGAACATGATAGCTTTCAGGTTCAGTTCCTCGCACAGTTCCTTGCGATATTCGTACATACGTCGTGCCAGTCGCAGGCCTCTGTATTGCGGATGTATGAATACCTCAATACCATATAGAATGTTTCCTTTTGGATTATGTGTGTTGAATGTTTCCTTTCCTGTAACCTGAGCGTAGGTATGATCGTTCTTTACGTCGTCATAGTTTACGATTATAGAGAGTGCGCATCCCACTATCTTTTCGTCCACTACAGTTACTATCTGTCCTTCAGGGAAAATCTTGATAAGTTTTTCAATCTGTTTGTGTGTCCAGAACACATCGCTCCCGTCTGTGTAAACACGTGTGAATGATTGTGCCAGTTGGTCGTAGTCCTCAATTTGCAGATTTCTTATCTGCACTTTGTTGATTTTTAGTGAGTCCATATTTTTATGTTAAGTAACTATTCAAAATTAATTTTATACATATGAGTAATTCACAAATAAGTTCGTACCTACAGATGCCAGTGCCCTGTTTGTACAATAGAAAAGCGAGTCCTTAGTA
>NZ_JACJLQ010000190.1 GCF_016902295.1 Bacteroides caecigallinarum | reverse complement strand
ACAAGAAGGTTTTTCTTTCTTGTACTACAGACAAGTTTGTTTTATATTATATGGGGGATTAGCTCAGCTGGCTAGAGCACCTGCTTTGCACGCAGGGGGTCAACGGTTCGAATCCGTTATTCTCCACAGAATATAAGGATAGACTTGCGAAGCAAGTCAATCTCATAAAATTCTCCACAGAAATGTGGATTCTCAATAGAGAATACAGAATTTTAAGAAGATCTTTGACATGATGTAACAAGCTGAAAAAGAGTAAATAATTTTGGTCAAAACCAAAAGAGCTGAAAGTATATATCATCCGCTCTGAATTATA
>NZ_JACJLQ010000189.1 GCF_016902295.1 Bacteroides caecigallinarum | reverse complement strand
GTGACTATGTGAAAAACGGGGTGTCCATACTTATTACGGGAGCTTCCGGTACAGGTAAAAGCTGGTTGGGTACAGCGTTTGGTCATCAGGCCTGCATGAACGGATATAAGGTTGCCTATTATAACCTGTACAGGCTCTTCGAGGAAATAAGCCTTGCCCGCATATCCAGTACCCTGCATCGTTTCTTCGCCAGGTTGGCACAGACTGATCTGCTTATACTGGACGACTTCGGTATGAAAGTTCTTGACGGACAACAGCTGCTTGACTTTATGGAGATTATAGAAGACCGACATGGACAGAAAGCTACTATCATCAT
>NZ_JACJLQ010000188.1 GCF_016902295.1 Bacteroides caecigallinarum | reverse complement strand
TCAAGTTCGACTCTTCCCGTGGATTTGCCTGCGGGAATCGACGTCTACACTCTTTAACCGGCTATTCCGTCAGCCGGCGGTGGTGTCACTGCTGCGTCTCCACGTCACCGTTGGAGGTAGTAACGGAATCTTTACCGTTTCTGCCATCGGCCTCGCCGTTCGGCTGAGCCTTAGGTCCCGACTTACCCTGATCCGATTAGCGTTGATCAGGAAACCTTAGTCTTTCGGCGAGGGGGTTTCCCGCCCCCTTTATCGTTACTTATACCTACATTTGCTTTTCCATACGCTCCAGAGTGGCTCGCGCCACGCCTTCGACGC
>NZ_JACJLQ010000187.1 GCF_016902295.1 Bacteroides caecigallinarum | reverse complement strand
ATATCATAGGAAGCGGACGTTCCACATCAGCCTTGTAATCTATGAATTCCTCCGGACTGTAGTATCTGCCTGTCAGTTCGTTCATGTTCTCCTTGAAATGGGCAAGCAGGCGGATAAGATACGTCGGAGTGCCGGAACTGAACCAATAGTCACGGATACTTTTCTTGTTGAAAGCATTGAGCAGGCTGAAAGGATTATAAACATCAGTCAGGCTGTCGCTGAAATGATAACCGTCGTATTGTCCTTTCAATCTTTGCATCATCTCTTCCTCCGTACAATGATAAACGGATGCCATATCCCTGACAGGCTCGGAGAAATAA
>NZ_JACJLQ010000186.1 GCF_016902295.1 Bacteroides caecigallinarum | reverse complement strand
CTTGTACGCAGTACCATCGGCGTGACGAAGCTTAACTTCTCTGTTCGGAATGGGAAGAGGTGGAACCTTCGTGCTATAGTCACCTTAATTTCTTTTCTATTTCTATTCTCCTTTTTTCATCTTCACATGAGAATAACAAACTGAAGAAAGAACATTTCCTTTCAACCAAAACTCTTTCGTTTTTCAAGAACCGAACGTATATAACATCCTTACGTGTCACGTGACAACAAAAGTCAACGGGCAATTAGTAATGCTCGGCTTTGCTGTCTCCAGCTTTACACCTGCATCCTATCAACGTCATAGTCTTTGACGACCCTAAGA
>NZ_JACJLQ010000185.1 GCF_016902295.1 Bacteroides caecigallinarum | reverse complement strand
TTTCATTGCGGAGTTCGGCAAACACACGCATATAGACAAGCCTCACGGTCCCTTCCACGTTGCTTTTATCTTTTGGGTGTGCGGGACGTGCCGGTATGATGACCGTGCCGTAATGATTGGCCATATCCTCCATTACACGGTTAAGCGAAGGCTCATATCTGTCTGTCTTGACAACGGCAGCTTTAAGGTTGTCAGGGACAAGCATCTTTGGTACGCCGCCAAGATGTTTCAGGCACTGCGTTATGGCATATACAAAGTCTTCTGTGCGCTGTGAACGTACGAAGAGGATATAACCGTAGTCGCTTGCAGGCAGAGTGGCTAC
>NZ_JACJLQ010000184.1 GCF_016902295.1 Bacteroides caecigallinarum | reverse complement strand
ATGATGATAGTAGCTTTCTGTCCATGTCGGTCTTCTATAATCTCCATAAAGTCAAGCAGCTGTTGTCCGTCAAGAACTTTCATACCGAAGTCGTCCAGTATAAGCAGATTAGTCTGTGCCAACCTGGCGAAGAAACGATGCAGGGTACTGGATATGCGGGCAAGGCTTATTTCCTCGAAGAGCCTGTACAGGTTATAATAGGCTACCTTATATCCGTTCATACAGGCCTGATGACCAAACGCTGTACCCAACCAGCTTTTACCTGTACCGGAAGCTCCCGTAATAAGTATGGACACCCCGTTTTTCACATAGTCACAAGTGGCAAGATTAA
>NZ_JACJLQ010000183.1 GCF_016902295.1 Bacteroides caecigallinarum | reverse complement strand
CCGTTTTTCACATAGTCACAAGTGGCAAGATTAAGCACTTTCTGCTTGTCTACGCCACGCTTGCTGTCATAGATAACTTCACTTATGGAAGCGTGATAACGGAAGTGTGCTTTTTTTATCAGACGGGCATTCCGGCTTTGATTCCGGTTATCCAGTTCGGCCTGTATAAGCAGTTGCAGGCCGTCCTTCAAGGAGAGCGACTCTGCCTGTCGCGTCTCCTGCATCGTAGCCCAGTAATGTGCCATTCCGGGCATCTTAAGGTTTCTTAGAGCATTGATAATTTCATCCATCGTTATTGGTTTTGAGTGTTAGAAGTCTGTCATTTGAACTGTG
>NZ_JACJLQ010000182.1 GCF_016902295.1 Bacteroides caecigallinarum | reverse complement strand
AAACATAATAGTCTTTCTCCTTGTTATAATACAGGTTTTCCTGTTTGAAAGGATTTGTCACATATTTGTCTGCTCTCTGCTCCTTATGAAAGAAATTGTACTTGACATACGCCTCTATTCCGTTTTCTTCCATAAAGCGATAGTTCTCTTCCGAGCCATAACCGGAATCGGCAACATCTTCTAAAGGAAAACGATTGTAACGTTCATGAAACGAATTCTCGAACGGAATCAATGTAAGAGTGTCTGTAGGATTGTGGAAGAGTTCAAAATCGAGCATAAACTGATTTTCGGTTCCGATTTGTAGGTTATATCCCGGTTTTAATTGCCCGTTCCCCA
>NZ_JACJLQ010000181.1 GCF_016902295.1 Bacteroides caecigallinarum | reverse complement strand
TGGGGAACGGGCAATTAAAACCGGGATATAACCTACAAATCGGAACCGAAAATCAGTTTATGCTCGATTTTGAACTCTTCCACAATCCTACAGACACTCTTACATTGATCCCGTTCGAAAATTCGTTCCATGAACGTTATAACCGTTTCCCATTGGAAGAAGTTACCGATTTCGGTTATGGCTCGGAAGAGAACTATCGCTTTATGGAAGAAAACGGAATAGAGGTATATGTCAAGTACAATTTCTTTCATAAGGAGCAGAGAGCAGACAAATATGTGACAAATCCTTTCAAACAGGAAAACCTGTATTATAACAAGGAGAAAGACTATTATGTTT
>NZ_JACJLQ010000019.1 GCF_016902295.1 Bacteroides caecigallinarum | reverse complement strand
TAAGGTGACTATAGCACGAAGGTTCCACCTCTTCCCATTCCGAACAGAGAAGTTAAGCTTCGTCACGCCGATGGTACTGCGTACAAGTGGGAGAGTAGGTAGTCGCCGTCTTATATGAGAGATCCTCGAGGTAGAGATACTTCGGGGATTTTTTGCGTTTATACAATTTAGACTTTGTTTACCTGTAAAATCATTTTTTGAAAGATGTGAAAGTAAAACGCGCATAAATTTTACATTACGATTAATTTATTGTAAATTTACCACATTGACAAAAAAATTATATCTATGATAATAAAATCAATTTTAGATACAGACTTATATAAGTTCACTACATCATACGCTTATATAAAGTTGTTTCCTTACGCAATAGGAACATTCAGTTTTAAGGATCGTGACGAAACGGTGTATTCGGATGAATTCCTGAATGCGCTTAAAGAAGAGTTCAACAGATTGAAAGGAGTAGGGCTGACATCTGATGAACTTGAATATATGTCTGTCAATTGCAGATTTATGCCAAGAGTATATTGGGAGTGGTTGTCTTCTTTCCGCTTTAATCCTGAGATAATAGAGGTTTATCTTGATGAGGAGCGTCATCTGCATATTGAAGTTACCGACTATTTATATAAGGTTACTCTTTATGAAGTTCCTATTCTTGCAATAGTTTCTGAAATAAAGAATATGTTTTTCAATCAGAAACCTTTGAAAGAAGAGGTTCTTGCAAAATTAGCCACTAAAGTGGAGTTGTCCAACTCGAATTTCATGCCATTTTCTGAATTCGGAACACGAAGAAGATTTTCTTTCGAAGTACATGATTGGGTGGTAGATTATCTGAAGAAACATTCTAAATACTGTACCGGTACATCAAACTGTTATCTTGCCATGAAATATAATATGCGTCCTATGGGAACGCATCCACATGAATGGTTCATGTTTCACGGAGCCCAGTTTGGATACAAGCATGCCAATTATATGGCATTGGAGAATTGGGTAAATGTGTATGATGGTGATTTAGGTACGGCATTGTCTGATACATATACTTCCGAATCGTTTCTGACAAACTTCAGCCGTAAGCAGGCAAAACTGTTTGATGGCGTAAGATGTGATTCCGGGGATGAACTTGAGTTTGTAGATAAACTTATTGACAGATATAAGGAGTTGGGTATAGATCCTGTTACCAAAACAATAATTTTCAGTAATGCCCTGGATTTTGAGAAAGCTTTGTCATTATATAAGCATTGTCAGGGTAAAATAAGATGTTCGTTCGGAATAGGTACGAACCTTACCAATGACACAGGCTACCAGCCGTCGAATATTGTAATGAAATTGTCAAAATGTAAGATGAATGCCAACCAAGGCTGGCGAGAATGTATAAAATTGTCGGATGACATGGGAAAACACATGGGAAGCATAACAGAAGTTCAGGCATGCATGCATGAACTCAGAATAGAATGACCATTAACAGAATTGATATAATAATAGTAATAATATAGTAGAACTATTAAATTGTTGTTAAATGTAGAGAAAAACTTTCATTTTATTTCATTATTCCAAAAATATATATACCTTTGCATCGAACAAAAAAAGAATATTATATGAATACAATGTTTTTACATATTTTGCTATGCGGTATTATTATTCTACTGGGAACACCGGTGGGAAGTGAGTCGCGTGCATACTGATGTAAAAATATTAAGATATATCAAGCCTTTCTCACTTCCCTGTGCGAAAGGCTTTTTTTTGATAACTATATAAAATGCAAAGAATATGAGTGAGAGATTATTTATTTTTGACACAACTCTTCGAGATGGTGAGCAGGTTCCTGGTTGTCAGCTTAATACTGTAGAGAAAATTCAGGTTGCCCGCCAGTTGGAAGCACTTGGAGTGGACATTATTGAAGCAGGTTTTCCGGTATCCAGTCCGGGCGATTTCAATTCTGTCATTGAGATTTCAAAGGCTGTTACATGGCCTACTATCTGTGCCCTTACGCGTGCGGTTCAGAAAGATATTGATGTAGCTGCAGAGGCTTTGAAATATGCAAAGCATAAAAGAATTCATACAGGAATCGGTACATCAGATTCACATATCAAGTATAAGTTCAATTCAACAAGAGAAGAAATTATAGAACGTGCTGTTGCAGCAGTGAAATACGCAAAACGATATGTTGAGGATGTGGAGTTCTATGCCGAAGATGCCGGACGTACTGAAAATGAGTATTTGGCCAGAGTGGTAGAAGCTGTAATCAAAGCCGGAGCTACAGTTGTGAACATTCCTGATACTACCGGATACTGCCTTCCTGAAGAATATGGTGCAAAAATCAAATATTTGATGGAACATGTCAATGGTATAGACAAGGCTATAATTTCAACTCACTGTCATAATGATTTGGGTATGGCTACAGCAAATACTATTTCCGGTGTTTTGAACGGAGCCAGACAAGTTGAGGTGACTATCAATGGTATAGGTGAGAGAGCCGGAAATACTTCTCTTGAAGAGGTAGCCATGATTCTTCGTTGCCACAATGACATTGATATTGATACAAATATAAATACACAGAAAATCTATCCTACAAGCCGAATGGTTTCAAGCTTGATGAATATGCCTGTCCAGCCTAATAAGGCCATTGTAGGACGTAATGCCTTTGCACATTCGTCGGGAATACACCAGGATGGAGTATTGAAGAATGTTCAGACTTACGAGATTATCGATCCTAAGGATGTGGGTATTGATGATAATGCTATTGTATTGACAGCCCGCAGCGGACGAGCTGCCTTGAAACACAGACTTCATATTCTTGGATTGGATATGACTCAGGAGAAACTTGACAAGGTTTATGAGGATTTCCTTAAACTTGCCGACAAGAAGAAAGATATTTCTGACGATGATATAATGGTATTGGCCGGTGCCGACAGAAATGTGAATCATCATATCAAATTGGAATATCTGCAAGTTACAAGTGGTGTAGGAGTTCGTTCTGTTGCAAGTCTCGGACTTAACATATCAGGTGAGCATTTCGAGGCAGCTGCTACCGGTAATGGTCCTGTGGATGCTGCTATTAAAGCAGTTAAGCAGATTATCAAGCGCCAGATGACACTGAAAGAATTTACTATTCAGGCTATCAGCAAGGGTAGTGATGATGTTGGTAAAGTACACATGCAGGTGGAATATGACGGTCAGATGTATTATGGCTTCGGAGCCAATACAGACATTATTGCCGCATCTGTGGAAGCTTATATTGACTGTATCAACAAGTTCAGAAAATGAAACTTAATTAATAATTAACAATTAATAGTGATTGGTTTTGTTTATATAAAAAACAATAAACTCACAATTTTAAACTTACATGAATACTTTATTTGACAAAATATGGGATGCACACGTAGTGCAGAAGGTTGAAGAAGGACCTACCCAATTATATATAGACCGTCTTTATTGCCACGAAGTGACAAGTCCGCAGGCTTTCGCTGGTATGCGTGCACGCGGTTTGAAGTGTTTCCGTCCTGAGAAAATCTACTGTATGCCGGATCATAACACACCGACTCACGACCAGGACAAACCGATAGAAGACCCTGTATCAAAAGCACAGGTGGATGCCTTGGCACAGAATGCTGCCGATTTCGGTCTGACACATTTCGGAATGATGAACAAGAAGAATGGTATCATTCATGTGGTTGGTCCTGAGAGAGGATTGACACTTCCAGGAATGACTATCGTATGTGGCGATTCGCATACATCTACTCACGGTGCCATGGGAGCAGTGGCTTTTGGTATTGGAACCAGTGAAGTGGAAATGGTTATGGCATCGCAGTGTATTCTTCAGTCGCGCCCTAAGACAATGCGTATCACTATCGACGGAAAGCTTGGTAAAGGAGTGACTGCAAAAGACGTGGCTCTTTATATGATGTCGAAGATGACTACAAGCGGTGCTACAGGATATTTCGTGGAATATGCCGGAGAAGCTATCCGCAGTCTTACTATGGAAGGACGTCTTACTCTGTGTAACCTGTCTATCGAGATGGGAGCACGTGGCGGTATGATAGCTCCGGACGAAGTGACTTTCGAATACATCAAAGGACGCGAATATGCACCTAAAGGAGAAGAGTGGGATAAGGCTCTTGCTTACTGGAAGACTTTGAAGAGTGACGATGACGCTGTGTTTGATAAAGAAGTCCGTTATGATGCAGCAGACATTCAGCCGATGATTACATACGGTACAAACCCTGGTATGGGTATGGCCATTACTTCTGATATTCCTACTACCGACGGTATGAGTGAAGTGGAGAAAGGTTCTTTTGAGAAATCTATGCAATACATGGGATTTGTTCCGGGTGAAAACCTGATTGGAAAGAAAGTGGATTACGTTTTCCTTGGAGCATGTACAAATGGACGTATAGAAGATTTCCGTGCCTTTGCTTCGATAGTTAAAGGACGTAAGAAAGCTGATAACATTACTGCATGGCTCGTTCCGGGCTCATGGATGGTGGACGAACAGATCCGTGAAGAAGGTCTCGACAAAATTTTGGAAGAAGCCGGATTTGAAATCCGTCAGCCGGGATGCTCTGCATGTCTTGCAATGAACGACGACAAGATTCCAGCAGGCAAATATTCGGTTTCTACAAGCAACAGAAACTTCGAAGGACGTCAGGGACCTGGTTCAAGAACATTGCTTGCGAGTCCGCTTACAGCCGCAGCCGCAGCCGTAACAGGAGTGATAACAGATCCAAGAACACTTATGTAATCAGTAAAATAGAGTATAACAATGAAACAGAAATTCGATATAATAACAAGCACTTGTATCCCTTTGCCTTTGGAGAATGTGGATACAGACCAGATAATCCCTGCACGTTTCCTTAAAGCAACTACACGTGATGAGAAGTTTTTCGGTGACAATCTTTTTCGCGACTGGAGATATAATCCGGACGGTTCGTTGAATAAAGACTTTGTACTGAACGATCCTAAATACAGCGGACAGGTTTTGGTGGCAGGAAAGAATTTTGGTAGCGGTTCAAGCCGTGAGCATGCGGCGTGGGCAATTGCCGGATATGGTTTCAGAGTGGTAGTGTCAAGTTTCTTTGCTGATATCCACAAGAATAACGAACTGAACAATTTCGTTCTTCCGGTAGTGGTAAGCGAAGAATTCCTTAAAGAGCTTTTCGATTCCATATATGCAGATCCTAAAACAGAGGTAGAGGTAAATCTTCCTGAACAGACTATCACCAACAAGGCTACAGGCAAATCGGAGAAATTCGAGATAAATGCCTATAAGAAGCACTGCCTGATGAACGGTCTGGACGATATAGATTTCCTTGTAGAAAACAGGGACAAGATAGCAGCATACGAAGAAGCTGTAAGTAAAAGATAATAATTGAACTGATAAATATGGATCATCCTGTAATAGAAATAATGGATACAACACTCCGCGACGGTGAACAGACCAGCGGAGTATCGTTTGTACCACACGAAAAACTGATGATAGCCCGCATGTTGCTAGAAGACCTGAAGGTTGACAGGATAGAGGTGGCATCGGCACGTGTGTCCGACGGAGAACTGAATGCTGTCAGGATGATATGCGATTGGGCAGCACGCCACAATATGCTATATAAGGTAGAGGTACTTGGCTTTGTGGACGGTACTGTCTCTGTTGATTGGATACATGATGCAGGTGGCCGTGTGATAAACCTTCTTTCAAAGGGCTCGGAGAAACACTGCCGTTATCAGCTGAAGAAAACACTTGAGGAACATCTTGAAGATATTCGCCGTACAGTGGCATACGCTTTGGACCGTGACATGGAAGTCAATCTTTATCTGGAAGATTGGAGTAACGGTATGAAAGACTCTCCGGAATATGTTTTCGGGCTTGTTGACGGATTGCTTGATGTAGGAATAAGGCGTTTTATGCTGCCCGATACTTTAGGTATTCTGAATCCTCTTCAGGTGATAGAGTATATGCGCAAAATGAAGAAACGCTATCCTGATTTGCATTTCGATTTCCATGCACACAATGACTATGACCTGGCTGTCAGCAATGTATTGGCAGCAGTTCTGAGTGGAGTAAAAGGTCTTCACACCACAATCAACGGCTTGGGCGAGCGTGCAGGAAATGCTCCTCTTGCCAGTGTGCAGGCGATATTGAAAGATCATTTTCAGGCTATCACACATATTGACGAAAGCCGTCTGAATGAGATAAGCCGTACTGTTGAATCATATTCAGGTATAAGTATTCCTGCCAACAAACCTATAGTAGGTCAGAATGTGTTTACTCAGGTGGCAGGTGTCCATGCCGACGGTGACAGCAAGAACAATCTTTACTTCAACGATCTTCAGCCGGAACGTTTCGGTCGTGTGAGGGAATATGCTTTGGGTAAGAACTCAGGTAAGGCGAATATCCGTAAGAATCTTGAAAGCCTTGGATTGGAGCTCGATGAAGAATCAATGCGCAAGGTGACAGACCGTATCATCGAACTTGGCGACCGCAAGGAACTTGTGACTCAGGACGACTTGCCTTATATCATTAGTGATGTGCTCAAACATGATACGGTAGATAAAAAGGTCAAGCTTTTAAGCTACTTTGTCACCCTTGCCCAAGGATTGAAACCTATGGCTACATTGAGCATAGAGATAGACGGTAAAGTATATCAGGAAAGCTCAAGTGGTGATGGTCAGTACGATGCTTTTGTACGCGCATTGCGAAAGATATATAAAGGGACACTGAACCGTAAGTTCCCTATGCTTGTGAATTATGCCGTTACCATTCCACCGGGCGGACGCACAGACGCATTTGTACAGACAGTGATAACATGGAATTATGAAGACAAGGAATTCCGTACCCGTGGTTTGGATGCCGACCAGACAGAAGCAGCAATTAAAGCTACAATAAAAATGTTGAATCTTATTGAATAGAAAATAAACTTAAAACTCAAATACAATGGATTTTAAAATAGCAGTATTAGCCGGTGACGGAATAGGACCGGAAATCTCCGTTCAGGGAGTTGATGTAATGACAGCCGTTTGTGAGAAATTCGGCCATAAAGTTTCATACGAATATGCCATCTGTGGTGCAGACGCAATAGATAAAGTTGGCGATCCGTTTCCGGAAGCAACTTACGAGGCTTGTAAAAATGCCGATGCGGTATTGTTCTCGGCAGTAGGTGATCCTAAATTCGATAATGACCCTACAGCAAAAGTCCGTCCGGAACAGGGACTTCTGGCTATGCGCAAGAAACTCGGTTTGTTTGCAAACGTCCGTCCAGTGCAGACTTTCAAATGCCTGGTACACAAGTCTCCTCTTAAAGCAGAACTCGTTGACGGTGCAGACTTTCTTTGTATCCGCGAGCTGACAGGAGGTATGTATTTCGGCGAAAAATATCAGGATAACGACAAGGCATACGATACAAATATGTACACTCGTCCTGAAATCGAAAGAATCCTGAAAGTAGGTTTCGAATATGCGATGAAACGCCGCAAACATCTTACTGTGGTAGATAAGGCAAATGTGCTTGCTTCTTCACGTTTGTGGAGACAGATTGCCCAGGAAATGGCTCCGCAGTATCCAGAAGTGACTACAGACTATATGTATGTGGACAATGCAGCAATGAAGATGATTCAGGAACCTAAGTTCTTCGATGTAATGGTTACAGAAAATACATTCGGTGATATCCTTACAGATGAAGGTTCTGTAATCAGCGGTTCTATGGGACTTCTTCCATCTGCTTCTACAGGCGAAAGTACACCGGTATTCGAGCCTATCCACGGTTCTTGGCCACAGGCTAAAGGGCTGAACATCGCCAATCCGTTGGCACAGATATTGTCTGTAGCAATGCTGTTCGAATATTTTGATTTGAAAGAAGAAGGAGCATTGGTCCGTCGTGCCGTTGATGCTTCGCTTGATGCCAACGTACGTACTCCTGAAATTCAGGTAGAAGGCGGTGCCAAATACGGTACTAAGGAAGTTGGCCAGTGGATTGTTGACTATATCAAGAAAGCATAATCATTACTCATATACAATATAAGAAGTCCGGACAGTTTTTTATCTTCTGTCCGGACTTTTTTTATATTCTGTGGTCGAATGTAATAATCTTACTGTGGTTTTCCTTTAAAGAATTTATGTTCCTTGATATTCTTGATTTTTATTTCTGCGTCTTGATAATAGGTTCTTCTGTCATTGTCTATTTCTCCGTTCTCGTCATATTTATAACGCTTGTCTTCGGGAACATTCTCCATATATTTGTTGAAATATTTTAAAGCATTCTCGTAGTCATCTCTGTAATAATATCTGCATCCGATGGTATAGAACAACACATTATCCTTGGAGTATTCGTATTGCTTTAATAAAGCGGCTATTTCACTTTTGGTGTCAAGGTTCAGCTCGCAGCATTCTGCCAGACCTTTGTAGAGTCGGATCATAACACTGTCTGTTGGCATGGTCAGCGATATGGCAGTATTCATGGCTTCTACACCTTCTTCTTTCCATGAAGTACGGGCAGCAGATTTGGCGAAATAATATAAGGCTCCTGTGTTTGGTCCTGACGGTTGCATTATGCTTATAGCCTTTTTCAGATTGTCGTAAGCGGAATAAAAATCATAGTTGCCGTAGTACGACATACCGAGATAGAACAATGTCAAATAAGAATTGTCGCCCATTCTTTTCAGGCTTTCATATCTTTCTATCGCTTTGGGATACATTTTCATCATGCAGAAAGCTTTTGCATTTTGGCGGTTCACGTCTATGTTGAGCGAGTCATGTCGTCGGTATTCCTCTGTAATGAGCATCGCGTATGAATACTGCCCATTGTTATTTACCATATTGGCTATTCTGGATATAATCTGAGGGTCCAGCGAATCACGGCGAAATGCGGCATTATATCCGGCAAAGGCAGATAGAGGATCTTCGTTTTCGTAAGTTTCTCCCAACAGGCGGTAAGCCGTGGCAGAAGTGGAATCACGGTCTATCCAGTCATGACATGCTTTCCTCGCATTTTCCAGGTCGTCAAGAGCAATCAGGGCATTGATGTGTTTTTGTCTGAAGAAAGATTTGTCGGGGCTGAGTCTCACGGCATGAGCGTATGCTTCAGAACTTTTCCTTACATCTCCAATCCTTCTGTAGCACTCCGCTATTTCTGCCCATGATTTTAGTGAAGTACTGTCCCGCTCAAGTCTCTTCTGGAGTAGCGGAAGTGCGGTTTGCCATTTGTTGAGTTCCTTACAGGCCTGTAGCCTGAATTCCGTACATTCCTCGTCAAGCGAGTCGGTACACGAAGTAATTTCAAGAACCTTTTCGTATTCGTAATTATCAATTGCAATTCTTATGCTGTCCTTGTTTTGAGCCAGCACTCCGAGCGTAAAGGTGCATGACAAACAAAAAAGAAGTCTTCCTGATTTCATATTTGTGTATGTGATTTATAGATTTTTCTTAATCTCGTCCTCTATCTCTTTGTCACTTATCTTTTCGGCGTATCCTTGGAATTTCTTCAATATCTTTCTGTCTTTACCTATCAGATAAAATTGAGGAACACTGCTTCCGGCCTGATAGTCATTAATAAGTTTTTCTATACTTTCCTTGTCGGCAGTGAGGAATTTGTATTTTATATCATTCTTCCTGATATAGTTCTCGCTCGATGATTTTCTCTTTATCCATGTCTCAACAGCTATGATTTCAAGCTCATTATTGTCGTATTTCTCTCTAAGCCTGTTCAGGAAAGGGATAGAAACTTTACACGGACCGCATCCTATTCCTGTGAGCTGTAGCAGGACAATCTTAGATTTAATGTCTTTAAGTGAGATTTTCCGGTCGTTAATATCAGTCAGAGTCCATTCCGGAGCAGTCTTGCCTGTCATGTCAACGGCAGGCTTCTCTTTTTTCTGTCCTCTTATATACCGTTCATAGCCTTCCGGATAGTAATCTTCTGCTATTATTTTTCCCATTCCCGAGGGGTTGAATACAAAGTCGGAACAGATTTCTTCATTTATATTATGTTGCATTTCCCTGCGATAGCGGTATGGTATATCATTTTCTTTAGAAATCCATACTTTGTAAATAGATGTAGGGTCGTATGTGTATGGGTTTTCCGGCAAATATTGTGCCTTACCGAAAAATTCTACCTGATTGGGCATATTTATCGTCAGTTCCATAAGAAAATCCTTTCCTTCGTCCTTCAGTGTTAGGACAATGCTGTCGTTTGTGTTCAGCGCATAATCTATTATTGCTTTCATGTGATAAAAAGCTTCTTGTTTGATTAATCTGAACGCTACAGGCCTTTTTCGTGTGAAGTCATCTATCACTATTTCTTTCTCCTTTTCTTCAATATACGATTGAACAGTTCCGTCATATACTGATAGAGGATGCTTGAATTCCTTATCGGATGCAATGATATATGAATAACCTATGGCGGTATCTTCAGGATTTACATGCTCGTATATTTCCCTATGTTCGTTGTAAACAGGTTCATTGTCTCCCGGCTCCCAAGATTTAAGTACACAATGGTATTTTACGGAATTTACCTTGTTCATATTCTCAAGCACTTCAGAAAGATATTCCCTGTCAGTTTTCTTTCCGCAGGCGGAAAACATTACCATGAATAATATGGAAATATAAATGTAGATATGTGTTTTCATAAATAGTGATAGTCTTATATTAAGAATCCACTTTAAGATTCCTGCCGTTAATCACATCTTAAAGTGGATTCAGAAAATTGATTTACTGTAGTCTGAATGTTACAGGGACGGTGTATTTAACTCTTACAACCTGACCTTTCTGCATTCCAGGTTTCCATTTAGGCATTTCGCCCAATACTCTCAACGCTTCTGCATCAAGGTCCGGATCTACAGAACGTAAAACGTTAAATTCAGTAGGAGTGCCGTCCTTTTCAACTACGAACTGAACGATTACTCTTCCTTGCACTTTTTTGTCCTGAGCTGCTTTAGGATATTTAATATTATCCTTAAGGTATGTCATAAGCTCCTTCATGCCTCCCGGAAATTCCGGCATTTGTTCCACTACTGCGAATGTTTCGTCCGTTGTTGCTGGTTTGTCAATAGGAACTTCTACCGCATCAGGTTTTACAGTAGTAGCGTTTCCTTTTACATCATCAGTCTTTGTTGCTTCCGAAGAGCATGAAATGTTTCCGGCAAGGAGTAGAGCAAAGGCCGGAATGGCGAACAGGGCATATTTGATATGTCCCGCACCGTTTGTCTTTTTCTTGTTCATCATAATGATACGTTGTTTAAGGTGAGAAAAATTAAAATTATTAGATAAACCGTACTTGTGATTGTATGTCAGTCCAAGCAGGTGATATTGATAGCTTTTTGTGGCGAATCCGGCATCCATAACCTTTCTGTCTGCCAGAAATTCAAGATTCAGTCTCACTTCGCGTTTCATCAGCCATGCGAATGGATTTATCCAACAGCATATATTTACAAGTTCTGCTATAATTATATCTATGGAATGTTTCTGGCGGACATGAGCCATTTCATGAGTGAGAATTTCGCTCATTTCCTCTTCTTTCACATTGTCAGGATTCAGGAAAATCCAATTGAAGAATGAAAACGGACCGGACTTGTCTTTCATGCATTTAATACGTATTCCGTTCACTGTCTTTTCAGGTGTGCGGAGTATAATCAGGTATAGGCTTATGGCCTGAATAATCAGTCTTACGGATAATGCCAATATTCCGGCAATGTATATATATTTTATCCATTCGGAAATTACAAATACCTGATTTCCCGGTTCAGTTCCGGCCGTTCCGACTACTATTTCAGGAATAGTGGTGGAATAATCAAAATTTGTCAGCATTACCAGGCTGTCGCGCGTCTCCATCCATTCACGGATATCAATCAGCGGTATGATGAACGGAAGGATAAGTGCCAGCATAAGTATCAACCTTCTTGAATTGAAGAAAGTATCGCGTGTGCATATCAGTTTGTACAGAGCGTAAAACAGGATTATGCCCAAATTGACTTGAAGTAGGTATATCATAAATAAGGTATTTTAAGTATTGAAGATTTTACAGTTATCTGACAGAGATTTATTTGTCTCCGTCTTTTTCTATCAGATTTATGATTTCGTTAAGTTCGTCTTTCGAAATCTTCTGTTCCTTGGCGAAGAAAGAAACCATTTCCTTATATGAGTTGGCAAAGTAGTTTTTCACCAGACTGCTTACCGAGCTTTTGGTGTATTCTTCCTGTTTCACCAGCGGTGTATATCTGTAAGTGTTTCCGAACTTTTCGGCTTTCAGGTAACCTTTTCTTTTAAGGTTGGTTATTATTGATGCAACCGTGGTATAGGGTGGAAGCGGTTCGTCATAACATCCCACTACGTCTTTCACATAGCAAGGACCAAGTTTCCATATAAAACGCATAGCTTCTTCTTCCTGAAAAGTAAGTTTTTCCATATCGTATCAATCTTTTAATTACTAACTTTTCGCAAATCTACGAAATAATCGTAATTGTGCAAATATTAGAAGGTTAAACATGGTTAATGACGGAAATAATTCATATTGGCAGTTCGGAGTGCCGGTGTCAATAAAAAAACGACAGGTCATTCGAAATAAAATGAACTGTCGTTTTAGTCAAAATGAACTGTCGTTTTATGACGGTTTTCCTGAAGTGGAAATTATGTCAAAATTTTTTTACTCTGATATGGCAATAAGGCTCGCCGCCTGTTTTGTCATAGTAATGCTGATGATAGCCCTCAGCTTCCCAAAAATGTGAAGCCGGAGTAAGAGCTGTGTTTACTTCATATCCTTTGTCGCGTAAGATGGAAATTACATTCTGCGCCTGCTCCAGCTGTGAATTGTCAAGATAGAAAATCTCGCTTCTGTATTGAGGACCTATGTCAGGACCCTGTCCGTCGGTCTGTGCGGGGTCGTGTATTTCGAAAAACAGCTTGCACAGGTCTGTGTATGAAATCTTTTCGGCGTCATATTCCACAAGCACAGCTTCGGCGTGTCCCGTAGTGTGAGCCTTTACTTCCTGATATGTAGGGTTTTCCTTGTGTCCGCCTATGTATCCCACTGTGGTGTTTATCACACCGTTTGCCCTTTCCATCTGGTGTTGTACTCCCCAGAAACATCCGCAGGCAAAAATAGCTTTCTCTGTTTTCATGATTTCAGTCTGTTTTATAAATGAATGTGCAAACATACAAAAAGATTTTAACTGCTGCACTATTTATCTGTTTATCTGTTACCTTTGCGCCATAACTACTGTGAACTCGTCATTATGAAGAAAATATTTATACTCATTTTTATATCGCTTTGTACTTTTTCCAAATCGTATTCCCAAGCTTACAATGAGGTTGTGGAACGTGCTATGAAATATGCATTGAGCGACAGTCTTGTGCAGGCGGAACAACTTTTCCGCGAGGCTTTGAAGATGGACCCTAACAATGCGCGTAATGCCCTTCTTTTTTCCAATCTTGGTACAGTGCTGAAACGCATGGGGCGTACTGATGAGGCAATAGAGGCATATACAATGGCACTTAATATCACTCCGTATTCCACAGCCATGCTTCTAAACCGTGGAACTCTGTATCTGGACAAAGGATTGGATTCGAAGGCATACGTCGATTTCTGTAATGTGATAGACCTTATACCGGAAAATATTGAGGCTCGCCTTTACCGTGCATACATATATATGCAGCGTCGTGAATACAAGGAGGCGCGTATAGATTATAATGTGATAGTTGGAAAAGAGCCGTCGCATAAGGCTGCACGTATAGGTCTGGCTATGCTGGACCAGCGCGAAGGAAACCTTACTGCGGCTCGTGACAAATTGAATCTGCTTATAGGTGAGTTCACTGATGATGCTTCACTCTTGTTAATGAGGGCTAATCTTGATTTGGAAAGAGGGTATCCTGAGGCGGCCGTTATTGATCTGGAAGAAGTATTACGCCTTAATCCGAAAGATGCGGAGACCACTGTGCAGTTGGGCGATGTATATCTGTCGCTAAAAGATAAGAATAAGGCTCTCAAGGCATACGAGAAAGCCATCACTCTAGGAATACCTCGCCCGGTGCTTATGGAACAGATGAAGAAATGTAAATAGAAATTCCTAATCATAGTTGGCGTTACACGTACGTGTTACGGGCGTGACGCGCTTGTGTTTCGCGTGTGACACGGTCGTGATACACGCGTTACACGTACGTGTAACGCTAACTATGTCAGTTCTTTTGATATAAAAACTGTGTTTCCCTCTTATTCATTTACGAAAATCTTTATTGCATTTACGAAATCGCGTCCGTATTTCTTCTTTTTGTATTCGCTGAATCCGGAAATGTCGTCCAGAGCTTCCATTGTCATAGGCTTCTTGTCGCAAAGCGATTGCAGCGTACTGTCGGACATTACAATATAAGGAGGTATAGCTTCCTGTTCTGCCAGCTTCAGTCTCAGCAGGCGCAAGGTTTCGAACAGGGTGTCTTCTTTCTCTTGACTGCTATAAGCATTTTTCTTAATCTGTACAGGCGATGAGCTGATGGTTTTCTTTTTATATTGCTTATTGGAGAATTCATCTTCTTTAATTACAACCAGTTCGGCGTTCAGCTTGCCGTATAAGACTTTTGCTCCCAGTTCTGTTATTTTAAGATGATTGTTTTCATTGTAGGCTATTTCTATATAGCCCATGTTAAGCATTTGCAGCAGATAGTTCTGCCAGTGGCGTGAAGGTATGTCCCTGCCCACGCCAAAGGTCTTTATTTTGTCGTATTCCTTTTCGGTAATTTCTTGTGTAAAGTTTCCACGGAGTATTTCTATGAGTGTTCCGGTAGCTATCTGCTGGTTGGTTCTTGCTATTGCACTCAGGGCTTTCTGTATAATAATAGTTCCATCAAATCTTTCAGGAGGATTACGGCATACGTCGCAGTTCCCGCAGTCATGCTCCATGGTTTCTCCGAAGTAGCTCAGCAGTATTCTTCGGCGGCAGATGTCGGCTTCGGCATACTGTTGCATGCGGTTCAGTTTCTCTATGTTGATTTCTTTCTGGTTGCTTTCTTCGGCAAATTTGGTGAGCTGAATCATGTCGCCAAGCGAGTAGAACAGCATTGTGTCACTCTTCATTCCGTCTCTTCCCGCACGTCCTATTTCCTGATAGAAGCTTTCTATACTTTTGGGCAGGTTGTAGTGAATTACCCATCTCACGTTTGATTTGTCTATTCCCATGCCGAATGCTATAGTGGCACATACTATCTGTACACGGTCGTTTATGAAATCGTCCTGAGCCTTTTCGCGTTCTGAGTTTGATAGCCCTGCATGATACACTGCTGTGTCGAAGCCTTCGTCGTAAAGCAGTTCGGCAACCTTTTCGGTGGTCTTTCTGCTCATGCAGTATATGATTCCGCTTTCATTGCCATGCTTTTCAATAAATCTTTTAATTATTCTGATTTTCTCTTTCTGCTGATAACCTTTTTTCACGTCAAGACTCAGGTTAGGACGGTCGAACGAGGAAATGAACACTTCCGGTTCATTCATTTTCAGCTGTTTTACGATGTCCTGACGTGTAATTTTGTCTGCAGTGGCAGTAAGTGCCACTATCGGAATCCGGGAGAACTGTTTTCTAAGTATGTCCAGCTGTGTGTATTCAGGGCGGAAATCATGTCCCCATTGTGAAATGCAATGTGCCTCGTCTATTGCAAAGAGTGATATTTCAATGTCTCTAAGCAAGTAGTTTATTTCGGATATAAGTCTTTCTGGAGAGATATACAGCAGTTTGACTTTTCCTTGCAGACATTCCATACGTACATTGGTGTTGTCAGTGTCGGTATTCATGCTGTTCAAGGCACGTGCCGTAATACCGTTTGCTTGCAGGGCTTCCACCTGGTCTTTCATAAGTGATATGAGTGGTGATACTACAATGGCTGTACCTTTCATCATCAATGCCGGAATCTGATAGCATAACGATTTGCCTCCACCGGTAGGCATCAGTACGAGGGTGTCTTTTCTGTTTAGTATATTTGTAATTATTTCTTCCTGTTGCGGACGGAATTTGGTATATCCGAAATATGTTTTGAGAATGTTTCGCATTTCTGTTTCTGGGGTTTTAAGCGGATGCAAAGATAATATAAAATTCATTGCGTTAATAATTGTACATTACAAACCGAATTTCATTTAAACAGTATTTAAATACCGTTTGAATACTGTTTGAAGACGAAAATTTTGTCCGTGAGAAAAAATATATATAAATATCTTTGTTGCTTAATAGATAGAGAGTTGTATGTGGAATGGTAAAAAAAGAACTCTTTGAGATATAAAAAACTACACGAAAAATTTTGACAAAGATTTTGTGGTCTGAAAAAAATCTTACAAATTTGTATTGAAAAATTGTAAACTAAGACTAAAACATATCAGCACAAATGGAAAATAATCATGGAGTAATCAATTCGGAAAGCAATGATCAGGAGAAGAGACCATATAATTTGCGTGACAAGAAAATCAAGTCTGCGCCATATAGGGATCTTATCAGGACTGAACTTGCGGACGAACTTTACGACAGAATATACGAACTGGTGGTGACTAACAAAAGATATAAACAACCGAACTTCTCCGCCAGCGACTTGGCAAAAATGCTTAAGACTAATACCCGGTATCTTTCCGCAGTGGTAAATTCAAAATTTAAAATGAACTTTTCATGTCTGCTTAATGAATATAGAATTAAGGAGGCAAAACGCATGTTGACCGACAAAAGATATGCAGGGAAAAATATTGAGGAAATAAGTGCCATGTCAGGATTTGCCAACAGACAGTCTTTCTATGCTGCCTTTTACAGAATTGTAGGTATTACTCCTAATGAATACAGAAAGAATCATGAAAACATCTGAAGATAATTTTAATTATTCTGTAGAGCAATTTGCCGATCTGCAGATTTTACGATACAAAGTACAGGGATTTGAGTCATTGACATTAAACCAGAAAAAACTTATATATTATCTTTCTGAAGCCGCGCTGAACGGGCGTGATATTCTTTTTGACCAGAATGGAAAATATAATATGAAAATTCGCCGTCTGTTGGAGGCTGTATATCTGAACTACGATGGCGACCGTTCTGATTCTGAATTTCAGGCATTCGAAGTGTATCTTAAGAGAGTGTGGTTTGCAAGCGGAATTCATCACCATTATTCCACAGATAAATTTATTCCCGGATTTTCAGTTGATTTCCTCCGTAATTCTGTTATGGCTTTGGATAAGTCATTGTTGCCATTATCAGCAGGAGAGACCGTTGTAGGCTTGTGTAATGAGTTGTTCCCGGTTATGTTCGATCCGGAAATGATGCCTAAACGTGTCAATCAGGTTGATGGTGAGGACTTGCTGTTGACATCAGCATCCAATTATTATGTAGGGGTTACACAGCAGGAAGCCGAGGAATTTTATTCCGCCATGAAATCACCTGATGATGAGACTCCGATTATGTACGGAATGAATAGCCGTCTTGAGAAGAAGAATGGTAAGATAACCGAAGTGGTCTGGAAACTCGACGGCGAATATGGAAAAGCCATAAGCAAGATTGTTTATTGGTTAGAGAAGGCTATGGATGTAGCTGAGAACGAACATCAGAAAGAGGTTATACGTTTGCTCGTGGATTTTTATCGTACGGGCGATTTGAAAGTGTTTGACGACTATTCCATTTGCTGGCTGAAAGATACGGAGTCGAGAATTGATTTCGTCAATGGATTCATTGAAAGTTATGGCGATCCGTTGGGAATGAAAGCAAGCTGGGAGTCCATTGTAAACTTTAAGGACCTTGAAGCTACACATCGTACTGAGGTGTTAAGCTCGAATGCTCAATGGTTTGAGGATAACTCGCCTGTTTCATCACAGTTCAAGAAAACTGAGGTGAAGGGTGTGTCGGCAAAGGTTATTACTGCTGCGATTCTTGCAGGTGACCTTTATCCTGCAAGTGCTATAGGCATAAACCTGCCAAACTCTAACTGGATTCGCAGTATCCATGGCTCAAAGTCAGTTACTATAGGTAATCTGACAGATGCTTACAACAAGGCTGCAAAAGGAAACGGTTTCAGAGATGAGTTTGTATATGGTGAATACGAGAAGGTACTTCTTGACAAATATGCTGATATAACAGGCGATTTGCATACTGATCTTCATGAATGTCTTGGTCATGGTTCCGGAAAACTTCTTCCTGGTGTCGATCCTGATGCGCTTAAGGCATACGGAGCCACAATAGAGGAGGCACGTGCCGATTTGTTCGGCCTTTATTATCTGCCGGACGCAAAAATGGTAGAACTCGGGCTTACTCCTGACGGTGAGGCATATAAGGCTGAATATTATTCGTACATGATGAACGGTTTGCTGACTCAGCTTGTCAGAATTGAACCGGGATGCTGTATCGAGGAATCGCACATGCGTAACCGACAGCTTATTGCTGCATGGGCCTTGGAGCATGGGGCAAAAGATGAAGTTGTAAAACTTGTTGTAAAAGATAAAAAAACTTATGTCGTAGTAAACGATTATGATAAGTTACGTTCTCTGTTCGGTGAATTACTTGCTGAAATTCAAAGAATAAAGAGTGAAGGCGACTATGAAGCCGCACGTGAGCTGGTAGAAAAGTACGCCGTAAAGGTAAATCAGAAATTACATTCTGAAATTCTTGAAAGATACAGAGAACTGCACCTTGCACCATACAAGGGATTTATCAATCCGGTATATACAGCGTTGACTGACGACAAAAACAATATAATTGATGTAACAATAGATTATAGCGAAGGTTATGCGGAACAGATGCTTCGTTATAGTCGTGACTATTCTAATCTTTGATTTAAAACATGAACGACGTACAGGAAACAATAAAGGACATAAAGTCGAAATTCCGTTTGTTTATGAACGGAGTCATTTCTCAAAGCATGCGCGAAAAGGGAATGGACTACAAACTGAATTTCGGTATTGAATATTCCCGTATCAGGGAAATTGCTGCCGAATATGAAAAAAATCATGAGCTTGCGCAGGCATTGTGGAAGGAGAATATTCGTGAGTGTAAGATTATGGCAACCTTGCTTCAGCCGGCAGATACCTTCTGTAAGGAAATAGCAGAGATATGGATTGACGATATGAAATATCCCGAGCTGGCTGAGTACACTGTAATGAACATATTACAGCATGTGGATTACGCGTCGGATGTGGTATTTAAATGGATGGCAGACGAGCGTCCTTATTATCAATTCTGCGGATATATGCTTATGACACGACTCCTGATGAAAGGCATGAAGATGAACGAACGTGCCGAGGCAGAGTTTATGGATCAGGCTTTTACGGAAATAGAAGGCGGTGAACCTATGGTAAAAAAGGCTGCTGCTACAGCCCTGAAAAAATTCTCAGTACAGTCAAAGGATAATGCTAAACTTGTAAGCAGGCAATTGGGACTTTTGAGCAAAACTGCCAATCCGGAATTGAAACTTTATATCGACGAAATAAAATATGATATAGAATATTGTCAATAGTTTTCTTGAATTGAGTAAATTATATTAACTTTGACCGCTGAAGATATTTTTTAATGGCAGACAAGATAAAAGATACGGTAAAACAGGTACTTACTGAGTACTTACAGAAGAACGGACATCGTAAGACGCCCGAACGTTATGCTATACTCGATTCCATATATTCTATAAAGGGACATTTCAATATAGAGACCTTGCTGCAGTATATGGAAGAAAAAGAAAAATTCCGTGTCAGTCGTGCCACTCTTTATAATACAATTATTCTTCTTATTGATGCCGGTCTGGTTATTAAACATCAATTTGGCAATACTTCGCAATACGAACGTTCGTATAACAATGAAACCCATCATCACATGATTTGTACTTCTTGTGGAAAAGTGTCGGAATTTGAAGATGAAAATCTTAAACAAGCAATAGTACAGAGTAAATTGAAGGGTTTCCAGCCTACGCATTATTCATTGTATATATATGGATTATGCAGTAAATGTGTGTCTAAACGAAAAAAGAATAAATAAAAACTATTTTAAATATAACAATCATGAAAGTAGATGTCTTGTTAGGTTTACAGTGGGGCGACGAAGGAAAAGGTAAGGTAGTAGATGTCCTGACTCCACGTTATGATGTAGTTGCGCGTTTTCAAGGTGGTCCGAATGCAGGTCATACTCTGGAGTTTGAAGGACAGAAATACGTTCTCCGCTCTATCCCATCAGGAATTTTCCAGGGTGACAAAGTAAATATTATTGGTAACGGCGTTGTGCTTGACCCATCATTGTTCAAGGCTGAAGCCGAAGCATTGGAAGCAAGCGGACATCCTTTGAAGGAACGTTTGCACATTTCTAAAAAGGCACATCTCATATTGCCTACACACCGTATTCTTGATGCTGCGTACGAAGCGGCAAAGGGAGCCTCAAAAGTCGGTACTACCGGTAAAGGTATAGGTCCTACTTATACAGACAAAGTTAGCCGTAACGGTTTGCGTGTTGGTGATATATTGAATAACTTCGAAGCTAAATATGCTGCCGCTAAAGCCCGTCATGAACAGATTCTGAAGAGCTTGAATTATGAATATGACATTACAGAGCTGGAAAAACAGTGGATGGAAGGCATTGAATATCTTCGTCAGTTCAACCTTGTTGACAGCGAGCACGAAATAAACAACCTTCTTAAAGAAGGCAAGAGCGTGCTTTGCGAAGGTGCTCAGGGAACAATGCTTGACGTTGATTTCGGTTCTTATCCGTTCGTTACTTCTTCGAATACTATATGCGCAGGGGCTTGTACAGGTCTTGGACTTGGTCCAAATAAAATTGGCGAGGTATATGGTATCATGAAGGCTTACTGTACACGTGTAGGTTCTGGTCCTTTCCCGACAGAATTGTTCGACGAGACAGGCAAGACTATTCGTGATCTTGGTCATGAATATGGTGCTGTGACAGGCCGTGAACGTCGTTGCGGATGGATTGACCTTGTTGCTCTGCGTTATTCTATCATGGTTAACGGTGTTACTCAGCTTATCCTTATGAAGAGTGATGTTCTTGACGGATTTGATACAATCAAGGCTTGTGTGGCTTATAAGGTTAATGGCGAGGAAATTGATTATTTCCCATACGATATCAACGAAGGTGTTGAGCCTGTTTACGTTGAATTGCCTGGATGGAAGACTGATATGACAAAGATGACGAGCGAAGACGAATTCCCTGAAGAATTCAATGCTTACATATCATTCCTTGAAGAACAGCTTGGTACACCAATCAAAATCGTTTCTGTTGGTCCTGACCGTGCACAGACTATCGAAAGATATACTGAACAATAATCATATATATTAGATTATAATCCTTTTGAACTGCTGGTTTCCATTTGAAGTTTGGAAATCAGCAGTTTTTGTATTATCGTAAGCCAAATTGATTATTTACTGAATAAATATTTATGAATTCATTATTTTGCTTTTATTTTGAAAGAATTTTGACGTAAATTTTTTCATCTGTTGATTTTTGTATATATTAGGGCAGAAAATTGTTATATATTATCTCTCTCTTAAATATAATCCTTCAGTTGGGAGGCGTTCTCAGTGATTGAGAGCGTCTCTTATTTTTTATTTACTAAATAAAATCTTGTTAATCAATACTCCCAATTTAATGTAAAAATACTAACTTTGCCGACACTTTGTAAATCGATATATAGCGAATGATTTCAGTAGAAGGATTAAAAGTAGAGTTTGGAGTTACTCCTCTGTTCGAGGATGTATCGTATGTCATAAATAAGAAAGACCGTATAGCATTGGTTGGTAAAAACGGAGCAGGAAAATCTACAATGCTTAAGATATTGGCAGGATTGCAGATGCCTACGGAAGGTGTTGTCGCGGTGCAGCGTGGTGTAACTATTGGTTACTTGCCTCAGGTAATGATTTTAAGCGACACACGTACAGTAATGGCTGAAGCGGAAACGGCTTTCGAACATATATTCGAACTTCAGGAAAGCATTTCGAAAATGAATCAGGAATTGGCCGACAGAACTGATTATGACTCTGAAAGTTATCATGAGCTTATAGACCGTTTCACTCACGAGAATGAGAGATTTCTTATGATGGGTGGAACAAATTACAAAGCAGAGATAGAACGTACCCTTACGGGACTTGGATTTAACAGGGAAGATTTTGACAGACCTACATCCGAGTTCAGCGGTGGCTGGCGTATGCGTATTGAATTGGCAAAACTGCTGTTGCGTCGTCCTGACGTGCTTTTGCTCGACGAGCCAACCAACCATCTTGACATAGAAAGTATTCAGTGGCTTGAAAATTTTTTGAAGATGAGTCCCGGCGCAGTTGTATTGGTCAGCCACGACCGTGCCTTTATAAATAATGTGACAAACAGGACTATAGAAATATCTTGCGGACATATATATGATTATAAAGTTCCGTATGATGAGTTTGTCGTATTGCGTAAGGAACGCCGTGAGCAGCAGTTGCGTGCATACGAGAACCAGCAGAAAGAAATCAAGGATACGGAGGAATTCATCGAACGCTTCAGATATAAGGCTACTAAAGCTGTTCAGGTACAGAGTCGAATAAAGCAGCTTGAAAAGATTGTGCCTATTGAGATAGATGATGAGGATACATCTTCATTAAGACTGAAATTTGCCCCGGCAATTCGTTCGGGAAACTATCCGGTAATTTGTGAGAATGTAAAGAAGGCATACGGTGATCATGTAGTGTTCCATGATGTCACGCTTACAATAAACAGAGGTGAGAAGGTCGCTTTTGTCGGTAAGAACGGTGAAGGTAAATCTACACTTGTTAAGTGTATCATGGACCAGATACCATACGAAGGGAAACTGGTTATCGGACATAATGTGCAGATAGGTTATTTCGCACAGAATCAGGCACAGCTCCTCGACGAGAATGTAACTGTATTCGATACCATCGACCGTGTGGCAAAAGGGGATATCCGTCTGAAGATACGTGATATTTTAGGTGCGTTCATGTTCGGTGGAGAAGCTTCGGACAAGAAAGTAAAAGTCCTTTCCGGAGGAGAACGAAGCCGTCTGGCAATGATAAAACTTCTGCTCGAACCTGTGAATTTCCTTATACTTGACGAACCTACCAACCATTTGGATATGCGTTCCAAAGATGTACTGAAAGAGGCTATCAAAGAGTTTGATGGAACGGTAATTGTCGTATCCCACGACCGTGAGTTCCTGGACGGACTTGTAACCAAGGTATATGAGTTTGGTGGTGGTGTAGTGAAAGAGCATATCGGAGGTATATACGATTTCCTGCAGAAAAAGAAGATGGAAAGCCTTAACGAACTCCATCTGTCGCAGTCGCCTACAGCTTCATCGCAGAAGAAAGATGTGCAACAGCCGGCACAATCGGAAAGTAAGCTTTCTTACGAAGCTCAGAAGGAACTGAACAAGAAAATCAGAAAGCTTGAAAAACAGGCCGCCGACTGTGAAGACAGAATTTCCAAAATAGAAACTCAAATATCACAACTGGAAGAAAAGATGGCAACTCCTGAAGGAGCATCCGACATGAAACTCTATGAGCAGCATCAGGAATTAAAAAAACAGATTTCGCAGATTGAGGAAGAGTGGGAGACGGCACTGATGGAAATAGACGAACTTAAAAAAGAACTATAACTAAATATTAATTTATGAAAACTAAACATTGTATTGCTTTTGCAGCATTGGCTGTTGCCGCACTGTCCGGATGTGCAGGCCAGAAGGAAGCAAAGGTGAGCACAGGAATAAACCTTGCCAACCTTGACACAACAGCAGTTCCGGGAAATGATTTCTTCCGTTTCGCTTGTGGAGGTTTTAATGATTCTCATCCGCTTACAGCTGAATACTCACGCTATGGAGCATTCGAAATGCTGATGGAAGACAACCAGAAGCAGTTGAAGGAAATGATTGAAGAATTTGCTTCAAAAGAAAATCCTGCTGGAAGCCAGGGACAGAAAATCGGAGATTTGTATAATCTGGCAATGGACAGCGTAAAGCTTAATGCAGACGGTATAGCTCCAATCAAGCCTATGCTTGACAGAATAGCTGCAATATCTGACAAGAACCAGATTATGCAGGTTAAGGCTGAAATGTTCAACAACGGTATCGGTACATATTTCAGCAACTACGTTTACGGTGACCCTAAGAACAGTACTTTGAATATCTTCCAGATTGCCCAGGGAGGTATTAATCTTGGCGAAAAGGAATATTATCTTGATACAGACGAAAGTACAACTGCTATCCGTGAACAGTACAAACTGTATATCACCAAGCTTTTCACATTGGCTGGTTTCTCAGAAAATGAGGCTAAACAGAAGATGGCTGACGTAATGGAAGTTGAAACAGCTATTGCAAAGGCTTCTTACAGCGCAGTTGAACGTCGTAACCCTGAAGCTAACTATCATAAGATGTCATACGACGAACTGAAGAAGACTTTCCCGGGAATAGACTGGGACGCTTATCTTAAAGCTTTGGGTGTAGAAGGTGTTACAGAATTGAATGTTGAGCAGATTGAACCAATAAAGGAAGTTGAAGAACTTATCAACACATTGCCAATCTCACGTCATATTTCATATCTTCAGTATAATCTTCTTGATGCGGCAGCAAGTTATTTGAGTGACGATTTTGTTGCGGCAAGATTTGATTTCTACGGAAAGGTATTGTCAGGTCGTCAGGCAAACCAGCCACGCTGGAAACGTGCCGTAAATGCCGTAAACGGAATGTTGGGCGAGATAGTTGGTCAGATGTATGTAGAGAAATACTTCCCTGCCGCAGCTAAGGAACGTATGGTGGCATTGGTTAAGAATCTTCAGTCTGCTCTTGGCGAACGTATTCAGGCACAGGAATGGATGAGCGACAGCACTAAGGTGAGAGCTATGGAGAAACTTTCTACATTCCACGTAAAAGTAGGTTATCCTGACAAATGGAAAGATTATTCAGACCTTAACATTGAAAAAGATTCATACTGGGCAAATGTATGCCGTGCTGCACAGTGGGGAACAAAAGATATGTTCAGCCGTATCGGAAAACCTGTTGACAAAGATGAATGGTTGATGAGTCCTCAGACTGTAAACGCATATTACAATCCTCAGACTAACGAAATCTGTTTCCCTGCCGCAATTCTTCAGTATCCGTTCTTCGATATGAATGCTGACGATGCTTTCAACTATGGTGCTATCGGTGTGGTAATAGGTCATGAAATGACACACGGATTCGATGATCAGGGACGTCAGTATGACAAGGACGGTAACTTGAAAGACTGGTGGGCTGATGGTGACGGTGACCGTTTCAACGAACGTACAAAAGTAATGGTTGACTTCTTCAACAACATTGAAGTTCTTCCTGGATTGAAAGCTAACGGACAGTTGACTTTGGGTGAAAACATAGCAGACCACGGAGGTTTGAATGTTTCTTATCTGGCATATAAGAATGCGACAAAGAACAATCCTCTTCCTGAAGAAGACGGATTTACAGCTGACCAGCGTTTCTTCATCGCATACGCAACACTTTGGGCAGGTAATATCCGTGAAGAGGAAATCCGCTCACGTACTAAGTCAGACCCTCACTCACTTGGCGAATGGCGTGTAAACGGTGCTCTTCCTCATGTTGACGCATGGTATGAAGCGTTTGGAATCACAGAAAATGATTCTATGTACATTGCGCCTGAAAACCGTTGCCGAGTTTGGTAATAGTTGAATGTTTATTATAACTTGAAAGCCGTTTGTAGTTTAAGAAATGCTGCAAACGGCTTTTTTATGTTATTATTGTATCGGCCAAACTATGTAGAGTATCCTTCTTTTTGTATCTTTGCTGCATATTTATAACTATAGAATAAACATCGTGATATGACAATGTATTCCAACAAAGAAATATGGCGCGTTACTTATCCCATACTTCTCGGGTTGCTTGCCCAAAATATCATTAATGTTACTGACACAGCTTTTCTTGGTCATGTAGGTGAGGTCGCTTTAGGTGCTGCGGCTATGGGAGGACTGCTCTATATCTGTATTTATACCGTAGCTTTCGGTTTCAGTATCGGTTCACAGATTCTTATTGCCCGTCGTAATGGCGAAGGAAACTATCGTGATGTAGGACCGGTGATGATACAGGGCAGCATGTTCAGCTTTCTTATGGCTGCAGTCCTTGCCGTAACGATGTATGTCTTTGCCGGACTTTTGATTCGAATGCTTATTACTTCCGATACTATATACGAAGCCACATATCAGTTCTTCACATGGCGTATCTGGGGCTTGCTGTTTGCTTTTCTTAATGTGATGTTCCGTGCTTTTTATATCGGAATAACAAATACAAAGGTGCTGACTATGAGTTCCGTGGTGATGGCACTTGTAAATGTAGTACTCGATTATGGACTGGTGTTCGGCGAACTTGGCTTGCCACAGATGGGTATTAGGGGTGCTGCCTTAGCGTCTGTCATAGCCGAGGCATCGTCTCTTATATTCTTTTTTGTATTTACTTATTTTAAGATAGACCTTAGGAAATACGGTTTCAGGCGTTCATTCAGATTCGATTTCGGAATGGTGGGCAGAATATTGAAGATATCATCGTTCACTATGGTGCAATATTTTCTTGCCATGGCTATATGGTTTGTGTTTTTTATGGCTTTGGAACGTTTGGGGCAGAGGGAGCTTGCTATAGCTAATATAGTGCGCAGTGTATATGTTGTCCTGCTTATTCCGGTTCAGGCATTAGCCACTACTGCAAACACACTTGTGAGCAACCAGATTGGTGCCGGAGGAACGGATAAGGTCATGGCGTTGCTTCATCGGATAGCAGGTATATCTTTCCTGATAATGGTTGTATGCGTTTTGTTCACTATAATATTCCCTAATCCGATATTGTCTGTTTACACGAGCGATTCAAGTCTTGTTTCAGAATCAATTCCCGCACTTTATGTGGTGTGTGCGTCTATGCTTGTCGCTGCATTGGCAAATATATATTTCAACGGAATATCGGGTACAGGCAATACTCAGGCAGCACTTGGAGTTGAGGTTGGAGTACAGGTGTTTTATGCGATATACGTTGTTGTGGTAGGAATGGTATTGCGTCAGCCCGTAGAGATATGTTTCACTACAGAGATTATTTATTATGTATTGATGCTGATTTTTAGCATTATATATTTGAAAAAAGCTAAATGGCAGAATAAAAAGATTTGAGAGTTTATTTTTTTTATGTATTTTTGCACCCCGTTGAAATAGAAGAAATTAAGAAAAATCCAAATAATATATGTTCGATAATTTAAGTGAAAGACTTGAGAGGTCGTTTAAAATATTGAAGGGTGAAGGTAAAATCACCGAAATCAATGTTGCCGAGACTCTGAAAGATGTACGTCGCGCCTTGCTTGATGCCGACGTGAACTATAAGGTAGCAAAGAACTTCACAGATACAGTGAAGGAAAAAGCCTTGGGACAGAACGTGCTTACAGCAGTTAAGCCAAGTCAATTGATGGTTAAGATTGTTCACGACGAACTTACCAAACTGATGGGTGGAGAAACTGCCGAGTTGGAACTTAAGGGCCGTCCGGCTGTAATACTTATGTCAGGTCTCCAGGGTTCCGGTAAGACAACATTCTCCGGTAAACTGGCACGTATGTTGAAAACCAAGAAAAACCGCAAGCCTTTGTTGGTAGCCTGCGACGTTTACCGTCCTGCGGCTATTGAACAGCTTAAGGTGCTTGGACAGCAGATAGAAGTTCCTGTATATTCTGAACCTGAAAGCAAAGATCCTGTAAAGATTGCCTTGAATGCGATTCAAGAAGCAAAGGCTAAAGGTTATGATTTAGTCATTGTAGATACAGCCGGTCGTCTTGCCATCGACGAACAGATGATGAACGAGATTGAGGCTATAAAGAAAGCCATCAACCCTGATGAAACTTTGTTCGTAGTCGATTCAATGACAGGTCAGGATGCTGTAAACACAGCACGCGAATTCAACGAACGTCTTGACTTCAACGGTGTTGTTCTCACTAAGTTGGATGGTGATACCCGTGGTGGTGCCGCACTTTCTATACGTACAGTAGTAAACAAGCCGATCAAGTTCGTAGGTACAGGTGAAAAACTCGACGCGATTGACTTGTTCCATCCGGCACGTATGGCAGACCGTATCCTCGGTATGGGTGATATCGTTTCACTTGTAGAACGTGCTCAGGAACAGTACGACGAAGAGGAAGCAAAACGCCTTCAGAAGAAAATCCAGAAGAACCAGTTCGATTTCAATGACTTCCTTGCCCAGATAAACCAGATCAAGAAGATGGGTAACATCAAGGAACTTGCTTCTATGATTCCTGGTGTAGGTAAGGCTATCAAGGATATTGATATTGACGATAATGCGTTCAAGAGCATTGAGGCTATCATCTATTCTATGACTCCAGAAGAACGTACTCATCCTGAAATCCTTAACGGCTCGCGCCGTATGCGTATCGCAAAGGGTAGTGGTACAAACATTCAGGAAGTTAACCGTCTTCTCAAGCAGTTCGACCAGACTCGCAAGATGATGAAGATGGTAACTGGCAGCAAGATGGCCGGTATGATGCAGAAAATGAAAAAGAAATAATACATTTCGTTTTGAAATATAATAGCGGGCTAAACATCGTTTGAATAGTGTTTAAATACTGTTTAAACGGTGTTTAGCCCGAATTTTTTGGAGGTATTTTTAGTATAGGATATACTTCTTTCTCATTTCCTTATATCTATTTAAATCTTCAATCCAGACTGAACGTATTTCTTCTTCAGATTTGCCTTTTAGCATATCAAGTCTCACCTGGTTTGTACCCATCAGCAGGTCGAACCATTTTGGACGTGTCAGAAATGATTCGATTTTGTTCATCTTCTTGAATTCATTGTACATTTCTAAGACATACCTTAATGAAAATCCGTTCAGAGTTTTTGTATCAGTTTTTCTCAGGTCAAGTCCATGACATTCGGTATTCTTGTGTAGAGGGTTTTTGTCGAATCCTTCCAATGCTTTCGGTGTGAAAGAAAAAGGATATTTGTCCTTAGGCAATAACGGTGAACCTATCACCTGGAATGGGAAATAAGTTCCTCGTCCTACACTGACTGATGTAGCCTCGAACAGGCATAGTGATGCATAAAGAGCAATAGACTGGTCGTTCGGCAGATTTGGTGATGGTTTGACCGGAAGCGAATACGGATCACCATGTTTCCATCCTTTTATTTTGATAACGGAGAAGTTGCATTTCAGATTGTTGCCAAGCCATCCTTCGCCGTTTATCATTCCTGCGAGTTCGCCCATTGTACACCCATGAAGTACAGGTATAGGAAGCATTCCTACAAAACTTTTGTATTCCTTTTTCAGTATCGGGCCGTCAACATAGTCGCAAGGGTTCGGGCGGTCAAGCACTATAAGCTCTTTCTTGTTTTCGGCGCATGCCTGCATTACATAATATAATGTACTTATGTAAGTGTAAAATCTTGCTCCTACGTCCTGAATGTCGAATATTACCAGATCAATGTTTGCCATATTGGCGGCAGACGGTTTTTTGTTTTTGCCGTAAAGTGAAATAATCGGAGTTCCGGTTTTCACGTCTTTACCGTCCCTTACTGTTTCACCGGCATCGGCATTGCCTCTGAAACCATGTTCAGGCGCAAACAGTGCAACAGGCATTTTGCCTAAAGAGCATAGAGTGTCAAGCAAATGTGTATTGCCTACAAGTGAAGTCTGGTTTGCCACCAGAGCAATTTTTCTGTTTTTTATAATGGCGGAAAGCTCTTTTATCTGGTCGGCTCCATTTTGAATATTGGATGCTTTGCAAAGGTTTGTAAATGTAATTAACAGTAAAATAACGAGATATTTCATGATAGGACAATAATATTTATTAGTTTTGTAATTCAAATTATAATATTGCAAATATAATAAGTTTCATAATATGAACCCAATAGCATTAATTGATAAATATTATCCTGAGGAAAACGAACTCAAAAGAATATTGTTGAAACACAGTCGTTCGGTAGCTGACAAAGCTCTTGATATGGCCCGCAAGCATCCTGAACTTAATCTTGACTCTCAGTTTATTGAGGAAGCGGCAATGATTCATGATATTGGAATTTTCCTTACTGACGCTGATGGTATTTTCTGTTATGGAACTTATCCGTATATATGTCATGGCTATCTTGGAGCTGATTTGGTAAGAAAAGAAGGATTTCCTCGTCATGCCTTGGTATGCGAACGTCATACAGGTGCCGGTCTGTCATTGAAGGCAATAGTTGAGCGTGACCTTCCTGTTCCGCATAGAGATATGCTTCCTGTCAGCCTTGAAGAACAGTTAATATGTTTTGCCGATAAATTTTTCTCAAAAACAAAACTGGATAATGAAAAGTCGCTTGAGAAAGCACGCAAAAGCATAGAAAAACATGGTGAAGAAGGGTTGATTAGATTCGACAAATGGTGTGAGATTTTTCTTTAATATTTATTTTGTCGTAAAAATACTTTAAAAACTTACTACCTATAGTGTTATTTAAGTGATAATGCTTACTTTTGTATCGCTTATTGCGAAAAGTATATATAATGACATCGTTTAAAAGAACTACATACATATTCATAACTTTATTTCTGCTCGGATTCATTTCCACTTTTTATGCTGAGGCGCAGCGTGTAAGAGGAAGACGTTCGGGTAGGAATGTATCTTCTCAGGTAAAAACAGACTCTTTAAGTCTTGACTCTTTGGCTGTAGATTCGCTTTCGTCAGACTCATTGTCTTCTGATTCTACAGGAAATAAAGATGCACTCGATGCTCCGGTTATATATGAAGCCAGTGACTCTATAGTTTTCACCAAAGGTGGTTTCGCACATCTTTATGGCTCTGGAAAGGTCAATTATCAGAAAATTGAGCTTACATCTGCCGTGATAACCATGAATATGGACAGTAATACTGTATATGCCAGAGGTGTGAAGGATACAGTAGGTGTTGAATCCGGTTTACCTGTATTCAAGGACGGTGAGACTCCATACGAGTCGAAGATAATGCGATATAATTTTAAGTCGAAGAAAGGATTCATAAACGGTATTGTTACCCAGCAGGGCGAAGGATATGTAACCAGTCGTGACGCAAAGAAAGGGCCTGATGATGAGATCTATATGCAGCACGGACGTTATACTACGTGTGATAATCACGAACATCCTCACTTCTATCTGCAACTTTCAATGGCTAAAGTGCGCCCAAAGAAAAATGTGGTTTTCGGACCTGCGCATCTTGTCGTTGAGGATGTACCTCTTCCTATTGCTGTTCCATTTGGATTCTTTCCGTTCAACAGTAGTTATTCTTCCGGTTTTATTATGCCGAGTTATGGTGATGAACTGAATCGTGGATTCTACCTGCGCGATGGTGGATATTATTTTGCGATAAGTGACCAGATGGATTTGAAGGTGCTTGGTGAAATCTTTACGAAAGGTTCGTGGGGAGTATCTGCCGCGTCTAATTATAATAAAAGATATAAGTATAGCGGTTCGTTCAATGCAAGTTATATTGTGACTAAGACGGGCGAAAAGAATATGCCTGACTACTCTGTCTCAAAAGACTTCCGCATACAGTGGAGTCATCGCCAGGATGCCAAGGCCAGTCCGAACAGTTCTTTCTCGGCCAGTGTGAACTTTGCTACAAGTAGTTACGACCGTTCCAGTTTGAGCAGTTTGTATAATCCGCAACAATATGCGCAGAATACCAAGGCTTCAAGTGTCAGTTACTCACGCAGTTTTCCGGAAATAGGACTTAACATTTCCGGTTCGTTCAATATTACGCAGAACACACGAGACTCGTCTATCAATATGACATTGCCTGACGTAAATATATCATTGAACCGTATTTACCCTTTTAAGCGCAAGAAAGCGGTTGGCGACGAACGCTGGTATGAGAAAATCTCTTTCCAATATACCGGAGCCATGACAAATAGTGTAAACACTAAGGATAATCTTATTTTCAAGACTCCTCTTACACAGTGGAAAAACGGTTTCCAGCATAAGATTCCTGTATCAGCGACTTTCAATCTGTTCAAGTATATCAATATAGTACCTTCATTCAATTATACAGAGAGATGGTATCTGAACAAGATAAAGAGGAGTTATGATCCTACTCTGAATACTTCGGACCATATACGTAAGGATACTATTAGTGGTTTCAACCGTGTATATGACTATAATATGTCTGTACAGATGAATACAAAGCTATATGGTATGTACAAGCCGCTTTTCATGAAGAGTAAGGAAATACAGGTCCGACATGTGTTTACTCCTACGGTAAGTTATACATATACTCCTAATTTCGGTACCAAGCGGTTTGGATATTATGATACATATACTTATACCGACGAGGACGGAGAAGTACGTACTGTTGAGTATTCGCTTTATGACGGTATGACGTATGGTACTCCGGGAAAGACTATGTCGCAGAATATTTCATTCTCCGTTGACAATAACATTGAAATGAAGATGAAGTCAGACCGTGACTCTACTGGTTACAGGAAAATTAGTCTTGTTGACCAGTTAGGAGCATCAATGTCATACGATGTTGCAAACAAGAGATGGAGTGACTTGAGCATGAATGTTCGTCTGAAACTGACAAAAAGCTATACTTTCAATATGAATGCTTCGTTTGCTACTTACGCTTACGAGTTTGATAAAAACGGTAATGTTGTAGTAGGCGATCGTACAGAATGGTCGTATGGACGTTTCGGACGATTCCAGGGATATAGCGGCTCTTTCTCTTATACGCTTAATAATGATACGTTCAAGAAACTGTTCGGAAAGAAGGAAGAGAAAGGTGACAAAAAGAACGGTGAGGAGAATAATGAGGATGAGAATACTGAAGAAAATACCGAGGAACAGCAACAGAACAATTCCAATATGAGGAAAACGGAGGCCGCTTCAGTCGGCTCAGACGGATATATGGCATTCAAGTTCCCATGGAGTATAAGTTTGAGTTACAGTTACAGTATTCGTGAGGATAATTCGGATAAGAAGAAAATTAATATAAAAACCATGCGTTATCCGTATAAACTTACTCATTCGCTGAATATTTCTGGTAACTTTAAGATTGGTAGCCGTTGGAATATGAATTATTCTACAGGATATGACTTTACTACTAAGGAACTGTCAATGACAACATTGAACATTACGCGTGACCTTCACTGCTTTAACATGAGCTGCGGATTGGTGTTCGGTCCTTACACTTCGTATAACTTCACGATACGCGCCAACTCCAGCATGCTTACCGATGCCCTTAAATGGGATCAGCGAAGCAATACCGGTAGTGCGGTAACGTGGTATTAATATCATGACTTACCAGTCAATGGCTGTTTTCCCGTGTTTTACAAGATAGTCATTGGCAAGGCTGAAGTGATGATTGCCGAAAAAACCGTTGTGTGCGGATAGTGGCGACGGATGTACTGATGTAAGTACAAGATGTTTGTTTCTGTCTATGAACGCTCCTTTCTTTTGGGCATACGCTCCCCATAGTATGAATACAAGATTGCTTTTTTCTTCGGCCAGCTTCCTGATAACAGCATCTGTAAATTCTTCCCATCCTCTTCGCTGATGTGAACCTGCCTGGTGTGCCCTTACTGTTAGTGTGGCGTTAAGGAGAAGTACCCCTTGCTCTGCCCATCTTGTGAGGTTGCCGCTTTGTGGAACAGGCTTTCCCAGGTCGCTGCTTATTTCCTTGAATATATTTACAAGCGATGGTGGAGGCTGGATTCCGTCGTTTACGGAAAAGCATAATCCGTGTGCCTGTCCCGGACCGTGATATGGGTCCTGACCTATTATTACTACCTTTACATTATCGAATGGGCAAAGATTGAATGCATTGAAAATGAGCTTTCCCGGAGGATAAACCGTTGTTTCGTGGTATTCCTTTCTTACGAAGTCTGTAAGCTGTATAAAATAATCTTTAGAGAATTCAGGCGTCAATGCCTTTTTCCATGATTCTTCTATCTGTACGTTCATTGTTTGGATATTGAGTGTTTTTTATATATCGGCAAAGGTAACATTTTAAAAATAAAAAAGCAACGGAATTCATCACTCCAGGACGGTGTGCGAACTCCGTTGCATGTATAATTAATATTCTCGTTTAGTTGCCTTAGATAAGTGTCATACCGCATTCTTCGCATTCTTTACGCATGCTTTCCGGCCAGATGCTTGCCTGTATTTCTCCTATATGAGCCTTTTTGAGGTATAGCATACACAGACGTGACTGTCCGATACCTCCACCGATACTGAGAGGAAGAGAACCGTTCAACAGCCTTTTGTGGAAATACAGTTCCTTTCTTTCTTCTTTTCCGGAGAGTTCCAACTGGCGTAACAATGCTTCCTTATCTACACGGATACCCATTGACGAAAGTTCAATGGCGCGTCCCAAAACGTCGTTCCATACCATAAGGTCGCCATTCAGTCCTGGTAAACCTGTTGCGGGATCTATTGTGGTATAGTCATCATAGTCCGGAGCACGAAGGTCATGAGGCTTTCCATTGCTCAGATTGCATCCTATACCTATTATAAATACGGCACCGTATTTCTTTGTTATAAGGTCTTCGCGCTCTTTTGGAGTCTTGTCCGGATACATCTGCAGAAGTTCTTCCGAGTGTATGAACTGTATGTCGTGTGCGAGGAATGATTTAATCTGTGGGTACATTTCGCATACCATATATTCTGTGCGTCTCATTGCCGAATATATTCTGGTGACAATGCTTTTCAGAAAATCAATATTTCTCTGTTCCGGTGTGATAGTTCTTTCCCAGTCCCACTGGTCAACATAAAGTGAGTGTAAGTTTCCTAATTCTTCGTCAGCACGGATTGCGTTCATATCTGTATATATACCATAACCCGGACCTATGTTATAGTCGGCAAGTGTCATTCTTTTCCATTTGGCAAGCGAATGCACAACTTCAGCTTGTTGGTCTCCCAAATCTTTGATAGGGAATGATACTGCACGTTCCACTCCGTTCAGGTCGTCGTTTATACCCATACCCTTAAGGACGAACAAAGGGGCAGTTACACGGCGTAGTCTGAGTTCCGAAGACAAGTTTTGCTGGAAAAATTCTTTTATTTGTTTAATGCCAAGCTCTGTCTGTTTCATATCAAGCAGGGCTTTATAGTTGGCAGGTTTTATTAAGTAACTCATGATTTAGTGGTATTAGTTTTGTTGGCAAAGATAGATATATTTTGTAAATGTGCAATCGTATTTACCGAAAACTTGTCAAAAAGCTTGTGATTTTATTGAAAAGTATTGAATATTGTCATAAAGTTACTTCTGCGTCGGGACATAATGGTGGTATTTTCTTATAAGTTTGTTTCTTAATTCGGATAAACTTATTATTTTTGTATCCGATTTGCGGAAAGCAAATATTATGCGCTCATAGTTCAATGGATAGAATACTGGATTCCGGTTCCATCGATTGGGGTTCGACTCCCCATGGGCGTACAAAAGATGAGTGGCCGACTTGTTTGTTTTCAAATAAGTCAGCCACTCTGTCTTTTATATTCCGGTACCGCTTACGAGGATATTCGTGATAAATACAGAACACTTGAGCCGGATACAGTTGTAATTTAAATATAGATATTGAAAAAACTTTCGATTCTTGGTGCTGACCATCGTCGGCAGTGCTGCTGACCATAGTCGGCAATGCTGCCCACTATAGTCGGCAATGCTGCTCACTATAGTCGGCACCAAACTTTGCGGGCTCATAAAGATGTGTGAATGATTACAAAATATCGTTTGAATAATGGCTGAAATGCATGATGTTTTAAAAACTTACTATATCTTTGGATATGGCAGTATGCTATTATGCGTAATGAACTTGTGATGTGCAAACAGGCAGATATAATTTGATTTATGGGATATATATTTGAAATTTGTGCCAACTCTGTTGAGAGTTGTCTTGCGGCTCAGGAGGGTGGAGCTAATCGTGTGGAATTGTGTGCTTCGATGCCTGAAGGCGGAACTACTCCTTCTATAGGAGAAGTAAAGCTGGCGCGTCGTCTGTTGGATATTAAACTGCATGTTATAATACGTCCGCGTGGAGGAGATTTTGTATATACTCCGTTGGAGCTGGATATTATGGAAGAGGATATACGTGCCGTAAAGGAAGCTGGGGCTGATGGAGTGGTTTTCGGGTGTCTGACTCCGGAAGCGGAGCTTGATGTCGAGGCTATGGAACGTCTTGTAAAAGCTTCTGAGGGTATGAGTATAACATTTCACCGTGCTTTTGACTATGTGCGAAACCCCGGGCAGGTTATGGAGAAACTTATCGGTATGGGGGTATCGAGAATTCTTACTTCTGGTCAGCAGCCTACTGCACATGAAGGAGCCGACCTGCTTGCCGCACTTGTAAGGCAGGCCGGCGACAGGATTATAATAATGCTTGGATGTGGAGTGAATGAGAATAATATACTTGGCTTGGCTGAAAAAACCGGAGCACATGAATTTCATTTCTCTGCACGTGAAAATAAAGAAAGCCGGATGCGGTATCGCAACCCGGCCTTATCTATGGGAGGAACGGTGACGGTAGATGAATATATCACTCCGGTTACTACCGCCGCCCGTGTACGTAATACAATTAATGCGCTTACAGACCGTTTATAGTTTTAACCAACTGTTCGCCTGTACCTATTGTGTAGCCGTCTATCTGGAATACAACCCGGTTGAATGTATCACCGATAATGAATATAGGAAGGTTTCCGCCGTTGGACAGCTTCATGTTCTGTGAAATCTCGTTACGTATTGCATTGTTGGTGTCGATACCGTAAACGATATTGGAAGGAAGATTTGGAAAATCGGTAGGAGAGAATTTATTGTATGATTTCTCGTCAGGGAATAACAATATCATTTTGCGTCCCCATTTTTCCAGTTCTTCCTTTTTGATTTCAATGTCTTTCAGCGCGTGGTTTGTTGGCTCCTGACCTGTACCGAGTATGCCGACAACGAAATATCCTCTTCCTGTTGTTGAAAGAATAGATGTTTCCGATTTTGTCTTGACATCGGTGTATTTCAGTTCTGAGTTGAAATTGCCGATGATTCTGATTTCCTCAGTATTGTCGCGCATTACAAATTCTATTTTTGTTTCTTTGCCGCCTTCAATAGTGAAGAATGTGACATTGCTCATTACCCCACCATCCGCAACGCGACTGCCAGTTACAAGCATGTAATATCCTTCTTCAAGTTTTTCTCCGTTCTTTAGTAACGAATCCCATGTGGTGTCTTCAGGATAGTTCAAAAGTTTGAAACTGCCGTCTTCATACTTGGATATAGTGAAATGTGTGTAATATTTCGGGTTGTCCAGTCGTGGAATAGCCTTATAGATGGCCTTCAATGTTCCTTCTGCGGTTTCTGATTTCTCTATAACGTCGAAATTTACCTGTTGTTCCTTTCCGTTATTCATATAATATACGTTTCCTGTAACAGGGTCTTTCCAGGCTTCTATGTTAAGGCTTCTGGCAGCTGCGACAAAGAATATTTCGCGTGACAGCGAATCAACAATCCTGCTTTTCCATGTGCCAATAGGTGATGTAGGGACAGAGCCTTTGTTCAAGTCGTTCCTTACTGTAATGCTGTCCGAACACCATGCAACCAGCGATTGAGGATTTTCAGTAAACTGTTTCTGTAGTTCCTGTGGAATTTCTTTTTTGAGGAACGAGCGGTATGGTGTGAGTAATTCGTTTTCTACTCGAGGGCAGAGAACATATTCGGCCTTTGCTTCCTGTTGAGTATTGTATAAATGGTCTTCAAGTACCTTGCAAGGAGTGTCTCTCAAATCCTTATCTGTGATGGTTTGTAATAACTCTATTGCCCTTTTACTCATTTCGTTTTTCGACGCGTTGCCCAGGAACGTCATAATGTCTTTGTAGTTACCCCTTGATTTTGTGATGAAAGGCTCTACTGATTCGTATTCAAGTTTGTTAGCCCGGGCAAACTGCTCTATTTCGTCCTTATCGGGGAATGTTCCTATGTAGGCATTTCTGATTGAATCTTCCTGATGCAGTCTTATGTCGTTTTCGATACGCTGTTCTTCACTTACAGCTGGTATTTTTGCGTTTTCGGCAGGAGGGATTATGTTTAAGTTTTCGGTGTAGGCTTCGTTCACATTGTGACCTAAAGTGATGTCCACAGCCTTTTCTTTGCCGAATGAAATTTTTCTGATGCCGAACTTGTCGTTGTGTGAGGCAAATACCACCATGTCTCCCAAACCGGCTGAGAGTGAGACCTGTCCTTGGGCATTGCTTTTCTGTTTATACACTGTAAAGAATTCGGCATAATTGTATATTTTGAATTCAACGTTTGCATTTTCTACAGTGTTTCCGTTTTCATCTTTTACGGTTACAGTTACTGATGCTTTGTCGGCATAGTTTTCAATGATGTTTATTTCGGTATAGTTGGCTGTCTGTAACATTGTTTCCTCTTTTCCGCTATACGCTCCGAACACCTTTGTGTGCATGAGCATGCCTCTGCTTGCTGGCGAATTGAACCACCCCAAGTTAAGTACAGGTTCAGGCTCGCACGCACCGAGGAAATACCATTTCCCGTCAACCCATGCTTCTACCCATGCATGGTTGTCGTCAGTGTGTGCCCATCTTGGAGTATATACCTGACGTGCAGGAATACCTATGGCCCGAAGTGTTGCCACCAGCAATGTCGATTCTTCGCCACATCTTCCGTATGCTGTCTTTATTGTTGCAAGAGGTGAGCTTGTACGGATGTCGGAAGGTGTATATGAAGCTTTTTCGTGACACCAGTGGTTGGCTTCCAATACCGCGTCCAGCATTGACAGATTTTTTACTCTTGGCCACAGCTCGTTTTGTATATACTCGCGCGAGTTATCAAGATTCTCGTTGTTTATTCTTATTGGAAGTACAAAATGTCTGAATATGTCGTCCGGAATATTCTTTCCCCATGATGATGCGTCTCTTATGTTGAAAGACAGTCGTACATTATTTAGAAAGTATTCTCCGGAATTGTCGGCAATGTCGCTTATGGGCATATAGGCATACAAAAACTGGAGCGCTTCTTTTTCCTGAGCAGTCATTTCATTGCTGAATACACTGAACAGATTTCCATTTTTAAGTATGGACTTTTTCTCGGCAAAATCATTTTCCACGCGTGTCCTGTAATCTGAGTCATTAATGAAATGCTTTTCGTTGTTGCAACCGGTTGAAAGCAGGCATACAGATGCCAAACTTAATGAAAGAAATAGATGTCTGAACATAATTGTGATTTTTGTTAGTTGATTATAGGTAAGGATATGATATCGTATAATTTACCTTATAAAGAAAAAATCCTGCAAAGCGGTATTTAAAGCCTTACAGGATTTTATTTGACTGACTTTTAAATCTTTTTATAGAGGCTTGTATTCCACGAATGCTTCCATTGCTTCGTAACATGCCAGTCCCAATCCGTCGTAGAGTAGTGCTGTACCGCGGTTACGGTCTTCACTTCTTTGCCAGAACAGACGTTCGTCGTTGCCAAGGAATGGAGCGCTTTCCATCTGTGACTGATGTTTGAGAATAGAGTTTCGTTTAGCACGGAGTTCTTCAGGGCTCAATGGAACAGCCATTTCTATGTTTTCGATTTCCCATTCAGCCCATGCTCCACGATACATCCATATTCGGCATTCGTTGAGCCATTCGGCACCAGCATTCTTCTCTTCGTCTATGGCTGCGAATACAGCGTCTGTACATACTCTGTGAGTACCGTGAGGGTCGGCCAGGTCTCCTGCAACATATATCTGGTGAGGCTTGACTTCTCTCAGCAGTTTTAGTACGATTTCTACGTCGGGCAGACTGATAGGGTTCTTTTCTATTTTTCCTGTTTCGTAGAAAGGAAGGTCAAGGAAGTGACATCTTGACAAAGGAATGTTGTTGTATGTACATGCCGTACGTGCTTCACCTCTGCGGATAAGGCCTTTTATTGTAAGGATGTCTCTTGAATCAATATCTCCTTCTTTCTTTTCGAAAAGGAATTTCTTGATTTCGGCATACTTGTCGCGGATAGTCTGGTTCTGGTTATCGTCGAACAATTGGTTGAAACCATTGATGAAGTGCATAAATCTTACAACTTCTTCATCGCCAACAGCAATATTTCCGGAAGTCTGGTATGCCACGTGTACTTCATGTCCTTGTTGTACAAGTCTTCTTAGTGTACCTCCCATTGATATGACATCATCATCAGGGTGTGGCGAGAATACAATGACTCTCTTCGGGAACGGTTTGGCTCTTTCAGGACGATAAGTATCGTCGGCATTAGGTTTGCCGCCGGGCCATCCTGTTATAGTGTGCTGAAGGTCGTTGAATACCTTTATGTTTACGTTGTATGCAGAACCGTAAAGAGCAAGTAGTTCGCTCAGTCCATTCTCGTTATAATCTTTGTTTGTAAGTTTAAGTATCGGTTTTCCCAACGTCTGGCATAGCCACACAATGGCACTTCTGATAAGTTTGTTGTTCCATTCGCAGTTGGTAACCAGCCATGGACGCTGTATTCTTGTAAGATATGCTGCAGCGGCAAGGTCTGTACAGACTTCAGCGTTGGTATGCATTTGCAGGTATGAAGCAGGCAGTGTGTCTGAGACTTTTTCTTCTACTGTCTTACGGATAATTTCTGCTTTGTCTTCTCCCCAAGCAAGCAGGAATACTTTTCTTGCGCTAAGAATTGTTTTTATTCCCATGGTTATAGAGCAAGGAGGAAGATTATCCACTCCAAGATTGCGCGATGCCTCACTTCGTGATGTATTGTCAAGCAAGATAAGACGTGTTGTCGAGCTTGCCTGTGAACCAGGTTCGTTCATTCCTATTATACCTCTTCTTCCTATACCGAGGACAGCGATGTCTATACCCCCGAATGTCTGGATTCTCTGTTCGTATAATCGGCAATGGTCTATTATTGCATCCTGCGGGATGCTGCCTTCCATTGTGAAAATGTTTTGTCTGTCTATGTCAACTTGCGAGATGAACATTTTCATCAGATGACTGAATGTACTTCCGGCACCTTCATTAACCGGATAGAATTCATACAGATTGAACAATATTACATTTCTGAAGCTTACGCCTTCGTCTTTATGACGGCGAATCAACTCGGAGAACAGCGGTCTTAGTGACGAACCTGTACCAATGGCTATTGTACAGAATTTGCCTTCACGCTGTCTGTCCTGTATCTTTGCTATTATTTCGTTTGCTATGTGCTTTGTACCTTCGTCCATCGATTCGAAAATATTCGTATTTATCTTTTCGAAACGAGTAATTACAGAGCGTTCTACAGCATTACCTGGCTTATAGTAGCGGGTAGATACATTTTTTAGCGATATTTGCGATGAAAGATTTGTTCGCATAATAACTCTGGATTATAGTATTAAATATTGTTTTTTTCAATATCCTTAAAGTACTTGTATGTTCCTACTTTAAGTTCGTCAGTAGCTGCTTCATCGCAAACTATAATGCCATGCTGGTGCATCTGAAGCGCGCTAATAGTCCACATCTGTGTTATTCCACCTTCAACGGCATGCTGTAATGCGCGTGCCTTATTGTGTCCGTTGCAGATTATAAGTACCTCTTTGGCGGCAAGCACTGTGCCCACACCTACAGTAAGAGCTGTTTTAGGAACTTTGTTCACGTCATTGTCGAAGAAACGTGAATTGGCAATAATAGTGTCTGTAGTAAGAGTCTTTACTCGTGTACGCGAAGAAAGAGACGAGCCTGGTTCGTTGAATGCGATGTGTCCGTCAGGACCTATACCGCCAAGGAACAGATCAATACCTCCGAATTTTTCAATTTCTTTCTCATAATTTGCACATTCGGCTTCCAGATCGGCCGCGTTACCGTTTAGGATGTGGATGTTTTCTTTACAGATATCTATATGGTTGAAGAAATTGTTGTACATGAATGAGTGATAGCTTTCCGGATGTGATTCAGGCAAGCCGACGTATTCATCCATGTTGAATGTAACTACATTCTTGAACGATACTTTACCTTGTTTGTTAAGCTCAATAAGTGCTTTATACATTCCAAGAGGAGATGAACCTGTAGGAAGACCAAGAATGAAAGGTTTTTCTTTTGTTGGATTGGCAGCATTAATCTTGTTTGCTACGTAATTGGCAGCCCAGTTAGAGATTGCCTGATAATCTGGTTCAATAATGACTCTCATGATTTTTTGATTTTATTAGTTTATATATAAGTTAACTATATGCTTATTATAAATGATTTTTATTGATAACTATGCAAAGATACCTATCATTAATTAGAAAGACAAATAAAAAAAAAGGTTTTTTGTTGGCGTGATATTAAAAAAATTATTATTTTTGCGACATATACTATAAAAATATAAATATGGGACGGAAGCTATTGGATGAAATTCAGAAAAGCACGAAAAGTGCAACGATGAAGCGTCGCATCATTACTCATTTCATTTATAATGGGGATGCTACGATTACTGACCTTTCTAAAGACATGGATTTAAGTATTCCTACGATTACCAAACTGATTGATGAAATGTGTGATGACGGCTATGTCAATGATAATGGTAAACTGGAGACTAACGGAGGAAGGCACCCTAATTTATATGGATTAAACCCTGAAGCGGGGTATTTTTTGGGTGTTGAGGCTGCATTAAACTATTTGAGTTTTTGTGTGGTTAACTTCAGGGGAGAAATATTGGATTACAAAACGAGGATTCCTTTTAAACGGGAAAATACTGTAGAGTGTATGGATAAAATGTGTGATGAGATACGTTCATACATTGATTCATTGCCATATAATAAAGAAAAGTATCTTAATATTTGTGTGGGATTGCACGGACGAGTAAATCCTCAGACCGGATGCAGTTATGGAACATTCAATTTTGCCCAGACTCCTATTAGTGAAATGCTGACTGACAGGATTGGTATTAACGCATGTGTTGACAATGATAGCAGGACAAGTGCATACGGAGAGTATATGATGCATTCTGTTAAGTGTCCGAAGAATCTCATTTTCATAAACTTAAGCTGGGGTTTGGGAATGGGTATAATTATTGATGGAAAGTTATATAATGGTATGTCGGGATTTGCGGGTGAGTTTGGACATAATTTTGGATATGATAACCAGCAGATATGTCATTGTGGAAAGAAAGGATGTATTGAGACTGAGGTCTCATGTTCTGCATTATACCGTAAATTCATTGAGCGATTGAAGAAAGGTGAAAGCTCAGTTATTCTGAAAGAAAAATCAATTGACGAAATTCAACTTGATGATATTTTCAATGCTGTAGAAAGAGAAGATGTCCTTGCTATAGAATTAGTGGAGGAGATAGGCCAGAAACTTGGTCGTCATATTGGTGGACTGATTAACATCTTCAATCCTGAACAGGTAATTATTGGAGGTGATTTGTCAAGAGTAGGTGATTATCTTCTTCATCCCGTAATATCAGCCATAAGAAAACATACTCTTAATATGATGTACCGTGACTCTGATATTGTGCTATCTGAACTAAAGGATAAGGCTAATGCTGTAGGTTCAGCATTGTTGTCGAGAAGTAATTTGTTTGTAATTTGAAGATATTGAATATATAAAAATCAAAACAGTCAGGCTAAGATGAAGCTTGACTGTTTTTTGTTTATCTGCACATTTCGTTTTTTACTGAATCCCATTTTTCGGATAATTCAAGCATTGAGCCGAACAAAAGGTTGGCTTCTTCGTCGAGTAAAGCCGAATCTGGTAGTGGACCTGTATTTACGGCAATAGTGAATATTCCTGCTGCAACTCCTGCCTTAACCCCTAATGGAGCATTTTCTACAACTATAGCTTCGTTGGCTTCTATGCCGGCTTTCTTTAATCCCATAAGGTATGGTTCTGGATTTGGCTTTCCGTATTTTACATCAAAAGCTGTAACCATGAATTCTTTTTGAAAAATTCCGGGGAAATGATGATTGAGGTTGTCCAAAAGAGACAATTGTCCTGATCCTGTAACCAATACCGGCTGTAATCCGGAATCTTTGATGTTGCGCAACAGTGTATATGCGCCCGGCATAGGCTCAGCCTTTGGAAGACTGTTGAATATTTCGCTTTTAGTCTGGTATATTTTCTTTATTTCTTCTTCGCTGGCGTTGTATCCTCTTTCTCGGGTACATACAATATTAATTGTGCTTGCTCCCGTACGTCCTTCGTGCATAAAGGCTTCTTCTTCGCTAAGATTCATTCCATAAATGGACATGGCTTTGTTCCATGCTTTTGCATGATTCTTCATTGAGTCAAACAGTACACCATCCATGTCGAACAGTACAGCCTTTAAGTTTATTTTGTTGTATCCTTTTTCTTCTAAATAATTCTTTATTGCTTTTTCAAACATTCCTGATGCTTTAATTGTTTAAAGGCACGTACTACCATGTGAGTAATACGTGCCTTGTGTCTTTTTGTTTTATTGTATTCTTTGAGTGTATATTATTTCTTCAAACGAGCTTGGATTGCCTCAGATTCTTTTTCATAACCTGGCTTATTGAGGAGAGCAAACATATTTTTCTTGTATGCTTCAACTCCTGGCTGGTTGAATGGGTTTACATCAAGTATATATCCGCTGATACCGCAAGCTTTTTCGAAGAAGTATATCAACTGTCCGATATAGTATTCGTTCAATGCAGGAACAGAAACTCTCATGTTAGGAACACCACCGTCAACGTGTGCCAACTGAGTTCCGAGTTCAGCCATCTTGTTTACTTCGTCAACTCTCTTGCCGGCAAGGAAGTTCAATCCGTCAAGATTCTGTTCGTCTGTAGGAACACGTAACTCGTGATTAGGAGTTTCGATAGAGATTACAGTTTCGTAGATAGTACGTTCGCCTTCCTGAATCCACTGTCCCATAGAGTGAAGGTCTGTTGAGAAATCAACAGAGCTTGGGTATATACCTTTGCCGTCTTTACCTTCTGATTCGCCGTAAAGCTGTTTCCACCATTCGTTGAAGTAATGAAGTTTTGGTTGATAGTTAACCAAAATTTCAATTTTCTTTCCGTTGCGATAAAGCTCGTTACGTGTAGCGGCATAAAGAGCGGCAGGGTTTTCGTATAAGTTTTCGTTTGCGCAAACTTCTTCCATTTTGCGTGCGCCCTCAACAAGCTTTTCGATGTCTATACCTGCAACTGCTATTGGAAGCAGACCAACAGGAGTAAGTACAGAAAAACGTCCGCCTACATTGTCAGGAATAATGAATGATTTGTAACCTTCGTTGTCGGCTGTTACGCGTGCAGCGCCTTTCTTTGCATCTGTAACGGCTACGATAACCTTGCGTGCCATTTCTTTACCACGCTGGTCTTCACACTGTTTCTTAAGAAGACGGAAAGCAAGAGCTGTTTCAGTTGTTGTTCCTGATTTAGATATGTTGATTACACCAAATTTTTTGTCTTTCAGGAAGCTTGTCAATTCGTAAAGATAATCTTCGCCGATGTTGTGTCCTGCAAAAACAATAGTTGGTTCTCCCTCTTTCTTTTCTTTTAGCCACTGGAAGCTGTCAGACATTGCTTCAATAACAGCACGTGCTCCAAGGTAACTACCACCGATACCGGCAACAACCACTACTTCGCAATTTTCACGAAGAACTTTAGCTGTAGCTTTGATGTCTTCGATATGTTCTTTAGTTATAGAAGATGGAAGATGTAACCATCCCAGGAAGTCGTTTCCAAGTCCTGTTCCTTTTTCAAGGGTTTCCATACATGTCTTAACTACTGGCTCGTAAGCTGCCAGTTTACCTTCTGCCATGAAGCTGACAGAATTTTCAATGTTCAATTTAATATTTTCCATATTCACAAGTTTATCTGAATGAGTCTGTTAAAAGCTTAATTTCTATCATTGGCGTTATACGTTCGTAAAGGATATTATAAACTGCATCTACAATAGGCATATTAACATGCAGATGTTTATTTAATTCCTTTATACATTTTGTGCCATAATACCCTTCAGCTATCATTTCCATTTCTATTTGTGCGCTTTTTACAGAGTATCCTTTTCCAATCATAGTTCCGAAGACTCTGTTACGGCTGAAATTAGAATAGCTTGTTACAAGCAAATCACCTAAATAGGCTGAATCGTTTGTACATCTGTCCACAGGGTGTACAGTATTCAGGAAACGGTTCATTTCTTGTATCGCATTTGAAATGAGTACAGCCTGGAAGTTGTCTCCATATTTCAGTCCGCTGCAAATACCAGCGGCGATAGCATAAACATTTTTCAATACAGAGGCGTATTCGATACCTGCCACATCTGTATTTACTGAAGTTTTTATGTAGTGTCCTGTCAGTTGTTGTGCAAACATTTTAGCCTTTTCAATGTCTTTACATCCTACGGTAAGGTAAGAAAGACGTTCCAATGCCACTTCTTCTGCGTGACAAGGACCGGCTAATACTGCGATATTTTCTTCAGGAACTCCATATACTTTATTGAAATAATCGGAAACAATAAGATTCTCATCTGGTACTATACCTTTTATGGCAGTAACGATGAACTTATCTTTAATCTTGGTTTTTAGCTTTTTCAGATGGCTCTTAAGATAAGGCGAAGGTGTCACGAAAATCAGTGTATCCGATTCCCTTACTACCTTATTTATATCTGATGAAAAGTTGATATTCTTAACATTGAAGCGCACGCTGGTCAAATAAGCCGGATTATGTCCGAGACGTTTGAAATCTTCAATTCTGTCGTCTCTGCGCATATACCAGTTTATTGATTCGGTTTGGGTAAGAATAATCTTTGCGATAGCCGTAGCCCAGCTACCTCCTCCCATAATAGCTATTTTACCAGGGAATTTCACTTTGATTATTGTTTAAATACTTATTTTATATTTTGTATCCAGTTGCTGACTTCGTCAACTGTCGGATTTTTCAGTTCCAGTTTGTATTTCTTGTTTACTCCGCAGATGTCCATGTGAAGTTTCTGAGGGTTTACATCTTTCATGTCTGCAACGAGATTGTATCCGGCTTTTTGGATTAGTGCAACCCATTCTTCAGGAACACCAATCTCCATGAATTTTGCAGGAGCATCTTTAGGAATAACCTTTTCCGGTCTCATTTGAGGGAAGAACAATACTTCCTGAATTGTACTCTGACCTGTCATAAGCATTACAAGACGGTCCATACCGATACCCATACCTGAAGTAGGAGGCATACCGTATTCAAGTGCGCGAACGAAGTCCTTGTCGATAATCATTGCTTCGTCGTCCCCCTTTTCGCTAAGTCTCATTTGTTCTTCGAAACGTTCAAGCTGATCTATAGGGTCGTTAAGCTCTGAGTAAGCGTTACAAAGCTCTTTACCGTTTACCATAAGCTCAAAACGTTCTGTCAGTTCAGGATTGTTGCGGTGACGTTTAGTAAGCGGTGACATCTCGATAGGGTAGTCGGTAATGAATGTTGGCTGTATGTAGTTGCCTTCGCAGAATTCGCCGAAGATTTCGTCGATAAGCTTGCCCTTGCCCATAGTGTCGTCAATTTCCATATTGAGTTTCTTGCAAACTTCACGAATCTGGTCTTCGTTCATTCCTGTAAGGTCGTAGCCTGTGAATTCCTTGATAGAATCAAGCATAGTAACACGCTTGAATGGAGCCTTGAAGTTGATTACATTGTCGCCTACTTTTACTTCTGTAGTACCGTTTACGTCAAGACAGATTTTTTCAATCATGTTTTCAGTAAACTTCATCATCCAGTTGTAGTCCTTGTATGCCACATAGATTTCCATACAAGTGAATTCCGGATTGTGAGTACGGTCCATACCTTCGTTACGGAAATTTTTACCGATTTCATATACACCTTCGAAACCACCTACGATAAGACGTTTCAGATAAAGCTCGCTGGCGATACGCATGTACAAAGGAATGTCGAGCGCATTGTGGTGAGTGATGAACGGACGTGCTGCCGCACCACCTGCGATGGCTTGCAGAATAGGAGTCTCTACTTCGATGTAACCTTTCGAGTTGAAGTATTCGCGCATAGAATTGTAAACCTTGTTGCGCTTCAGGAATATATCTTTCACTCCGTCGTTTACTACAAGGTCAACATAGCGCTGACGGTAACGGAGTTCAGGATCTTCGAACTTGTCGTATGCCACTCCATCCTTGTATTTTACGATTGGGAGAGGCTTGATAGATTTTGAAAGAACTGTAAGTTTCTTTGCATGTATTGAAATTTCGCCCATTTGAGTGCGGAAAACGAAACCTTCTATACCAACAAAGTCACCCAAGTCAAGTAAACGTTTGAAAACTACATTGTATAAATCCTTATTCTCATCAGGGCAGATGTCATCGCGAGTGATATATACTTGGATACGTCCTTTAGAATCCTGTAACTCGATAAAAGACGCTTTGCCCATTACACGGCGTGACATTATACGTCCGGCTACAGAAACCATGCGAGGTTCTGCCTCATCATCCTTGAATTCATCTTTTATATCAGTAGAAAATGCGTTTGTTACATACTCTGCTGCAGGATACGGGTCTATGCCCATAGCTCTCATTTCGTTCAGACTATTGCGTCTGATAATTTCCTGTTCACTTAGTTCTAATACGTTCATTTCTTATATATTAACTATATTTTGGTACAAAAATAAGAAACATTTCGCAATATATTTATATATGTGTGTCACTTTTTGCGTAAATAACCTGACTTATGCACTTTTTTCAGTGTTCTTTGTTGTGGGTTATGTTGTATTTTACTGTCAAAAATGTTCATTTGTTTTGGTATGAGAAATAAAATGTCGTAATTTTTTGTGAGTTATCATTAAATTGTTACCTTTGGCGAGTTCTAAACTTGAAAAGCATGAAGATAGTGATTTTACAAACAGATATTGTTTGGGCCAATCCTTCGGCCAACATTGAGAAGGCCGATGAAATTATAAACAGACATGAAGGAGTTGATATATTTGTTTTGCCTGAAATGTTTTCTACAGGTTTTTGTACAAATCCAGAAGGTATTGCTGAAAAATCAAATTCCGGAACATTGGAATGGATGAAGCGTACTGCACAGCGGAAAAACTGTGCTATGGCAGGAAGTATTGCATTGGAAGATAATGGTAAATACTATAACAGATTCTATTTTGTTCATCCGGGCGGTACTGTGGACTGGTATGATAAGAAACATTTGTTTACATTTGGCGGAGAACACAAAAGGTTTACAGCCGGTTCTAAGCGCATAATAGTCAATTATAGAGGAGTACGAATCCTGTTACAGGTTTGTTATGATTTGCGTTTTCCTGTGTGGAGCAGGAACAGAAACGATTACGATATAGCCATTTATGTGGCAAGTTGGCCGACCCCTCGTGTGGAAGTATGGAAACTGTTGCTGCGTGCAAGAGCTATAGAAAACCAATGCTATGTGGTTGGGGTGAATAGAGTCGGTAAAGACCCGGATTGTGATTACATAGGTGGAAGTGCCGTCATAAGCCCTTATGGCAAAGTAGTGGCAGCTTGTGAAGATGGTAATGCTTGCGAGGCTGTGGCTGACATTGATATGTCGGAACTGGAAGAATTCCGAAAAAAATTCCCGGTATTGAATGATGCCGATTCTTTTGAATTAGTATAATAAGTAATATGGAAAATAGTAAGAAATTATTACTCTTGGGCGACCAGGCTATTGCCTTAGGAGCCATACATGCGGGTATATCCGGAGTATATGCTTATCCGGGTACACCTTCAACAGAAATAACAGAATATATTCAGGAACATCCTTTGGCTAAAGAACGCAAGTTACACAGCAGCTGGTGTACAAATGAGAAAACTGCTATGGAGGCAGCTCTCGGAGTGAGCTATGTAGGCAAACGTGCATTGGTCTGTATGAAGCATGTTGGTATGAATGTTTGTGCCGACGCTTTTGTCAATTCCGGCATGACTGGTGTGAATGGTGGAGTGGTTGTTGTTGCTGCCGACGATCCGTCTATGCACTCATCACAGAATGAGCAGGATTCAAGATTCTATGGAAAGTTTGCGATGATTCCTATACTTGAACCTTCATCACAGCAAGAGGCTTACGATATGATGCAATATGCATACGAAATGTCAGAACGCGAGGGTACACCAGTGCTTATGAGGATTACCACTCGTATGGCACATTCGCGTGCTGATGTGGCAGTTAAAGATACCCCGTCTGAGGTTGCTGCTACAGGTAAGTCATCATCGCCTGCCAACTGGGTCCTTTTACCTGCCAATGCCCGTCGCCGCAATAAGGAAGTGATCGGACTTCAGCCGGTATTGCGCCAACTTTCTGAAAAATCCCCTTTTAATAAGATTGATAATATAGTTTCTGAAAAAGCGGATTTAGGTATTGTCGCATGCGGTATAGGATATAATTATGTAATGGAGAATTATCCTGACGGATGTCCTTATCCTATAGTAAAAGTTTCACAATACCCGTTGCCGATGGACAAAATAACTTCTTTGGCAAATTCTTGTAAGGAGATTCTCGTTGTGGAAGATGGTCAGCCTTTTGTGGAAGAGCAACTTCGCGGCTTGCTTCCTTCCCAATATGTTGTGAAAGGACGTCTGAGTGGTGCATTGCCACGTACAGGGGAATTGAATCCTGATAATATCAAAGCCGGACTTGGACTGAATGACGCAGAGGTATATCCTTCTGCACAGAATGTTGTACCACGTCCGCCTGCACTGTGTAACGGATGCGGACACCGTGATGTTTATGATGCTCTTAATAAAGTTGCCGCAGAGTATGCCGATACAAAAATATTTGGTGATATAGGTTGCTATACTCTTGGAGCTCTTCCTCCATTCCGCGCTTTGCACAGCTGTGTTGATATGGGAGCTTCCATCACTATGGCTAAAGGTGCTGCCGATGCAGGTCAGTTCCCTTCAATCGCAATTATAGGAGACTCTACTTTTACCCATTCCGGTATGACTGGACTTCTTGATGCTGTGAACGACAAATCAAATATCGTCGTAGTAATTTCCGACAATCTTACTACAGCCATGACAGGCGGTCAGGATTCTGCAGGAACAAATAAGTTCGAGGCAATCTGTCTTGGTCTTGGAGTAGAACCGGAGCATGTACGTGTAGTAGTGCCTTTGCCAAAGAATATGGATGAAATCACACGTATCATCCGCGAAGAAATAGAGTATAACGGTGTATCTGTGATTATTCCACGCAGAGAATGTATGCAGACACTTAACCGTAAATTGAAACAGAAAAGAGCCGAAAAAAAATGAAAACAGATATAATACTTTCAGGCGTGGGAGGTCAGGGTATCCTCTCAATAGCCACAATAATAGGTGAGGCTGCCACCCGTAGTGGACTTAAACTAAAACAGGCCGAAGTACACGGAATGAGTCAGCGTGGAGGAGATGTACAGTCAAATCTTCGTTTGTCGGACAAACCTATATCTTCCGATTTGATTCCTTTAGGTGGTGCCGATATGATTCTTTCTCTTGAACCGATGGAAGCCCTCCGATATTTACCGTTCCTTTCCAAAGACGGATGGATTATCACATCTTCTACTCCGTTCAAGAATATCCCGAATTATCCGGAAGTTGAGTCTGTAATGGCAGAGCTGAATTCACTGCCAAACGTCATTTCGCTTGATATTGATGCTATAGCCAAAGAAAACAATATGCCAAAATGCGGTAATGTTATTCTTCTTGGGGCGGCGGCAGCATTTTTCACCATTCTTGAAAAGGAAACGCTTTATCACAGCATAGAGCGTATTTTCGGTTCGAAGGGTGAAGCCGTGGTGGAGATGAACCATCGTGCATTCAATATCGGATATGAGTATAGTTTAAAAAGAATCAGTTGACAAGGCTGCAGTTACAAGTTGTCACCTAAAAATAATTATCAACGTGAAAGTCTTCAGTAAAGAATTAGTAGAGCAGGTAGTAAAAGAGATGAAGGTTGCCGACCTCCGTAATGCTACCATAGGCGATGTCCTTCTCGTTGCATCTCGTCTTGAACAGCTTACAGGCATTCCTTTCATCCGTATGGACCAGGGATCTCCGGGCCTTCCTGCCAACAAGATAGGTATTGAAGCCGAAAAGGCGGCTCTTGACAAAGGTTTGGGAGCGCAATATCCTGCTGCAGCCGGAGTTCAGGAACTTAAGGAAGCTGCATCGCGATTTATCAAAGCATTTATCAACATAGACATTTCGCCTCGTGCATGTTTGCCTACCACAGGTTCCGTTGCAGGTTCATTCGGAGCATTCATAGCGTGTACGCAGCGTATTCCCGGAAAGGACAAGGTTCTGTTTATAGACCCTGGTTTCCCGATTCAGAAATCTCAGTTGCGTATCCTTGGAATAAAATGGAAACTATTTGACATATACAATTACCGTGGTGAGGCTCTTCGTGCTAAACTTGAAAGTATGATGGCCGACGGCGATGTTGCCGCAATAGTATATTCCAATCCTAACAATCCCGCATGGTTCTGCCTGGACGAGGAAGAACTGAAAATCATAGGCGAGCTTGCCACAAAATACGACAGTATTGTTATGGAAGACCAGGCATATTTCTGTATGGACTTCCGCAGTCCGTTCGGTCGTCCGTATCAGGAACCATACGTGCCGACTGTAGCAAGATATACCGACAATTATATCCTTATGCTTTCCGCTTCTAAAATATTCAGCTATGCAGGACAGCGCATCGCCCTGGCATGTATCTCCGACAAGCTTTTCGACAAGCAGTATCCGGCACTGGCAGAGCGGTATGAGGATTCGGGAATATTCGGCCCTACATTCATCGCGTCCATAATGTATATGATAACTTCCGGCTGTACTGCCACAACGCAGTATGCCATGGCGGAAATGCTGGACAAATCGGTGGAAGGAGTGATAGATTTCGTAGAGGATACACGCGAGTATGAACGTCGCGCACGCCGGATGAAACAGATATTTACTGACAACGGATTCAGTATCGTTTACGATTATGATGTCCACCAGAAAGTAGGCGACGGTTTCTTCTTCACTCTTGGTTATCCTGGTATGACAGGAGGAGAATTGCTCGAAGAACTGATGTATTACGGGGTGAGCAGTATTTCCCTCTCAACAACAGGAAGTGAGCAGCAGGGAGTTCGTGCATGTACGTCACGTATGAGAGATGAACTTTATCCTGTACTTGAGGAAAGAATGAAAGCCTTCAGGGCAGACCATCAGTAGAAAAACAAGTAACAAATATAACCTTTAAAGATAATACCCATGTTTTGGAATGAAAATAAAGAATGTATGCCTCGCGAGCAGATGCGCGAGCTGCAGGGGAAAAGACTTCAGAAACTGGTGACATACGTCTATCACAATGTCCCGTTCTACAGAAAAAAAATGCAGGAGATGGACTTGTCGCCTGATGATATTCGCAGTATAGACGATATAGTGAAACTCCCTTTCACAACCAAGCAGGACTTGCGCGATAACTATCCGTATGGATTGCAGGCTGCACCTGCATCGGAGATAGTACGTGTACACGCGTCTTCAGGTACAACCGGTAATCCTACCATTGTGGGATATACACGTAAAGACCTTGCCATTTGGTCAGAAGTGATGTCACGCTGTCTTACGGCATACGGAGTTACGCGTGATGATACATTCTCGGTTAGTTACGGTTACGGACTCTTCACAGGTGGTCTGGGAGCACACTATGGTGTGGAAAATCTTGGAGCAACGGTTATACCTGCATCTACAGGTAATACAGAAAAACACATCCGTCTTATCCGCGACCTGAAGATTACCGGTATAGCATGTACACCGTCGTATGCCATGTATCTTGCAGAAGTGATGGAGAAGATGGGGCTTACTAAGAATGATCTTGGGCTTCGTATCGGTGCTTTCGGTGCAGAACCGTGGACAGAAAATATGCGTAAGGAAATAGAAGAACGTCTCGGACTGAAAGGTTACAACATTTATGGTCTGAGTGAGATAATGGGACCGGGTGTATCATACGAGTGTCAGGAACAGAACGGGTCACACATCAATGAGGACCATTTCTTCCCAGAAATCATCGATCCTAACACGCTTCAGCCGTTGCCTTACGGACAGCAGGGTGAACTTGTCTTTACTACGCTGACAAAGGAAGGAATGCCATTGCTCCGTTACCGCACTAAGGACCTTACGTCTCTCATTGACGCTCCATGTCCGTGCGGACGTACATCTGTGCGTATGACTCCAATCATGGGACGTAGCGATGATATGCTAATCATCCGAGGTATCAACGTATTCCCGTCGCAGGTAGAAAGCGTTATCCTCGAAATGAAGGAATTCGAACCTCAGTATATGCTGATTGTTGACCGTAAAGGCAATCTTGATTCTCTGGAAATTCAGGTTGAGGTACGCCGTGACTTTTTCAGCGATGATATTGGAGCAATGCTTGCCTTGAAAAAATCACTTGCCGACAAGCTGAAGAGCGTACTCTCCATCAGTGCCGATGTCAAGTTGGTTGAACCTAACAGCATAGCCCGCAGTCAGGGAAAATCGAAGAGGGTGATAGATAACCGTAAGTTGGTGTAAAATAAATATGTTACAAGGCTACAGTTACAAGGGGACAAGGCTCTCCATCCTGATGGCAACCTCGTCAACTTGTTAACTCGTCAACTTGTCAACTAAAGAACTCAAAAACTTAAAAACTCATTCACTATGACCATAAAGCAATTATCAGTATTCCTGGAAAACAAGACAGGAAGAATAAACGATGTAGTCCGCACATTGGGACAGAACGGCATAAACATGCACGCCTTCAGTATGGCTGAGACAACAGATTTCGGAATCCTACGCCTTATAGTATCCGATGTTGACAAGGCCGTAGAGGTATTGCGTGAACAGAACTTTGCGGTAATGTCAACAGAAGTTATATGCCTCAGTTGTGACAATACTCCGGGTTCTCTTGCTATTATTCTGGAATATCTGGCAGAGGAAAAAATCTTTATAGAATATATGTATGCTTTTGCCCAAAATGACAAGGCACATGTGGTGATAAAGCCTAACGACCTAAAGGCGTGTCTGGCAGTGCTTGATGCAAAAGGCTGTACAGTATTGAAGAAAGGGGATTTGTAATATAATTTAATACATAGAAATATTAAAAGAAGTCAGGTGTGGCAAAAAACACCTGACTTTTTTATTTGAACTGTAATTTGAAAACCGTATTCTTCTCATTGCTGCACACCAATGATATACTTCCGTTGTGGAGACGCATTATCTGGCGGGAAAGACTTAATCCCACTCCAGTTCCTTCCTGCTTTGTGGTATAGAACGGAACGAAAATATCCTCATAGTTCTCTTTGTTTATAGGGGTGCCGTTGTTCGAAACATTTATTACCACAGACTCGGTAAAGTCTATTTCTGCAGTGATTTCTATTTTACTTGCTTTGGCTTGCAGGGCATTCTTTACCAGGTTGATGAATATTTGTGAAATCTGGTCTTCGTCTGCATATAACAGAATATCGTCGGACTTCTCTATATAACTTAAAGTCGCTCCTGACGCGTTGATTTGTTCACGTGTCAGTTGGGTAACTCTGTCAATTAGCTCTTGCAGATAGAAAGCTTTTTTTACAGGTGTGGAAACACGTGTCAGCGAACGGTAAGTGTCAACAAATTTTATCAGTCCGCGGGCCGATTCGGATATTGTATCAAGACCCAATTTGAGTTCTTCTCTGTTTACAGGCTTGTTTTCAGATGAAGTAATATCCATCGACAGTGTATGACTCAGCGAAGCAATTGGAGTTACGGTGTTCATTATTTCATGCGTAAGCACACGTATAAGTTTGTTCCACGACATCTCTTCGTTGCGCGACATTTCGTTGCTTATGTCATTTATAACTATAATCTTTACATTCTTTCCTTGCAATGATGTTTCGGTTGACGAAACTGAAAGTGTGGTCTGTCCCTTTTCGTTGTAGAAAGAAACACGCATCTCGTTGTTAGCTTCGGAAATGTTTTCAAAGCATTCCTGTATTTCCAGACTGACATTTGCCAATTGGCGTATATTGCTCAGCGTTGCCACTCCAAGTATATTAAGTGCTGCCAAGTTGCAGTATGAAACTTTTCCGCTGAATTTCTCGTTCAGTTCCACTACCACTATACCTGTCTTTACCCTGTCCAGCATCTGGCCGTAGTAACGTTCCTGTTCGTTTATTTCCTGCTTTTCCTTTTCGAAAATAAGACGTATTCTGTTCAGAGTCTTGTTTAATCTGCGGTACAGCACTTTCTTCTCGTCAAAACGGAAGTTTGTCTCCTTGTCTTCCAGTGCGTCAAGAATGTACGAAACCTTGCGGTGTGTCCTTCGTGCATAGTACATACCGGAAATTATTGCAGATATTAATGCAGTTGCAATAATGATTAATATGACATTTTCATACGAAATCATATATTATATTTTTTCAGTTTCGTATATAGGGTAGGGCGGCTTATGTTAAGCGATTTTGCCACATGAGTAAGATTGCCGTTATATCTTTCCATTGCGGCACGTATGGTTCTTTCTTCCACTTCCTCCAGGGTTTCTTCTCCTGAGGCTGATGCTTGCTGAACTTCATAGGTGTGTTGTCTGTCAGGCAGACAGAAGTCCGAAAGCTGAAGCTCCGTACCGTCGGTCAGGATTACTGCCTTTTCTATCGTGTTTTGCAGTTCGCGGATGTTTCCGTTCCACCTGCATGAAACCAATGCTTTTTCCGCTTCACTTGAAATGCCCGATACCTCACGATGATATTTCTCGGCATATCTCTTTATGAATATTTCTGCCAGAGGGATAATTTCGTCAGTTCTTTCCCTTAGGGGAGGAAGTTGCAGATGCATGGTGTTGATACGATAGTAGAGGTCCTCTCGGAACTCGCCGTTTCGTATCATCTCTTCAAGATTGCGGTTGGTGGCGCAGATGAGACGGATATCTACAGGAGTTGATTGCGAACTTCCCACCTTGCTTACCGTTCTGTTCTGAAGAACCCTGAGCAACTTGGCCTGCAGATTCAGAGGAATATTTCCTATTTCGTCAAGAAACAGGGTACTGCCGTTTGCCTGTTCTATTTTCCCCACTCGGTCTGTATGCGCATCCGTAAAGGCTCCTTTTACGTGTCCGAACAGTTCGCTTTCGAACAATGTTTCCGTTATCGCTCCAGCATCCACACAAACCATCGGCTTCATTCCTCTGTCCGACAGACGATGGATTTCTGCCGCAAGCACATCTTTTCCCGTACCGTTTTCTCCCGTAATAAGAATGCTTGCATCTGTTGAGGCTATTTTGTTTACGGTGCGGAATATATTTTTCATTTCCGGACTGCTGCCCCAGTGCATTGTTGCAGTCTGGCTTACCGCAGGTTTTATGCTTTTCTTTTTTGTTCCTACATCCCTGTGCTTGTAGGCGGCATCAAGCACAGAAATCAGTTTTTCGTTTTCCCAAGGTTTTACAATGAAGTCGAATGCTCCGCGCTTCATTCCCTCTACAGCCAGTGATATGTCAGCATACGCGGTGAAGAGTACAACTTCGGTAGTAGGGCTTGTCTTTTTGATTTCCGAAAGCCAGTACAATCCCTCATTTCCGGTATTGGCAGACGACTGGAAGTTCATATCCAGCAAAATCACGTCAGGCATAAATTCTCTTAACTGTGAATTTATGACGTTTGGTGATGCCACAGCCTTTACTTCCTTGAAGTATTTAGGCAGTAGCAGTTGGAGTGCTGCCCTTATTCCGCTATTATCATCTACTACTAATATTTTGGCTTTGTTCATGTTCGCTTTTATTGTTTGATGTGCAAAAATATAAGTTTTGGAGTTTATTTTGTCCAGTTGATTGAAAAATTATCCGCAGACACATCCATTCATCACGAACAGGTGTAGCCTGCGGCTTAATTAGAGAGATTTTTTATTTATTCGGTCTCCAATGATATGTTTGGAGATTCAAGTGCAAGTGAATTATATCTCACGGCTACAAGTACTGCCGTAAGCGCCTGTATGAACAGGAACACAAGCAGGAATATCCACCATGACACATTTACTTTCATTGCAAATCCCTGGAGATATTCGTTTATTGCTATCACCGCTACGGGTATTGAGATTATGAAACCTGCCAGGACAATAAAGAAGTACGGCTTGTTTCCCAGCCAGAGCACATCGGTGTAGTCTGCTCCGAACACTTTGCGCAGTGCTATTTCCTTTCTTTTATGCTGAATGTCGAATATCACCATAGAGAAGACGCCGACCAGTGACAATACTATTGCTATTATTGAAAAACATAGCATCGTGTTGGCGAAAGAATTCTCACGCTGATATTGTGCGGCAGTCACATTGTCGTAGAACAATACTTCGGTAGGATATTCGGGTTCCACTTTGCTGATTATCTCCTTTATGTGGGATACCGCTACAGTTCTGTCGTATCCGGAAGCGAGTCTCACAAACATATCCGACAGATATCCGCTTTCAGCCGGTAGAGATACAAAGCATACGGCGCTCTGGCTTTTGCGCATGGACGTGAAGTTTACATTGTCGCATATACCTATTGCCTCCGCTTCCATGGAAGGGATATTTCCGAGTTCCACACCGTAATTGTCCTTCATATACCGGTTTACTATAATTTCTCCTTTGCTCGTTTTCGGGAATGTTTTCCCTTCTGTTATCTTTATTCCCATCACTTCAGGAAAATCAGGAGTGACATATATCAGGAAGCTCGGAATGTCTGTTCCGTTATATTCTATTCCCTCGGTGCAATAAGTGTCCTGTGCTCCGAATCTTTCGGACGTGAATGCCACATTCTCTATTTCAGGATATTTCTGAAGTTCTTCCTTTATCCATGCGCCTTTGTTCTTCACTATGTCGCTTGTCAGTCCTGCAATGGCGATACGGTCCTTGTCGAACTTCGGGTCGAACTGAAGCATCATTCTGTTTTGCAGATAGATTGCCGCTATGAACAGAATCAATGAGCACGAGATGGCATACTGCACGCACAGGAGAGCCTTCTTGATTTTCATACCAGAAGAACTTAAGTTGAAGTTGCCTCTCATTGCAAGTTCTCCGGTATATGATGTGGCGAAGAATGCAGGATAAATTCCTGAAAGTATTCCGCCGGACAGAGCCAGAAGCAGTGTTATGATTACGATGGAAGAATTCTTCCCGAAGCTGAACACTGTGTTTACGATTCCCATTTCCGTGACGGCGGGAGAGAGGAAAACAACTGCAATCACTGCTCCGGCAAATGCTATGAGCGACAGCAGGACAGTTTCCTGAATTATCTCCATACGTATCGTGCGGGTGTCCTCACCAAGTATTATCCTGGTGTTGATGGATTTCAGTCTTGACGGAATGAGCGAGGTATAGAAATTTGTGAAATTCAGCAGGCCTACAATGATTATGAGGAATGAGATAATGGTCAGTACATTGTATTGTGTGATGCTTCCGCTCCGGAACACACGTCCGTCTGACTTCTCTTCCTGAAAATACACGTCAACTAATGGTGTGAGATAAATGGGGGTGAGACCACGGTATTTATCAAACTCAAACTTGCTGTTGAATTCATCTTCCACCAGAGAAACATTCTCGCTGTCGTCAAGACGAAGATAGCATACAAAGTTGCTTGCCCCGAAGTTCTGAAGGAAGAAATCCGGAATCTTCATGTATATCTCATTCCGTATCTGCGAGTTTGCTGGCAAATCCTCGTAAACGGCACCTACAGTCCATTTGTCGGAACGCAGAAATCCTGTACCGGACTTAATCTTCACCTGTTTACCTATGGGGGATTCGTTGCCGAAAATTTTGCGTGCCGTACTTTGCGGAATGGCAAGCAGTTCGTTTTTCGACAGTGTGGCAGGATCGCCTTCTACAATCTTTATTCCGAATACCTTGAAAAAGTCTTCACTCACCACATTGGCTGTTTCTATGAATCCGCTGGATACTCCGTCTTTCATAGTGGTGATATATACCTCGCCAAGGAACGGACATACCACAGTTCCTGCTACGATATGGCTTGACGAACGTATCACTTCGTCCGAAAATCCCGGAGGAAGTATCGAACGGAAAATGGTATTGTTATCCGAAAGATCCACCCTATAGATGTTTCCGGCATCAGGATGGAATCTGTCGAATCCCTTTTCAAAGTCCAGCTGTACGGATATGAGCATAAAGGCGCTGAATGCCAGAATCAGACCTATAAGGCTCATAAGCATTGGAACGAAGTATTTTCTTAAAGTATATTTTATGTTTCTCAGTGCTTGCATATTAAGTTTGAGTTCTTGAGTTTTTAAGTTACGAGTTGACAAGGTCGTCATGTACTAGATACTAGTTGACTAGGTACTAGGCTTCCTGGTCTCTAGTCCCTAGTATCTAAAAGCCTCGTCTCTTTTATTCGTTTTTAAGTGACAATACCGGATTGGCATTCGATATTTTCAGGCTGCAGATTACCACAGTAGCTACTACTATTATAGCCACTATCAGGTCTGCTGCAAGGAAATATAGCAATGACAGACAGACTTTCTCGGCAAACTGTTCCAGCCAGAGTCCTGCCACATAATATGCCAGTGCGTCGCCTATGATAAAGGCAACAACGAGCCATTTCATAATGCCGGCTACGAAAAGCGAAAGGATTTCTGCCGTGGTGGCTCCGTTAATCTTGCGTATGGCAATCTCCTTGCTCCTTCGTTGTGCTTCATCGCGGACGTATCCCACGAGTCCTAGGAAGGCTATCGCTATGGAGAATATACTTCCGGCAAGGATGGTATTCTTCATCTTCTTGTTGTCGTCATACATGCTGTTCATTACCTGTTCATATGAGAAAACCTCCATCTCCTTTTCGGTAATCACTTCACTCAGTTTGTTCTGAATTCTGTTTATTGTTTCAGGATTGATGTCCTTTACCTTTATAAGTATGTACGGCATATATTCATTATCTGCCTTACCTGTAAAGCGTACGCTCGGACGTTCGTCCATTCTGTTCAGCAGTCCGATACGGTAGTCCTCGTAAACTCCCGAGATTGTCAGAATTCCAAGGTTCATTGCCGAAGAGTCTGAATGCTCGGTCAGATAAATACCTTTTCCTATAGGGCCGTCGTTCCAGTCTGTAAACTCTTTCATCTTTTCCACGAAGCTGCGGCTGACGGCAATCTCGTTTTCTGTGGCAGGCACACGTCCTTCAATTATTGGAATGTCAAAGAACTCGAAGAAACCTTCTGTGCCGGCATACTGGTCGGCTATGTTGAAAAGTTCGCTGTCGCCACCGGGGAGATATACATTGTTTCCCGAGCAATAGTCGAATGGAAGAGTGTATGCCCTCTCCACGTCAATTACTTCGGGTAGGGATGATATTACTTCCACGCTTCTTGATGCCTGTATGTTATCTACTCCTCTGACATTATAATATAACACGTTGTCGTAATTATATCCCGGATCATCATTCAGAGCCTTGTCGTACTGAGCGGCAATGATGAAAACAAAACTCAGGAGGAACACGTTTATGATAAACTGGATGAACAACAGACAGAGTTTCCATTTCCTTTTGTTCTCCTTGTAGTTCATGAACGCCACGCTTACCGGAATCTTGTTGTAAAGATATCCCGGAAGCAAAGCCGAAACCAGGAACAACACCAGTATCACTCCACAGAGTATAATCATCGTCTCTTTTATGAATAGAGCCTCCAAACTGACTCCAAGCAGATATTCTATTGTCTGTCTGAATCCCAATATCATCAGGAATGCCAGAAGCAGTGAAAAGAACAGATAAACTGATGTCTCTTTTATCAGCATACCGTATATGTTTGTTCCTTCAGCACCATAGCATTTGTGGATGCCAATTTCCTTAGAACGTTTCACCATTTCCGATATGGATATAAGCATATAGTTCATCAGTGATATCAGAACCAGTACAAACGAAACTACGGAAAGGATGATTATAAGATTCCTTACGTACGGTTCGGATGTATGAAGCTTATGGAACGGACTGAGTACGCACCATATCTTGTATCCGCTGTTTTTCAGTTCCTCCATAGGCAGGTTCTTGTCCATCATCTTGCGTATGGCAGGGTCGAGGGATTCGGGTGTAACACCTTCTTCAAGTTTTACGTATCCTTTGTATCGGTCATTTCCGAGCCAGTTGTCTGTACTTTCCTTTGGATAAGTTTCCATTGAAAGCAGGATGTCGTAATACAGACTTCCGTTTTCCGGGAAATCTTCATATACTCCTCCTATGGTAAATTTCAGTTTGGGTGCTTCTTCGTTGTAAATAATCTTTCCTACTGCCTTGTCAATGCCTCCCATCTTTTCGGCAAACGAACGGCTTACCATAATGTTGAATTTCTGAGCCAATACTTCCTTCGGGTTTCCTGCCAGAATCTTACGGTCGAAGACATCGAAGAATGCAGTATCCGCCAAAACCAGCATACCGGTTACAAGAGCCTTTTCTTCCGTATAGAATTTTTCGCTTTCGAAAAGGAAGGTTGTACGTGTGGCGCTTTCCACTCCCGGTACATATTTCTTGAATCCGGGAGCTACTCCACCACTTACCTGACTGTTTTCGTCTGTTTCGCCTCTCAGTGAATACACTGCCTTGATGAGATATATTCGGTCAAGGCCTTTGTAGAAATTGTCGTATGACGACTCAAAGCATACCTTGGCTATAAGAATGCATCCTATGGCAAGGCCTATTCCTAGAGACAATATCTTCAATATGTTGTTGAACTTGAGCATATTTTTTCGTTTTTAAGTTACGAGTTGACAAGTTGACGAGTTGACAAGGTCTTATCCGGATGGAGAACCTTGTTTCCTTGTAACTGGAGCCTTGTCACCTGAAAAGAAGCCTCGTCATTTCTTTTATTCATTTTTCAGTGTTTCAGCCGGATTTTCCGAAGCAGCCTTATAACTGCATAGTGTGACAACTCCTACGGTAATTATCGCTACCATGACGAATGCCAGCAGGAATACCCACCAGTGCAACGGAGAGCGGTAGGCAAATGTGC
>NZ_JACJLQ010000179.1 GCF_016902295.1 Bacteroides caecigallinarum | reverse complement strand
TTTATTACGATGGTGCAGCGGTTCACATCTGTTACTCATATCGGTCAGCCTAACAGCCTATACATTGGATATTTCTGCATAGAACCATATTGTCAAGAGGGCTTCGCACTAAACAATTACTCGTAAAGCACGCCTCTTTAGGCTACTGTTGACGGAACAACAGGTTCAGACATCATGCTGAACAATTACTTGTACGACTTCTTGTCGCACAGTTATATTTATAAAGATATAAACCCGTTGGCGGAATTAAATTAGCGCATATTTAACTTTGCCAATGGGTTTGTTGTTTTTATAGTTGATGTATTGTAGGATTGTAAGTGCGCTAATCTTCCCTATAATT
>NZ_JACJLQ010000178.1 GCF_016902295.1 Bacteroides caecigallinarum | reverse complement strand
ATAGGATTCTGTATCATTTGACAACACACGGTATATATTCCTTTTCATGTTTGAGTACATAGTATATTCTGTTTACAAGCCGTCTGGCTATCTTTACAATTGATTTCTGAGGATTCATACGTTTACGGTATTCCGTATAGGCTACGGTCATTGCAGGATCCTTGCGGATTGCAATCCATGCGGCTTCTATCAAAAGACACCGAAGCATGAAATGCCGGCGTACAGTTATATCTCCTGTGCCGTTACTTTCACCGCTCGAATGACACATTGGTACCAGACCGATGAAAGAAGCCAGATGGTCAGCATTCTTAAAACGCACTATATCATCAAGCTCAACCATCA
>NZ_JACJLQ010000177.1 GCF_016902295.1 Bacteroides caecigallinarum | reverse complement strand
GAAGCCGGCCACAAGATAAGATTTCTTAGGGTCGTCAAAGACTATGACGTTGATAGGATGCAGGTGTAAAGCTGGAGACAGCAAAGCCGAGCATTACTAATTGCCCGTTAACTTTCATTGTCACGTGACACATGAAGGATGTTATATACGTTCGGTTCTTGAAAAGCGAAAGAGTTTTGGTTGAAAGGAAATGTTCTTTCTTCAGTTTGTTATTCATGTGAAGATAAAAAAGAAGAATATAAAATAGAAAAGAAATTAAGGTGACTATAGCACGAAGGTTCCACCTCTTCCCATTCCGAACAGAGAAGTTAAGCTTCGTCACGCCGATGGTACTGCGTACAAGTGGGAGA
>NZ_JACJLQ010000176.1 GCF_016902295.1 Bacteroides caecigallinarum | reverse complement strand
TACCTTTGCACCGCAATTGAGAGAAACGCCTTCGGGGTGTAGCGCAGTCCGGTTAGCGCACCTGCTTTGGGAGCAGGGGGTCCCAGGTTCGAATCCTGGTACCCCGACAAGGTTTAGTAACTCAAGTTTTGATTAAAACGTCTTCGGGGTGTAGCGCAGTCCGGTTAGCGCACCTGCTTTGGGAGCAGGGGGTCCCAGGTTCGAATCCTGGTACCCCGACAAGACGATGAAGACAACGTTCTTCGGAAAATTGGATTTAAACATGTCTTCGGGGTGTAGCGCAGTCCGGTTAGCGCACCTGCTTTGGGAGCAGGGGGTCCCAGGTTCGAATCCTGGTACCCCGACAAGAAGAGGAAGA
>NZ_JACJLQ010000175.1 GCF_016902295.1 Bacteroides caecigallinarum | reverse complement strand
CGTAGCCCAGTAATGTGCCATTCCGGGCATCTTAAGGTTTCTTAGAGCATTGATAATTTCATCCATCGTTATTGGTTTTGAGTGTTAGAAGTCTGTCATTTGAACTGTGATTTCCCACGGATATTACAGTGTTGCGGAGGAGCAAAGGAAGATGTAGGCTGCCCCACACCGGCACACTTGCTTTCCACCAGTGAGCGTATAAAGCGGTAACTGCATCTGTCTACGTTCAGGGCTGTCTCGCAGGCTTTCTGGAAAACGGCCGGATCACTGCTCCTTTGCAGGTTTAGAAGCCCGTCGCAGGTCTTGTAATGAGTCTCCGGAGGCATTGTGGAAGAATAAAATATGCGGCGGATTACATC
>NZ_JACJLQ010000174.1 GCF_016902295.1 Bacteroides caecigallinarum | reverse complement strand
GCAAACATGCTCTCGTATCTGATGTTTAACCGCTTCCAGATGTCAACACCAGCATACAGGGAGGCAAAGAACCGTCTGTCGGATATGGACTGGAACACTTCTGTGCAGAACCTTCTGAACTGGGCCGACAAAGGTGCCATGCAGCTGAACAAGCTGATACCTGCTCTCAAGAAGATTGCCCTTCAGGACGGTGCCAACGTGAATGTGGACGAGACATGGCTCCGCTATCACGCCTACAATAAGAAACGAAAGACCTATATGTGGTGTCTGGTAAACAGAAAGGCCCGTATAGTCATCTTCTTTTATGAGGATACAACGGATGATGAAGGTGTACAGAAACATGGAGGCAGGAACAGAAA
>NZ_JACJLQ010000173.1 GCF_016902295.1 Bacteroides caecigallinarum | reverse complement strand
ATCTGCTTATACTGGACGACTTCGGTATGAAAGTTCTTGACGGACAACAGCTGCTTGACTTTATGGAGATTATAGAAGACCGACATGGACAGAAAGCTACTATCATCATATCACAACTGCCGGTTGCTAACTGGTACGATGTGATGAAAGGCAACACGACTGCGGCTGATGCAATATTAGACAGGCTGGTGCACACAAGTGTGCGCTTCGAGTTAGAAGGCAGCAGTATGCGTCAAAAAAAACATCCAAAATATAACATTACAGACGAAAATCAATAAATTTGCATCGCCATAGGTTTAGAGGATGAAAAGTGAACGGATATCACCGTTTTGGGTGAACGGATATCAACCGTTTTCAGCA
>NZ_JACJLQ010000172.1 GCF_016902295.1 Bacteroides caecigallinarum | reverse complement strand
TTATAATTCAACTTATTATAAACAAAACACACAGAAATAAGTACTTGTAATTATGTATGGGGAACGGGGGACATTTTTGGTGCAATAAAAGACAACGATACATGTTTTTTATGCAATGGAACCTTTGTATAGAGTGTGCTGTGACGGCTTTTGTTGTTGTTGGAAAAACGTGTCGACAATTCCAACTTTCACATGATAACCGGTCAGGAATAGTATCTATTTGTATTCGTATATGCAAAACAATGAACAATGGAAAAAGAGCTAAGTGAATTCAGCAATCCCCCATGCCGTATGTCAAAAAGTGATTTATATTTTTGTGAATATTTGTGTTTGCATTATATTTGCGGAAAGTAACGCTAAT
>NZ_JACJLQ010000171.1 GCF_016902295.1 Bacteroides caecigallinarum | reverse complement strand
TGATAGACGAGTATGACAAGCCTATCTTGGATGTACTTGATACTGATTACGGTCTTGAAGACCGTCACCGTAACGTCCTGAAGGGATTCTATTCCGTGTTCAAGGGAGCGGACAGCCACCTGCAGTTCGTGCTTCTCACGGGAGTAACGAAATTCTCACAAGTGAGTGTGTTCAGCGGCTTCAACCAGCCTGACGACATTAGTATGGACGCCCGCTACGAGACCCTTTGCGGTATAACGCAGGAAGAGCTCCGGGATTATTTCTCCGAGCCTGTCAGGGATATGGCATCCGTTTATCATTGTACGGAGGAAGAGATGATGCAAAGATTGAAAGGACAATACGACGGTTATCATTTCAGCGACAG
>NZ_JACJLQ010000018.1 GCF_016902295.1 Bacteroides caecigallinarum | reverse complement strand
CCATAACCCAATAACATCAATGATTATGGCGAAAGAAAAAGTAAACTATCAGGAGGTATATGACCTCTACCAGTTATGCAGCGAGACCAAGGATCTTCGCGAGTTCTGTACGGATTATGGAGTAAACTACGACAAGTTCATGAACTGGCAGCGTCACCAGCTGTGGAGTGAGAAGTTAGGCAAGACAGTTCAGGCTGAACAACCTAAGGTTGCCAAAGTCCAGATAACCGGCAAACCATGCGATAGTCCTGCTGTAAAATTGGAAGTAACCAGTGAAAAGGATTGCGACAAGAAATCCCTTCTATTAAGTTTTTATAAATCGGGATGTTAAAACAGAAATAAAATTGTCTTGGTTGAGAATAGAATGAACATAAGCACTATTTATTATGGTTAATAGTTTAACAAATTTCTTTTTCTCATTAATAAGACTAGGACTGGGCATATCCCAGTCCTTGCCATTTAAAGAGATAACAGACAAAGAATGGAACGCAATACTGAAGATGGCACACAAACAAACCATGATGGGGATAATGATGGATGCCATAAACAGACTGCCAGACGGTATATCAAGACCTCCAAAAGACATTTCAATGAAGCTTGTGAAAATGGGTGTGAATATGGAACGTTTCAACAGGATGATAAATCTAAAAGCGGTTGATATGACTTCATTCTTCAACGAGAAAGGTATGGATGCGGTACTGCTGAAAGGACAGGGATTGGCCGCTCTCTACCCTAACCCGCTGCATAGAAGCCCCGGGGATATAGACCTTTGGGTTGATGGTGACAGAAAGATTCTGATGCCTATCTGTAATAAAGAACTTAAAGGGGAAGAGTTTACGTATCATCATATTGACGTAATACTATCTGACGGGATTGAACTGGAGGTACACACTACCCCATCGTGGATGTATGCGTATCACAGGAACAGTGCTTTGCAGAGGATGTTCAGGAAATGGATTAAGGATGCGAAATATATAGAGCTGCCTGGAGGTGCTGGACGGGTGAAGGTGCCATCGGACGAGATGAACAGGGTGTATCTGATGGTGCATCTATACAGGCATGTGTTCAGTGAAGGTATAGGACTGAGGCAGATGGCGGACTATGCGGTGTTCCTGTCAAAGGGTTGTACGGAGGAGGATAAGGCTATAGCTATGGAACATCTGAAGGAACTGAATATGACAAAATTTGCAGGGGCTGTGATGTATGTAATGAAAGTGGTGTTCGGACTGGAGGACAGTTGCCTGCTGACTGTTCCGGACGAGAAACGTGGCAAAATTTTGCTACAAACTATATTAGATGGTGGTAACTTCGGAAAGTATGACTCTTCTATTGACCGTTCTATAAAGAAAGACTCTGCCATGAGCTTCATTACAAGGAACGCAAGGAACTTCAGACTGATTAAGGAGTATCCTGAAGAGGTGATATGGGGACCGGCGTTCAAGTTATGGCATTTCTTATGGAGAATCTTGAACAGAAACTTATGAAACAGATAAAATATTATATCAGCAGGCTGAGGGTTACTGCTTCGGACAGCTATTCTTTCTCGATTCTTTATATAGCAATATGGGCTGTTATAGCTGTCGGGCTATATATAGCAGAGAATATTATACCTTTTTCCGAATATTCGTTTTACAGTTTCTTTCCGGACTTGTTTCTTTTCTACGCCATTATGATCTGGGGACTTTGAAACAATGTAATGGGGTTAAATCAAAAAATGAATCTGTTCTTGACTTATTGATAAGTCAGAGGGACGAAAAACCTTCGTTTATGAAAAATCATATAAGTGAAAACAATAGCTTCTTTTGATGAAATAATGTTTAAAGAAAATATAGTTATATTTATTTTGTTTGCTTATTTGGAAACAAATGACTAACTTTGCATTTGAAGTTAAATATCATGGAAGCAAAAACTATAAAAGTAATATTAAGTGAAGAAGCTGAAAATTTTGTGAGGCTTCAACCCATTAAGGCGCAACAGAAGATTACCTATAATATCCGTAAACTGGAAAGCGGAGTGATGGATAAGGATCTATTCAAAAAACTGGATAATTCTGAAATTTGGGAGTTGCGCACATTGTTTAGTGGTATATGCTACAGGCTTTTTGCTTTTTGGGACACAGAAACGGAAACACTTGTTGTAGCAACACATGGAATCATAAAGAAAACTCAGAAAACCCCGCAAAAAGAAATACAACGGGCAGAAGAAATAAGAAAAGAATATTTTAACGATAAAAAATAATATATTATGGCAAAAATGAAGTTTACCCCTGCAGACAATCTGGTGGATGAAGTATGGGGAAAAGTAGGAACTCCTGAAAGAGACGCAATGGAAGCGCAGCTCAAAGACGAGGTAGAGGCTTACTTCGTAGGGGAAGCTATCAAAAACGCACGCCTGAGACAAAACCTCACACAAGAGGAACTTGGTGAACGTATCGGTGTGAAACGCTCACAGATAAGCAAGCTGGAAAGCGGAAAATGTTCCATCACACTTTCCACTATGGGAAAGGTGTTCCGTGCTTTGGGGATAGATACCGCCACATTGGACTTAGGTATAGAAGGAAAAGTTGCTTTGTGGTAATATGGTCCAAAATGCAAATTTAAAATTATCCTCACATCCTTGTTCATATAGGAAATGGAATGGTAATACTTGATACCGTCTAATACCCACACATTGATTTGGTATAATATCGATGTATGGTAGGTATGAGGAAATCATAATTTCACACATGACACGCTGTTTGGTAACCATCCAAAATTGGCGTATTGACTAGCATTGCTCTTTCCCATACCTTCGTGCTAAACTTAAAACTTGAAAGATTATGTTTAGCGAAAAAGATTTTGAAAGACTGTGGTTTCTCTACAAGACCGAAGGCGAACCCAAAGGAGTTTCCATCAACTCGTTCTGCATTAGCAACAATATTCCATACACTGCATTCTATGACTGGTTCAAGAAGACACAGAAGAAGGTTGTACCTGTAGAAGTGGAAGGTATTCCGGAAGAGTTGATTTAAACAGGTAATGAAGAATAGCAATCACTGTCCAACGGAAGAACAGCCTGTTCTTCGGAAGCGTGAAAGGAATACAGAACTCCGCTATCTATAATACCTTTATAGAAACCTGTAAACAGGTAGGAGTCTCCTTCAGGGACTACTTCTGCAAGCTGCTCAGAGAATTAAAAAAGGGAAGAACTGATTACGAAAACCTTCTTCCATGACAATATGCAAATAATAATCGTTAAATTTAGATAAGATAGGATGCGGTTCAGCAAATTAAACCAAGCAAGCTTGTTTATCTGCGTTCACCTTTCACTATCTTTGTGGACTCTTTCTTAGACGGGTGCCTGCGGGCGCCCGTCCAAAAGGGGGTACCCTAAAATTGGAAACTTACAATTATTTCTTCCGAATGCTCAAACAAAACTTGCCATCAGTGCATCTGTTTGAATTTATTTAGTATCTTTGCCCAAAAGGACTAAGGTATATCAATTATGCTCTATATAATAACATACGACATCAATACTACAGTTAAAGACTATTCCTCATTGTATGAACGCATAAAGAAGCTGGGAGATAGCTATCAACATCCGTTGGAGTCTGTGTGGTTCCTCTCCAGTTCTTATAATGCAACTTTCATTTGCAACATGCTTAAGCAAGAGATGACAGATAAAGACCATGTATTTGTTGGCGAACTGAAAGCTGATAGTGATGTACAAGGATGGTTGCCAAAGTCTTTTTGGGATTGGTTTAAAAGCGAAAAACAATGATAAAGACGCTATCCATACAGAATTTTAAGGCTTTTGATGATTTACAAAAAATACAATTAGGCAGCCTTACATTATTAACGGGCATTAACGGACGTGGAAAGTCTTCGTTTTTGCAAGCCTTGTTATTATTGTCGCAATCGTTACGGAATTCTGCCCAACATACATTGAATAATCTGCTACTCAAAGGAGATTGGGTGGATTTAGGTAGCTTTTCTGATGTAAAGAATGTTTATGGCATGCATGACTTACCCATAATTTTCACTATCGAAACAGACAATGCTACAGACAATCGGTTTCGGTTATCCTATAAGGCAGGAAATGCTTCTTCAATGGGAGACTTATGTGGCATGGAGGTAGGCGGTAAGGAAATGTTTTCTGAAAGTTCTTTTTATGATGAAAGTGTTTCGGCTGAAAAAAGCGGCACGCTTGTCGCTCCTGTGATTTCAGGCTATACGTCTTTAACGAGTCTGCAACGGATGTATTACATCTCGGCAGACAGGGAGAGTGCACAAAATGAAGAAGATAATGTATCGCGTTCTTCTTTATGGTTAGACAAAAAAGGGCGGAACATACTGAACGTAATCTATGCGGAGGGAGAAGCTTTTCAAAAAAAAGTGGAACAGGAATTGAGCAATATATTCGATGGAGCTACTTTCTCGATAAAAGAAGAGGGAAACGCTTTACGTCTTTATATGGATTCTACAAACAATGGTCGCTTTTTCCATCCTGTAAACGTCGGATATGGTTACAGTTACGCATTGTCACTGATAACGGCTGGATTACTGGCAGAAGAAGGGGAAATTATTATAATAGAGAATCCAGAAGCACATTTACACCCCAGCGCACAATCTGCCGTAATGAATTTTTTCTGCAAAGAAGTTTTGCCTAAAAAAGTGCAATTGTTTATCGAAACACATAGCGACCACATTGTCAATGCTTCTTTGATAGCCGTCCGCAATGAAATCTTAAAGAATAACCAATTGGAAATTCTTTTCTTTTCTCGGAAACAGGAAGAAAAGAAATCATTTATGGTACAAAACCTGGAGATTACGGCAAAAGGCAGGGTGAAAAATCCTCCTAAGAACTTTTGTGATCAATATGCTATGGATCTGCGGACATTAATGGGATTCTGACTTATGAAGACAGCCTTTTACATATTGTTTAAAGAGTATAGCGATTCATCTCATTCACCATCTGCGCTTTATATAAAGGACAATACGGAAACAGACCCTGAACAGATTGTAAAAGAAGTCAATGAGTGGCTGAAGATTGCGCATTTTTTCAAGTACGAACGATGTGACCGTTACTATGATTCGGAAAATATGAAAGGTGTGTTGTACCCCTACATTGCTTTGCAAGAAGAATACGAAGAAGAAGAATACCCTAATATAACAGTTGTGATCCAGGCTTTATTGAATGAGGAAGGTTTTGTAGACTGGAGGGATGAACCGTTGGAATCAGGAGAACAGTATTCATTAAATAATCAAGATGTAACGAATAACTGTTTAGGAGAAATGGCAAGAAATGAAGCCCAAGGCAATGCCGTTGTGTTGCTTAATTGTAATGCCTTCCACTTTAGGTCACCCATTGTCTTATCTGTTAATCCAACTGGAAACAATGTCTCTATCTATTGGTATAATGACATCCGCTCCCTTCATCAATGGTTTTCAGATAACCGCCGGCCTCAACGGGTGTATGTCTATAATCCCAAACATGGTGATGATAAACATCCGGCTCAAATGATAGCAGGAACAACGAAAAGAGCTGCCCAATTGTTGACGAACCGCAACGACACGGAACGGTTACTTAAATTAGCTGTGGGAACAGATATAAATTCAGCTTTATGGTATTATGACGAAGCAAACAACTGTTATATTTATTTTGAAAACCAAAACGAACTTCGTCTTGCATTCCATGGCTATCACTTATCAGAAGGTGAAGAAAACTACGATAATATAGATTTCCATAAACTCAGCCTGTTGTCTGAGGAAAAATAAAAATTCCACTATCACTTACTTCATAGTATAGAATGGTTACTCGAAAGGGGGAATTATGAGTAATCATTAGGTAAAAATGCATTGCAACGGCAAGACCATGACGCTGGAATCGGGTATGCGAGGCTGGAAATGAAGAAGTTCTGAAGAGAAGTTGAAAGAGAATATATGATATGAATATTTGTCATTATCGGGGGAAAATGATAAATTTGCGAAACACTACAAAAACCAATCATGATAGAAAACATAAGAATAAACAATTTCAAGTCGTTGGTGGAAGTGGAACTGACAGACTGTAGAAGATATAACCTACTGTTAGGCCGCCCAAATGTGGGCAAAAGCAATATACTTGAGGCTCTCGCATTGTTCTCTATTCCTTACCTGGTATATTCGAAACGTGAGTTGCGTGACACGGTGAGATACAGCAACAGTATGAACGAACTGTACTTTAACGGCAACACATCGGAACCTATAAGCGTGACGGCCGGTAACCATAACTTGCGTATCGCAAATAATGACGGCATAAAATATACTTGGGACTACTCTGATGGCGATAAAAAAGAAAGCCTGGTTATCAATGGCGGCAAGATAGCGGCAAAACGCAACAATGCTGTGTTGATGCCTGAATTCAAAAAATATGATTTCAAGAAGCTTGACAAATTTTCCGTGTCGGAGTTGCCTTTTCTTTTGCCTGCAGGTGGGGAGAACATAATGCAAATAATACAAAACGATGGTGGTCTGACGGATGAGATAAGAGAGATTGTGGCAGAATACAATCTGCAACTATTGTTTGACACTGCGACAAAGGAAATAAAGTTCCAGAAGCAGCTTAACGAGACTACCGTATTCTCCATTCCGTTCTTCTCCGTATCGGATACGTTGCAACGTCTTATTTTCTACAAGGCAGCAATAAGCAGCAACAAGAACTCTGTTATTATGCTTGAAGAGATTGAAGCGCATTCATATCCTCCGTTCATATCTAAAGTGACCGGAAGCATAACGGACGACAAGAGCAACCAGTATTTCATCACTACACACAGCCCATACGTGGTAAACGATTTCCTGGAGTTGCAAACCGACGAGGTAGCGGTGTATCTTACAGACCTCAAAGACGGAAAGACTATCATAAAGCGTCTCTCGGATGAAGAGGTGTTAAGGGGATTGCTGTTATAAAATAAAAATCGTTTGGAGGAAACAAAGTTCCGAATAGTGCATTGCAACGGCAAGACCATGACGCTGGAATCGGAGTATGCAAGGCTGGAGATGAGGAAGTTCTGAAAAAAGCTGAAACGGGGATGCAGTAAACAGGAATTGACCGCATTTAGGAATTAAAAGCCTGAAATTTGAGTTTTCGCTTTGTACTTCGCTATATATTAGCTATCTTCGCAGCCGGAATACAAAGTTTTTTGTTTAAAAACGTAACATTTTGTAAAATAGTAAAATAAAATCGAAAGCGAATGATTATAGCCATAGATTTTGACGGGACGATAGTGGAACATAAATACCCGGAGATAGGAAGGGAGATCCCTTTCGCGATTGAGACGCTGAAACGTCTGCAGGCGGACAGACACAAACTGATTCTGTGGACTGTGCGCGAAGGCAGGCTGCTGGACGAGGCGATAGAGTTCTGCCGCGAACGTGGACTGGAGTTTTATGCCATAAACCGTGACTACCCGGAAGAGGAGAAGGGAAAGAACAGCCACTACTCGCGCAAACTGAAGGCGGATCTCTTCATAGACGACCGTAACCTGGGGGGGCTGCCGGACTGGGGTACCATTTACGAGATGGTGAAGAACAGACTGAGCTATGAGTCTCTACTGGACCACTACGAACAGGACCGCGAGGATAACGGAAAAGAGAATAAGAACAAAGGTTTGTTTAAAAGATTATTCGGATAATATAATATGATGAAAAAGTACTTGTTTATCGCACTTTTGGCTGCGGGACTGATGAGCAGCTGTACCTCGTATAAGAATGTTCCTTATATGCAGGATATTGAGACTGTAAATAACTATGGTAAGGTTATCCCTCTGTATGACGCCAAGATTATGCCGAAGGATCTGCTGAGCATTACTATCAATACTACGGACCCGCAGGCGGCGGCACCATTCAACCTTACGGTGCAGACTCCGCTGAATGCTGCACTAACTAATATTAATACTACAACCCAGCCTACATTGCAGCAATACCTTGTCAATAATAAGGGGGAAATTGATTTCCCGGTAGTAGGACGCCTGAAAGTGGGTGGACTGACTAAGAATGAAGCTGAAGACCTGATACGCGAAAGGCTGCAGCCTTATCTGAAGGAGAAGCCTATTGTGACTGTACGTATGGCGAACTATAAGATTTCGGTGCTGGGTGAGGTGGCTCGTCCGGGAACATTCACCGTAAGCAACGAGAAGGTGAATGTGCTGGAGGCTCTTGCGATGGCAGGTGATATGACGGTATATGGTGTGCGCACAAACGTGAAGCTGATTCGTGAGGACGCAGAAGGAAAGCGCGAGATTGTGCAGTTGGACCTGACGAAGAGTGACCTGATTCTGTCGCCGTACTTCTATCTGAAACAGAACGACATTCTGTATGTCACTCCGAACCAGACTAAGGCGAAGAACTCTGATATAGGTACAACAACCACTACATGGATTTCGGCGACATCAATCATGGTGTCGATAGCCAGCCTTATAGTGAACATTCTGAGATAAAAAAGAGAAAACAACTAATAACGCACATATAATACTGAATCATGCAGGAACTGAACAACACTCCTATGCAGGAGAATCAGGAAGAGGAATCTTTCAACATCTATGAGATAATATTCAAGTATCTGGTGTACTGGCCATGGTTTGTGGCAAGCGTAATAGCGTGTCTTGCGGTGGCATTCCTATACATGAGATACCAGACTCCGGTGTATAACATTTCGTCGGCTGTGCTGATTAAGGAGCAGGACCCGAGGACTAAGGCGATGAATGCGGCAAACGGTGCATTAGGGGCACTGCAGGACATGGGGGGATTCTCGATGACAAGCAGCTTCGACAATGAGGTGGAGATACTGAAATCGCGCACGCTGATAAGCAAGGTGGTGACTGAGCTGGGGCTTTATATCAATACTTCGGAAAAAAGATTCATGGGATATAATGTTCCGCTGTACAGGACTTCGCCTGTAAATGTGTTCATTACTCCGGAAGAGGCAGAGAGACTGTACGGAGGGGTGAAGCTGGACATGAAATATACCGTGGAAGGTAAGCTTTCGGTAAAAGCTAAATATATTCTGGAAGAGGATGAAGAGGAATATGAAGTAGAAAAGGAATTTGAAAGTCTTCCAGCGGTATTCCCTACCCCTGTTGGCGTATTCTCGTTCAGCAGGAATGATTCGGTACCTGCTCTGGAAAAGGATATTGAGTTGGTGACTTATATCTCATCGCCTACGGCTACGGCTATTGCATACGCCAAGAACATGTCAGTGGAGCCTACTTCGAAGACTACTACAATTGCGGCACTGAGCGTGCAGAATACAAGCAAGCGCAGGGCTGTGGACTTCATAAACAGCTTAGTGAGAAACTATAACCAGGACGCGAACGACGAGAAGAACGAGGTGGCACGCAAATCGGCCGAATTCATAGAGGACAGACTCGCTATTATCAACTCTGAGTTAGGCTCCACGGAATCGGAACTGGCGGCTTTCAAACAGCGTTCAGGACTGACTGACCTTACTACAGACGCAAAGATAGCTCTGGAAGAGAGTACAAAATATGAGCAGCAGAAGATACAGAACGCCACACAGATAAGCTTAGTGGAATTCCTGCAGAACTATATAAACAATCCGGCGAACGCGAACGAGGTGATTCCTGCAAACGTGGGACTTCAGGATGCGAACCTGACTTCGGTGATTGACCAGTATAACACAATGATTATTGAGCGCAAGAGACTGCTGCGCACTTCATCGGAAAACAATCCTGCTGTGGTGAATATGAACACAGGAATTGAGGCGATGAGAAAGAGCGTGCATACCACTGTGCAGAGTGTGCTGAAGGGTCTGCAGATAGCGAAGGCTGACCTTGACCGTCAGGCAAAGAGACTGGAGACAAGGATAAGCGACGCTCCGCAGCAGGAGAAAGAGTTCCTGACTATTTCGCGCCAGCAGGAGATAAAGGCTACGCTGTACATAATGCTGCTACAGAAGCGTGAGGAGAACGCCATAACCCTGGCGGCTACGGCAAACAATGGACGTATAATAGAAAAACCGCTGCCGGACAGAGCGCCTGTTTCGCCAAAGAAACCTATCATTGCTCTGGCTGCACTGGTAATCGGACTGGGTCTGCCGGTAGGATTCGTATATCTGAGAGACCTGCTGAAATATAAGATTGAGACACGCGAGGATGTGGAAAAAATAACCGACGTGCCTATCATAGCGGAGCTGCCTACAGCGACAAAACCTGAACACGGGGCGATAGTGATACGCGAGAACCATAACAACATAATGGAGGAGATGTTCCGCGGACTGAGAACGAACCTGCTGTTCGTGCTGGAAAAGAACCAGAAGGTGATACTGTTCTCGTCAACCCAGCCGGGGGAAGGAAAATCGTTCGTGGCAGGTAACACGGCGGTGAGTCTGGCATTTCTGGGCAAGAAGGTGGTGATAGTGGGTATGGATATCCGCAAGCCGGGACTGAACAAGGTGTTCAACCTGAGCCGCCGCGCGGAGGGTATAACAAACTATCTGAGCGATCCGGAGCATGTGAACCTGTTCGACATGATACAGAAATCGGACATCAGCGACAATCTGGATATTCTGCCGGGTGGTCCTGTACCTCCTAACCCGACGGAACTCGTGGCACGCAATGTGCTGGACAAGGCAATAGAGCTGCTGAAAGAGAAATATGACTACGTAATCCTGGACACAGCGCCTATAGGTATGGTGACGGATACGGCAATCATAGGCCGTGTGGCGGACGCATGTGTATATGTGTGCCGCGCGGACGTGACTCCGAAGGCGGGATATGAGTTTATCAACGTACTGAAGAGGGAAAAGAAGTTCCCGAAACTGGTAACCGTAATAAACGGTATCGACATGAGCAAACGCCGAAACAGCTATGGCTACGGATACGGACGCAAATACGGCTACGGAAAGGGCTATGGCTACGGATACGGATATGGTTATGAGGGGGAAAAGAAGAAAAGCTAAGTAAAAGTCTCCGACACTTAATTTTGGTGTCGGAGACTTTTTCACTTAAATGCGCATTTGTTTTGTAATTCTCTGTTTTTGGATTATTTTTGTGTATAATTTAATATTTTCGATATGAGACTTTCATTATCAAACATAAATAAAATAGGGAAGGCTGATATAAAGATTAATGGGCTTACTGTAATTGCCGGGACAAACGATTCAGGTAAGAGTACTGTGGGAAAGATGTTGTTCTCAATAATAAAAGCACTGACAAACAGCAAGGACAGTTCAAAATCAATAGATGACACTATAAATACGAAAGTAAAAGCGCTATATAGAAGTCTGAGTGACTTTGACATGTTATACGGCACTTCGCTTAAAAAAGACATTTTCGGCAGGAATCCCAGTATTCAAATTGCCAGACTGATTAAAGCGCAGAGCAAAGTTGTTTTCGAAATCTTGAGTAGAATATCCGCAGCTATGGAAGAAGCGGAAATCAAGCCATTACACAAAGCTGTGGTCAATAATCTTATCTCGGAATTATTAGTCCTTATGAAAGAAAGCGGAACTCATGAAGGTATGCTGAAACGGGAACTGCAGGCAATTCTGAAGGCGGAATTCATGAATTCGGTATGTACGTATGACACAGAGCAATCAACTATAGTGTTCTCTGACGAAAGCGGAAGTAAGGAACTGAGTGTAAGTCTGTCGGATAATAATATCAAAGAAGTGAGAGGCGGTAACGGATGTTTCTTCGACGACATCACCCTGATTGAGTCGCCGCTGTATTTGCATATAATTGACGCTTTGTCTTCTGCCAGGACTTTCAACGAAGAGGAAAGAGGAGTGCTTGCGTCATTCAAACCACTGGTGAACTATCACATAAAGGATTTCGCCAAGAAACTGGAAAGTTTCAAATACAGCATCATGGATTCACTCTTTTCCTTTGACGAAACGGAATATATGAACAACATCACAGGAGGATGTTTCAGTTTTGACCAGGACAGCAAGAATATTCTATGGATAAAGGATGACAAGAAGTTCCAGGTGGTAAATGTGGCTTCCGGTATAAAGTCGTTCGGCGTAATGCAGATGCTGAAAGGTGTTGAATCGATAAATGAAAGAAAAATTCTTATTTGGGACGAACCCGAAAATCATCTTCATCCCGAATGGCAGATAAGGCTTGCGGCTATGTTGGTAGAGGAAGCTTCGAAAGGTATTCCTATTCTTGTTACTTCGCATAGTCCGTATTTTATTCAGGCCATCAGATATTACTCCAATAAAATGAAAATGGAAAAGTTCGTGAATTATTATATGGCTGATGAACAGGAGAACGGTACGTGTATAATGAATGATTATACAGAAGATCTCAACAAGATTTTCTTCAAACTGGCTCAGCCAATGAACGATATAATTAATATGGGCTTATAATGGATATGAACTCGGCTAAATATGTCTTTGACTGCATCCTGAAATATTCTGATAACGGAACAGTATCATTATGCTTATTACACAAGCCGTGTATCGGAAACTTTTGCGGTAAGCCACAACAGACTCAGGTAATTGATTTTGACAGTATAAAGGAAAAATGGGATAAAGCGCATAAAATATCATCACATTCGTCTGTTGATGCACTGACATATAATAATAAACTGTGTTTTGTTGAAATTAAAGGCTGGAAAAAGTTTCTGGAGAATCAGAAGTTGTTAAAGAAGAATAGTTTAACGGAGAAAGATGAGGATATTCTTAGAGATAAGATTGACAGGCAATCGGCAAGCTACGATTATCAGAAAAAACTTCTTGACAGTATAATCCTATGCGAGAATATCTCAGGTCAGAATAATATAAGCAAGGATGTACCGATACTGTTTATTCTGGTAACTGATATTAATCCTAGGATTAATCCTATTGAATCGTTTGCAGAACAATTGTTTATGCTTGCAAGTACTTCTACGAGTTGGGAGAAGATTTGCAGTGAAACAATGTATAATCATTTGAAAAGTCAATTGGGAACCGATAATACATTCTTTATCCAATGTAATAAATTTGATGATTTCATAAAAAAACACGGTTAAAACAGTTGGATTATCTAAAATCAATAACATTATATAAATGGGAGTTGAAATATGAAAAAGAATATAGCAGTAGCAGGAACAGGGTATGTGGGACTGTCGATAGCAACATTACTGGCGCAGCATCACAGGGTGACGGCTGTGGACGTGATAGCGGAAAAGGTGGAGAAAATAAACAACCGCATCTCTCCTATCCAGGACGACTATATAGAGAAATATCTGGCGGAAAAGGAACTGGACCTGACTGCCACTCTGGACGGAGAGGCGGCATACAGGGACGCGGACTTTGTGGTGATAGCGGCTCCTACGAACTATGATCCGGTGAGGAACTATTTTGACACTTCGCATGTGGAGGAGGTGATTGACCTGGTGCGCAGCGTGAACCCGGGAGCGGTGATGGTGATAAAGAGCACGATACCGGTGGGGTACTGCGAGGGGCTGTACCGCAAGTACGGAAGGAACCTGAAACTGCTGTTCTCGCCGGAGTTCCTGAGGGAAAGCAAGGCGCTGTATGACAACCTCTACCCCAGCCGTATAATTGTGGGGTGTCCGAAAGACTCTGTGTGCGACCATGCGGAGGAACTGAGGCAGGCGGCAAGGACTTTTGCAGGGCTGCTGCAGGAGGGGGCGATAAAAGAGAATATCGACACTCTGTACATGGGACTGACGGAGGCGGAGGCGGTGAAGCTGTTTGCCAACACGTATCTGGCGCTGAGGGTTTCGTACTTCAACGAGCTGGATACTTATGCGGAGATGAAGGGGCTGAACACCGTGGATATCATAAACGGTATAAGCCTTGACCCGAGAATAGGTAACCACTATAACAATCCGTCGTTCGGATACGGAGGCTACTGTCTGCCTAAGGACACGAAGCAGCTGCTGGCAAACTATGCGGACGTGCCGGAGAACCTGATTCACGCCATTGTGGAATCGAACCGCACAAGGAAGGACTTCATAGCGGACCAGGTGCTGAAAATGGCGGGATACTACTCTGCCAACTCGCAGTGGGACATGGATGTGGAGAAGAACGTGATCATAGGGGTTTACAGACTGACAATGAAATCGAACAGCGACAACTTCCGACAGAGTTCCATACAGGGGGTGATGAAGCGAATAAAGGCGAAGGGGGCAACGGTAATAATCTACGAACCTACGCTGGAGGACGGAACTACTTTCTTCGGCTCGAAGGTGGTGAACAGCCTGGAGGACTTCAAGCGCATGAGCGGCGCCATCATAGCGAACAGATATGATGCAGTGCTTGACGACGTGAAGGAGAAGGTGTATACGAGGGATGTGTTCAGAAGAGACTAGGAAGCAATTAAAAATTAATAATTAATAATTAAGGGCGGTCACCGCGATGATGTGGTGGCCGCCCTTATTGATTTAATCCGAGAAATGTTTTTTACTGTCTGATTTTTTGTTTTTTGATTATCATACCTGTTCCAGTATAAACTCCATAGGAATGCTCTCGCCATCCCAGTCGGTAACCTTGAGAATTATCTTACCGTCGCGAAGCTCTGCCTTCTCTGTCTCTCCCTCGATGGTGAGGTAGATGTAGTTGCCATCTACTGTATATGTACCTGTGGATACTTCTTCTTCATTGTCGCTTATCTGACCGTCGCCATTCAAATCCATCCTTACAGAAGCTGTGAATGTGGTCTCCTGAAAATTCAAACGAAGAGTGGCAATTACAAGATCGCCAAGACCGATATTTCCTTCCCACTTTGTTCCGGCAAGATCGTCGGTTGATGAAACTTCATCTTTTGAACATGATGTGAACGCAATGAAAGGCATAAAGAATGCCAGAATAAATAATAACTTCTTCATAACTCCGGTTTTTAAAATTAAAGTAAATGTAATTTCGATTCCTCAGATTCCCAAAGTTATATATATTTTCACAATAAAGCGAAATTTTATGGTGCTTTTTTTCTGAAAAAATGGTGGATTTTTCATATCTTTGCACAGAAACAAGGTAAAGAGGTTAAAATTTTGTATATCAATAAACATTACCACACTAAATTTAATGACTTATTTATTAACAAATTTGACGTATGAAGAGAAATTTTAAGAATCATGCAGTCGTGGGCGTATGTGCCCTGGGACTGATTGGTCTGAATTCGTGTCAGGTGGATGACGCATACGACCTGGACAAGGAGATTGACAAGACTATTACTGTGGGGGGAGACCTTACTGTTCCGGGCAGCAGCACGGACAATATGATGCTGAAGGACCTGCTGGAAATAGAAGAAGGAAGCGCTGTACAGGCTGACAACAACGGCAACTATATGCTGAAACAGGGTGGCGGTGAAAACAGCAACGACATCGAAATACCTGAAGTGACAATTGAGACTGCCGGAGGATTTACAGGAGTGGAAATAGACGGTGTGAGCAATAATACCGGCGGAAGCATGGATATTCCTGCCACTAATGTCGCTATAGAACAGAACATCGCACTGGACATCAACTCGGACGGCGTTACTTCTGTACTGAAGAAACCTGTGTACGTGAATACAAGCTGCGTGAACACAAGCGTGGTGATCAAACTGAAAAAGACAGGTACATCGAACATCACCGCGAAACTGAGCGACTTCGAGGTGGTGTTCCCTGAATTCATGACTATTGAGACTTCGGCAACTGACTGGGAAGTTACAGAAGGAAGAATCCTGACACTGAAAAGCGGTGAAGGACAGAGCTTCAGCGACGACGTGAAGATTCCTATCAACATTACTAAAATAGACTTCGAAAAGGCCGGTGCAGAGTATATTTTCAAAGATGACGTGAAGGACAACAACGTAATCAAACTGAACGGGGATATCGCACTGAAAGGTAATATCTCGCTGAACGGTTCGATGAACAGCGGTGCATCTGCCAGCATCAAAATTGATATCGAATCGAACGAAATAACTGTGGAAGAAGTGAGCGCAGTTGTTGATCCGGAAATCGACATCACTATAGACCCGATAGAGGTGGCAGAACTTCCTGACTTCCTGAACGACGAGGAGGCAGCCATTGAGCTGACTGACCCGAGACTGTTCTTCACTGTGACTAACCCTAGCCCGATACCGGTGACATTCGGAGCAACACTGATTCCGATGAAAACGGGTGCGGTGATGAATAGTGTAGATATCGAGGGCATTGAGATACCGGCAAACTGCGAAAATTATGTTATCTGCATACATCAGAATGCAAACGTGGATGCCGACATTGTGGCTGACAGCAAGGTGATTGTGGAAGATCTGCATAACCTGATAACAAAAATACCTGAATTGATTGAAGTGGAAAACGTAGAGGTGACTGTGCCTGAAACTCCTGTGACTGTACAGGCTAACAAAAACTATAAAATGTCGACTGCTTACGAAATCAATACTCCGCTGATGTTCTCGGAAGGTACAAACATTGTGTACACAGAAACAATGGACGGATGGGGAAGCGACCTGGAAGACATTGAATTCAACGAAATAGAGGCTACAATGAGCGTAAACAACCAGCTGCCTCTGGGAGTGAAGTTGAGCGCAGTGGCTGTGGACAACGCAGGCAACGTACTGAATAACGTGGTGGTGAATATTGACATGGACATCAAGGCAGGTGCTACAAGCGATGTGAAATTTACGGTTACTACTACAGACGGAAGCATGAAGGGTCTGGACGGACTGAAACTGACTGTGACTGCTACAGGAAGCGGGGAAACAAGCGGTGTGTGCCTGAACGAAAACCAGTACATCAAGATTACTGATCTGAAACTGAAGCTTAAAGGTGGTATCACTATGGAGTTGTAATATTTAAAATGAGGAGAAACAATGAAAAATATAACTAAATATATGATGGCTGCGACTATGGTGTGCGCAGCAACAGGAATGTCGGCACAGGCTCTCAGCTCGGGATACTTCCTGGACGGATATCTTTTCAAACATCAGTTGAACCCGGCATTGCAAAGCGACAAGGCGTATGTGAGCGTACCTGTGCTGGGAAATATCAACATAGGTACAAGGGGTAACATCGGACTCGGAAACTTCCTCTATCCTACTGCCAACGGCGGACTGACTACCTTCATGAACAGCAGCATCAGCGCTGACGAGTTCCTGAACGGACTAAGCACAAACAATAAGTTGGCAATGAACCTGGATATGTCTATACTGTCGGCAGGATTCAGAGCATGGGGTGGTTTCAACACAATCGATATAGGACTGAGATCGCATACTTCGGTGAACATTCCGAAGGATATGCTGGAGCTGATGAAGGTGGGACAGAGCGGTCCGACTACTGTGTATGACATGGGTGACATGGGAATGTCGAGCGCAAACTATGTGGAAGTGGCTTTGGGACACTCAAGACAGATTAACGACAAACTGAGAGTGGGCGCGAAAGTGAAATTCCTCTTAGGCGGTATGTATGCCGACATGTCTCTGAAGAACACTCACGTGACACTGAGCGAAAATGAATGGGTTGTATCGGCCAACGGAGAAATGAACATCGCCGCTAAAGGTATGACTGTTCCTGAAAAGGACGGTGGACTGGTGGACTTCGACAATATAGAATATGACAGCCCTGGATTGAGCGGTTTCGGTCTTGGTATCGACCTTGGCGCGACATACGAGGTGATAGACAACCTTACCGTATCGGCTGCAATCAAGGACTTGGGATTCATTGGATGGAGCAACAATACTTACGCTTCGACCAACAACGAGCCTTGGAGATTCGACGGTTTCGAAAACCTTTCGTTCAGCGACGAGGACAACAAGCTGGAGAACCAGCTGGATGCTCTTGGTGATGAATTTGAAGACTATGCCAACCTGCACAGAAGAAGCACGGGAGGTAGTCTGAGCAAGGCTCTTGCCGCTACTCTGGTGGTGGGTGCGGAATATGCACTGCCTATGTATGACAAGCTTTCGTTCGGTCTGCTCTCTACTACCAGATTCAACGGCCCATATACATGGTCGGAAGGAAGACTCTCGGCAAATGTATCGCCTCTGAGCTGGCTTGAAGGTGGTGTGAATGTGGCTGTGTCAAGCTTCGGAACTTCCGCAGGATGGATTCTGAACTTACACCCGAAAGGATTCAGCATCTTTTTAGGAATGGATTGTTTGGTTGGAAAGGTTAATCCTCAGTTTATTCCGGTGAACAACGCTAACGCAAGCTTCAGTTGCGGATTTAACGTGACTTTCTAAAAAAACAACTCCATAAACGGATAAAAAAAATTGCTCCCCGATTTCGAGGAGCAATTTTTTTTTGTTGTTCTCTGTTTTTAGATTATTTTTGTGTAGAATTTATTGGTAAAGCTAATATTTTAGTGTATATTTCCTGAACTTTAATTGACCGACATGAAATACCCTATTGGAATGCAAAGTTTGGACCAGATAATTGAGGATGGTTATCTGTATATCGACAAGACTGATATTGTTTACCGCCTGACGCATGAAGGAAAAATTTATTTTCTGAGCCGTCCGCGACGTTTCGGTAAGAGTCTGCTTGTGTCGACTCTGAAGAACTACTACCTGGGCAGGAAGGAGCTGTTCAGGGGGTTGAAGATTGATGCGCTGGAAAAGGACTGGAAGGTGTATCCGGTGTTTCATATAGACTTCAATTCGACGAACTTCACCATCAGAAGGACACTGTGGCAGAAGCTGAACGCTCTGATTGGAGACTGGGAAGAGAAATATGAGGTGAGGATTCCTGAAGAAGGACTTGACCTGGGTGACAGGTTCATAAGCGTGCTGGAAGCTGCCCACAAGCGGACGGGGCTGCGTGCTGTGGTTCTGGTGGACGAATACGACAAGCCCATACTGGACGTGCTGGATGTGGACAAGAGTCTGGAGGAGGAGCACCGCAACATCCTGAAAGGATTCTATTCCGTGTTCAAGGGAGCGGACGAACATCTGCAGTTCGTGTTACTTACGGGAGTGACCAAGTTCTCGCAGGTGAGCGTGTTCAGCGGTTTCAACCAGCCGGATGACATAAGCATGTCAAGGGACTATGAAACCTTGTGCGGGATTACCACAGAGGAGATGGAAGCTTATTTGAATGAGGACATAATGGAAATGGCCGGAGAATACGGCTACTCGTACGACGAGATGAAGAGCAGGCTGAAGGCACAGTACGACGGCTATCACTTCAGCGACAAAATGACGGATGTGTATAATCCGTTCAGCATGCTCAACGTCATGAAGTCAAAGCGCATGAACGACTACTGGTTCAAAAGCGGTACCCCTACTTATCTGCTCCGTCTGCTGGCACACTGGGATGAGAACATGAACGAGATAACTGGCAGATATTATGCCCCGGAGGAGTTCATCGACTACAAGGCCACGGTGGAAAAGCCGCTACCTATGATTTATCAGAGCGGATATCTGACAATCAAGGATTTTGACATGAGACGCAACAAGTTCCTGATTGATTATCCTAATAATGAGGTGAAGAAAGGATTCCTGTCGCTTGTGGCTGCCGGATATTTCAATACACGCGAAAGTGTAGGCTCATGGATTGACGATGCCGTGTCGCAACTGGAAGAAGGCAGATTAGACGATTTCCGCGAAGGGCTGACTTCCTTCCTGGCAAGCATTCCATACACCATGCGCCGCAAGGAAAACGAACGCGAGAGAGAACGCTACTTCCACTATACGTTCTATCTGATTATGCGCCTGATAAGTGTATATACGGTATATACGGAGAAGGTTCAGAGTTGCGGAAGAGTGGACTGCATAGTTGAGACTCCAGACTATGTTTATATCTTCGAGTTTAAGCTGGACGGCACAGCAGAGGAAGCACTGCATCAGATTGAAGAGAGGGGTTATGCCGGTGAATATGCCGCTGACAAACGCAAAGTCTATAAGGTCGGGGCTTCTTTTTCATCGGAGACGGGTACCATAGCGGAGTTTGAAGTGAGATAGTAACTTGTATATACTTGTTCACTATATGCGCATTTTTTTTGCTGTTCTCTGTTTTTAGATTATTTTTGTGACATTAAAGAATTTCTGATGTTCTGAAGATTTTTGTATTACCATGAATAAGAAGGAAAAAGACATTGCCCTATTCATAGCATTCTGTATTGAAGAATACGCAGCAGACAAAGGAATGAGCGGTGAGGAGGTTCTTGACGTGTTCACGAAGTATGGAGTGACTGATTATCTCAACAAATGCTTTGAACCGCTTCACACTCAAGGTCGCCAATGGCTGATAGATGAGATAGACGAGTTTATAGCAATTAGAAAGGACAAGAAAGGATGAAGATATATCACGGCAGTTTAGAGGTAGTGAAGTATCCTATGATACTCCAGCCTAACCGTAAACTAGATTATGGTGAGGGCTTTTATACCACAACCTCGGAAAAACAATCAAAAGAATGGGTGGAGAGACGTATGATTGAAAAGCACTCTGAATGTGGATATGTGAATATATATGAGTTTGATGAAACGAAATTGTCGGAACTAAAAAGCCTTATTTTCACCGAACCAAGTAAGGAGTGGGCTGAGTTTGTCATGGCAAACAGAACAAGGAAAGGTTTTACTCACGATTATGACATCGTGTATGGACCGGTAGCCAATGACAAGGTTTATCTTCAGTTCGGTCTATATGAGTCAGGAGCTATAAGTGTTGAAACGCTAATCCGTGAACTTAAGACATACAAGCTTGTTGACCAATATCTTTTCCACACGGAGAGAGCACTGAGAACCTTGAATTTTATTGAAGCAATTAGAATAAATTAACGATATGTTCCAAATTGATCAAAGTAATCTTCACTTGCTGATACCAGGAAAAATAAGCTGGCTGGTGGAATACCTGCATGATGACTATGGTTTCACGCTGCAGGAGTGTCTGAACCGTATTTACCGTTCGAATCTCTACAAAAAACTTTCGACGGAAACTACTAAATATTGGCATTTGGGTCCTATAGACTTATATGAAGAGCTGAAAAGTGAGCTGCGGATTTAACTATATGTAGAATAAAAAAAACTCCCCGATTTGGGGAGTTTTTTTTATTCTACATATAGTACCAGTCCCTTGAGGTATTCGCCTTCAGGATGGTAGATATTTACAGGATGATCGGCCGGCTGGGTGAGCTGGTGCATGATGCGTACGCTACGTCCGCTCTGGGCAGCCGCAGTGAACACGGCATTGCGGAAGTCCTGCTTGCTTACTACCTGAGAGCAGGAGAAGGTGAAGAGAATACCTCCCGGACGGATTTTCTCGAATGCCTTGGCATTAAGCTTGGTGTAACCGCGAAGGGCATTACGCAAAGCTCCACGATGCTTGGCGAATGCAGGCGGGTCGAGGATGATGAGGTCGTACTCCCCTCCCATACGGTCGAGATACTTGAAGGCATCTTCGGCGTATGCCTCATGACGATTGTCGCCGGGGAAATTGAGTTCCACATTGGCGCGGGTGAGGTCGATAGCCTTGGCCGAGCTGTCAACGGAATGTACAAGACGCGCGCCACCACGCATAGCGTAGAAAGAGAAGCCTCCAGTATAGCAGAACATGTTGAGGACGTTACGGCCGAGAGCGTAGTGCTCAAGCAAGGCACGATTCTCACGCTGATCGACAAAGAAACCTGTCTTCTGACCTTTCAGCCAATCGACATGGAAGAGAAGTCCGTTTTCCTTTGCAACATTCTCCGTGCTGCCTCCAAGAAGGAAACCATTCTCCGTTGATTCAAGATCGGCTTTGAACGGCAGGGTGGTCTCGCTCTTGTAATATATGTTCTGTACTGTATCGCCCATCACTTCCTTGAGGGCTTCCGCTATCTCATGACGATAGATATGCATACCTGCCGAATGGGCCTGCATGACGGCTGTATGGTAGTAGAGGTCGATGATAAGACCGGGAAGATTATCGCCTTCGCCATGTACAAGGCGGCAGGCATTGTTGTTTTCCGTACCGATAAGGCGGAGTGCCTTACGCAGGTCGCGCGCTACAGTGAGACGGCGTACCCAGAAATCGTGGTTAATTTCTTCTTTCTTGAACGAAAGGACACGCACGGCTATACTGCCTATCTGATAATGTCCGGTAGCTATGTACTGTTTGTCGGACGTATAAACTTCTACTACTTCTCCTTCTTCAGGATTACCTTCCACACGTGCTATGGCTCCTGAGAATACCCAGGGGTGGAAACGGAGAAGAGACTCTTCTTTTTTGGGTTTTAGATATACTTTGTTCATGTTGAGTTTTTGAGTTTTTGAGTTTGTTGCTGTAAACTTACAAACTTACAAACTCATATTGAGTTCCTTATATATTCTCAATGTCGCCCATGCATCGGTGGCGGCATATAGCTGCTGTGCCTCGGTAAGGGTATCGGCTTCCCAGTTGGAAAGGCGCTGGTTCTTGGATATCTTCTTTCCGAAAAGTATCGCATAGATTTTCTGGAGACTTTTCTCGTTGATGCCGAAGCGCTGCACATAGTCCTGAAGCTCAATCCAGTTGCCTACCTTAGGGTCCTTGTTGTTTGCCCTACGGAGCATACTGAAATCGTCGCGGAGCGAAAGCCCTATCTTAAGGGTGTCGTTCTGGAGAAACTCTTCCAGGAAATCCGGTATTCCTATGCGGTTTAGTCTGAACAGGAAGCATGTGTCAACGGTAGATATCTGAAGGAGGGCGACCTTGTTTATCTTGCCTTTCTTGAATGATGGGCGGGTCTCCGTATCGACACCTACAACCGGACACCTGTTAAGGTAAGATACAGCCTTACGGGCATCTTCCTCGGTATAGATAATGATAATACGTCCGGGGAAAACCTCTTTGGGCATTTCGGATATCAGTTTCTTGTCTATAGTGGGTTGATATTCTGTCATGTCGATACGCTTTTACTCAACCGGCTCATCCGAGTGATACTTTACATTATGCAGGGCCCGCATTACATTGACAAGCGTACGTCCCCAGTATGCGGCAAACTGTTCGCGGCATCGCCATAGGGCATCGTTCATTGTTCTGTCAAGTCCCAGGCTATATACACACACGAAATCTTTCAGCGGCTGGTATATATCGGCAAGGCCTTCGGATATATTCTGCTTTATAGGTGTGTCGCTGAACGCCATGTCATCAAGGAAAACCTCAAGATAGTCATCGTCAGGACCGAGCTGGGCGGCTATTAGGCTGCGGAGATGTTCGTAATCGGTCTCTGTGACGAATGTCTCAGGCTCGATGTCGTCGAGGGGTTCGCAATCGGGAAGCAATGACGCTTTCAGATAAAGCAGCGGGAGGAGCTTGAGCGAACGGTCGACAAACTCTGACGGCTGCATTTCGGGAGTACGTTCAAGGAAACCGCAGAATTCGGCGGCTACAGTGACGAACTCGACTGTGTTTGCATCGAAAATTGGTTGATTTGATGATTTCATGAATATTTTATATGTTTACAATAAATTACTTCTTTACCTTCTCTACCTTCTCTTCTTCGCAAAGGTATGAATTTTTTCTGTTTTTATTGTTGTTTGATTACTGTTTTCATGGCGATTGTATTATCTTTGCATAACTATTTTAAAAAATGGAAACAAATAGATATATGTTATGAGTACAAAAAAGGATAATAAAAAGAAAACAACGGATATAGAACCAAAAGATAACGGCAAGAAAATCAAATCGGCCCTGAATGGAGAAACAGGGCATTTTGTAGGCGGACTGTTATGCCTCATGTTCGGCGTGTATATGTTTCTTGCATTCACATCATTCCTCTCGGCAGGAGGAGCAGACCAGAGTGTGACGGCTGTAAACTCGCTCGGCGAGACTGAAGTGGTGCAGAACCATACGGGACCTGCAGGAGCCAGGCTGGCTGAATTCCTGATAAACAGATGTTTCGGTATTCCGGCATATCTGATTGTTGTGGTGTTGCTTATAGCGGGAACCAAGCTGATGAAGGCATATAACTTTACTGTCTGGAAATGGTTCCTGGGATGTATGTGTATCATGTACTGGCTGTCGGTGACATTAGGGTTCGCATCAGGCAATGTGTTTGAAAACTCGTTCATCTACCCGGGAGGTATGCACGGATATAACGCGGCGATGTGGATAGAATCGTACATAGGTGTGCCGGGACTGATACTGCTTCTGCTGTTCTGCGGTATAGTAATAGGTGTGGCTATCAGAAGACAGACCATGAACTTGGTGAGAAAAGTGATACATCCGGATTTCAAGAGGAAGAATACAGGTGATGACATAGCCGGAAATGAGGCCGATGAGAATATAGCCACTGAATCTGCCGGGGAAGAGGTTCCGGTAGTGAAGGAGCAGGTAAAGGAGGATGTTGCCGACGAAGAGCCTGAGGACAAAACGGAAGAACCGGCCAAGAATGAGAAGAAGAAATGGTCGGAAAGGCTGATGCCCGGCGGTATATTGGGCAAGCTTTTCGGCAAAAAGAATGATGACGGAGAGAAAGAAAATGAAGATGAGGAAGAAGATGCCACAGCAGCCGAAGATGATGTCAGAGAGGATGAAAACGAGCCTGACATTTACGCTGAGGAAGTATATACAGACGACGTGAACTATGCTGACAACGGTATTGAACTGCCACTGGATGATGAACCTCTTGACGAAAAAAGAACAGTTGGAGCCGAAACAGCATCGCATAACGCAATAGCTGATGACGAGGAACCTGCTTTCGAAATAGAAGAGACTAAGGAAGAGGAAAAGGTAAGAGGCGACCTGAACGTGCCGTACAATCCAAGACTCGACCTGGAGATGTACAAGTTTCCCACATTGGACCTGCTTAAGACTTATCCCGACGACGGACCAAGCATCGACATGGAAGAGCAGACCGCCAACAAGAACAGGATTATCCAGGTACTGAGAAGCTTCGGTATAGAGATTTCGTCTATCAAAGCCAATGTCGGTCCTACTGTCACTCTTTATGAAATCACTCCTGCCGAAGGCGTGAGAATATCGAAAATCAGAAATCTTGAGGATGATATAGCACTGAGCCTCTCGGCTTTGGGAATACGTATCATAGCCCCTATTCCCGGTAAGGGAACCATAGGTATAGAAGTGCCTAACGCAAGTCCGAAAATCGTTCCCATGAGTTCTGTACTGTCCAGCAAGAAATTCCAGGAGAGTACGTACGAGCTGCCTATCGCCTTGGGCAAGACTATCACGAACGAGGTGTTCATGGTGGACCTGGCAAAGGCTCCGCACATGCTTGTGGCAGGTGCTACAGGTCAGGGTAAGTCCGTGGGACTGAATGCCATCGTGACATCACTGCTATACAAGAAACATCCGAGCGAACTGAAATTCGTGATTATAGACCCTAAGAAGGTGGAATTCGCCATATACGCTCCTATAGAGAAACATTTCCTGGCAAAACTGCCTGACGCTGAGGATGCAATCATTACAGATGTTACCAAAGTGGTACAGACACTGAACTCGCTCTGTGTGGAAATGGACACCAGATACGACTTGCTTAAGAAGGCCGGATGCAGAAACATCAAGGAGTATAACGCGAAGTTCATAAACCGTCAGCTTAATCCTGCCAACGGACACAAGTTCATGCCGTATATAGTGATAATAATAGATGAGTTCGGCGACCTGATTATGACTGCGGGCAAGGAGGTGGAACTGCCTATATGCCGTATAGCCCAGTTGGCACGTGCCGTAGGTATTCACGCCATAATAGCTACACAGAGACCTACGACGAACATCATCACCGGTACCATCAAGGCCAACTTCCCTGCGCGTGTGGCGTTCAGAGTGGCGTCAATGATGGACTCAAGAACTATTCTTGACCGTCCGGGAGCACAGCAACTTATCGGTAAGGGTGATATGCTTTATCTGCAGGGCAATGACCCTGTACGTGTACAGTGCGCATTTGTGGACACTCCTGAGGTGGAAAGAATATCGGAATATATCAGCAGACAGCAGGGCTACCCTACCGCGTTCGAGCTTCCTGAATATGTGGACGAGAATGCCGAACCAAGCGGTGCGGCAGATGTGGACATGAACAGGCTGGACCCTATGTTTGAAGAGGCGGCAAGACTGATTATATATCATCAGCAGGGCTCTACATCGCTTATACAGAGGAAACTCTCGTTGGGCTATAACAGAGCCGGACGCATCATGGACCAGCTGGAAAGAGCCGGTATAGTAGGTCCTGCAAACGGCAGTAAGGCAAGAGACGTGCTGTGTATAGACGAGAATGACTTGCAGATGAGGATGAGCCAGCTGAGAGGAAATAACTAACAACTAAAAGCCTGGAAAAAAAATGAAATACCATATACTGCTTATATTAATGATAATACTGCCACTACAGGCTTTTGCACAGAAGGATGCAAGGGCAAGAGAGGTACTTGACGGTATGTCGGCCGAATACAGTAAGTCGGCAGGCACGACTATAGTGTTCGACGGTACGCTGAAAGGAACTATTGCACTGAAAGGCGACAAGTTCGTACTGGATTGCGGCGGCATAAAGAGCTGGTTCGACGGAGAGACACTATGGAGCTATGTGGAGGACAATGAGGAAGTGAATGTATCATCGCCTACAGCTGAAGAGATACAGGCCATCAATCCGTATGCCATGATAGGCATGTATAAAAACGGATTCAACTATACTTACGCCGGAACAAAAAACATAAACGGCATGAGATGTGAAGAGGTAATACTCACCCCGGAAAAGAAACAGGACATAAAGAAAATCAGTATCGCTGTGGACAGTAAAAAGCATCCCGTGTATGTGAGACTGGAAAACAGTCAGGGCGACACACAGGAGTTCAAGGTGAAAGAATACAAGACACAAAATCTGACTGACACATTCTTCAGATTCAACCCGAAGGAGTATCCCAACGCAGAAATAATAGACTTGAGATAAAGCCCCCCCTACTTACTTTACCTTCTTTACTACTATATTACTATATTACTATAATACTAACTATATAACCAACAAAAAAACTCAACATTATGGCTACAGAACACGTTAAGTGCCTGATTATAGGATCAGGACCGGCAGGATATACTGCCGCAATATATACAGGAAGAGCAAATCTCAACCCTGTACTTTATGAAGGACTCCAACCAGGAGGACAGTTGACTACCACAACTGAAGTGGAAAACTTCCCCGGCTACCCGGAAGGTGTGACAGGTCCGGTACTGATGGACGACTTGAGAAAACAGGCTGAAAAATTCGGTGCAGACATAAGAAACGGAATAGTTACAAAGGCAGACCTGAGCAAGGCTCCTTACACATTCGAGGTGGACGGAGAAAAGGAAATCACAGCCGATGCGGTGATTATATCTACCGGAGCTACAGCAAAATATCTCGGTCTGGAGGACGAAAAGAAATACGCCGGTATGGGCGTAAGCGCATGTGCCACTTGCGACGGTTTCTTCTACAGAAAGAAGAAAGTGGCTGTTGTAGGCGGTGGTGACACTGCATGCGAGGAAGCCATTTACCTGGCAAGTCTTGCCAGCGAAGTTTATCTGGTAGTGAGAAAACCATTCCTGAGAGCTTCGCAGATTATGCAGGAAAGAGTGATGAACCATCCGAAAATAAAGGTACTGTTTGAACACAACGCAGTGGGTCTGTACGGCGACAACGGCGTGGAAGGCATGCACGTGGTGAAGAGAATGGGCGAAGCCGACGAAGAAAGATACGATGTGGCTATCGACGGATTCTTCCTTGCCATAGGTCATAAACCAAACTCTGACATCTTCAAGCCGTGGGTAAAGACTGACGAGGTGGGATACATCATCACCGAAGGTAATACACCATGTACCGGAGTACCGGGAGTGTTTGCTGCAGGCGATGTGGCTGACCCTCACTACCGCCAGGCCATAACTGCTGCCGGAAGCGGATGTAAGGCGGCTATTGAAGCGGAAAGATTCTTGAATAAATGAAGGACTAAAAACTATACAACATGAATTTATTGAAAAAATCCGCCGCTATGATAATATTCGTATGCGGTGTGGCATCAGGCTTCGCACAGCAGATGCCTCCTGTACCTACTGACCCAAATGTACGTATAGGAAAACTTGAAAACGGACTTACTTATTACATCAGACACAACGAATTGCCTGAAAACCAGGCTGACTTCTACATAGCTCAGAAGGTTGGCTCTATACTGGAAGAAGACGACCAGAGAGGTCTTGCCCACTTCCTGGAGCACATGTGTTTCAACGGTACCACAAACTATCCGGGAAACCTGCTTAGAGAATATCTGGAGTCAATAGGCGTGAAGTTCGGAGCTAACCTCAATGCCTATACTTCGATAGACGAGACTGTGTACAATATCTCAAACGTGCCTGTGACGAGAGAGACGGTAGTGGACTCATGCCTGCTCATTCTGCACGACTGGGCTAACGACCTTACTCTGGACCATGAGGAGATAGACAAGGAACGCAAGGTTATCCACGAGGAATGGAGAACACGTACAGGAGCCATGATGCGTATGTACGAAAAAGTGTTCCCCGTAATGTACAAGGACAGCAAGTACGCCTACCGTCTGCCTATAGGAACAATGGAAGTGGTTGACAACTTCCCGTACCAGGCGCTTAAAGACTATTACGAGAAATGGTACAGACCCGACCAGCAGGGTATCATCGTAGTGGGCGATATAGACGTCGATAAGGTGGAAGAGAAAATCAAGAAGATGTTCTCCCCTATCGAGATGCCTGAAAACGCGGCGGAGAGAGTATATTTCCCTGTGCCTGACAATGACGAACCGCTGATAGCCGTAGCGAAGGACAAGGAACAGCAGGTACCGGTAATATATCTGTTCCACAAGCACGACGTAGTGCCTAACGACCAGAAGAACAACATGGGTTATCTTGTGATGAACTACATGAACTCCATGATAGGCAATATGCTAAACGCGCGTCTGAGCGAGATGACACAGAAACCTAATCCTCCGTTCATACAGGCATTTGCCGAGGACGGAAACTATCTGCTGGCTAAGACCAAAGGAGCTTTCATAGGTCTTGCAGTAGCCAAGGAAGACGGTATCCTGACTTCTACAGAGGCACTGATGACAGAGATAGAGAGAGTAAGACAGTTCGGCTTTACAGCAAGCGAATATGCCAGAGCGAAGGCCGACTATCTGAGAAGTCTGGAATCGGCTTACAACGAAAGGGAGAAGATGAGAAACTCACAGTATGTGAACGAATACGTGAGACACTTCATCGACAACGAACCTATCCCGGGCATAGAGAACGAATATGCGATAATGAACCAGATTGTGCCTAACATTCCTGTAGATGCAATCAACCAGGTGGTAAAACAGATTATCGGAGAAAAGAATATCGTGCTGAGTGTGTTCTGCCCTGAGAAGGAAGGAATGAAATATCCTACCGAAGCCGAGCTTAAAGCCGTGATAGACAAGGTGAAGGCAGCCAAACTTGAAGCTTACGTTGACAAGGTTTCGGACGAGCCTCTGATGAAGGAACTGCCTGCCGGAGGTAAGGTGGTGAAAACAGAAGAAGGACCTTTCGGAAGCAAGATACTCACACTGGGCAACGGAGTGAAGGTGGTACTGAAAAAGACAGACTTCAAGGCTGACGAGGTGAGAATGCAGGCATTCAGCACCGGCGGCACATCAATGTTCGACGACAAGGACGCCATCCAGTTCAGACTGATAGACCAGGTAGTAAGCCTTGGCGGTTTAGGCAACTTCAGCAATGTGGACCTCGACAAGGTACTGGCAGGAAAGATGGCGTCGGCATCGGCATACGTGAACAGCCTTACCGAAGGCATCAGCGGCTCATGCTCGCCTAAGGATATGGAGACTATGCTGCAGCTGACATACCTGAGATTTACAGCGCCAAGAATGGACCAGGACGCTTTCACTTCGTTCATCAGCAGAAACAAGGCGGCACTGGCAAACGCAGAAGCCGACCCTAACACCGCATTCAGCGACTCAATCAATGTGGCACTATACAACAGACATCCAAGAGCCATCAGCATAAAGGCTGAGACTTTGGACAAGATAGACTACAGCAAGGTAATGGAACTCTATAAGGACCGTTTTGCCGATGCCAGCGACTTTACTTTCATCATGGTGGGCAACATAGACGAAGCTGTGGCAACACCTCTGATTGAGAAATACCTTGGCAGTCTGCCGTCAATAAATCGCGACGAGAAATTCCGCGACGTAACTCCAGACATCAGAAAGGGACTGTACGAGAACAACTTCACAAGAGAGCTGGAAACAGCCAAATCGTCAGTACTTATGGTGGCAAGCGGAAAATGCGTGTACGACCAGAAAAACGTTGTCATGATGAGCATGTTGGGACAGTTGCTCAACATCCTTTACACACAGACCGTGAGAGAAGATGCCGGAGGTACATACGGAGTGTCATGCAGCGGTTCAATAAGCAAATACCCTGAAGCCGAGGGAGTGTTCCAGATATATTTCGACACCGATCCTGAACGCAGACCTCAGATGGTGGAACTCATCAACAAGGGTATCAGCGACTTCATAGCTCAAGGTCCTAAGGCAGAAGACCTGGGCAAGGTGAAAGAATACATGCTCAAGACATATCAGCAGAACCAGAAAGAGAACTCTTACTGGATGGGCATACTGAACAGAATGCTGTGGGAAGGCGTTGATATGAATACCGGATACGAAACTACGGTAAACGAGATTTCAATCAGCGACCTGAAGAACTTCGCAAATGATTTCTTCGGACAGAAGAACATGATTGAGGTAAGCATGAGCTCGCAGGTGAAATGAGGTTTGGGAACTAACTCTTACTATACGGAGACGATATACTACGGATTTCGGGTATATCGTCTCTTCTTTTATATATAATAAAACCATACATTGTCAGAATAATGTTAAATAGTAACTAAATAGTGCAAAAGGAGAACTTGCAGTAATGAACAATTGACTACATTTGTATTACGACGGCAAACCATAATAGGACATGACAACACTTTCTTATCATAAGATATCACGATGGACTGCAGCGTGTGTGGCAGCAATTGCCCTTTCATCGTGCGGCACACACAAAATGAACTACGATTTCAGAGAACTTGCAGCAGCTGCCATAACGCTGGACATGGACATTGAGATGAACGACAACCACAGACTCTATATTGAGGCGGCCGACTGGATAGGTACACCCTACAGATATGGAGGCAGGACGAAAAAAGGAGTGGACTGCTCGGGACTTACATCGGCTATATACAGAAAGGTGTACAGGAAGAAACTGAGCCGTAGCTCGGAAGAGCAGAGAGACAGAGACTGCAGGAAAGTGGCCAAAAGAAACCTCAAGGAAGGCGACCTGGTATTCTTCCACAACGGAAAGAAGAAAAGGACGGCATCGCACGTGGGGATTTATCTGAAGGACGGCAGGTTCGTACACGCGTCGAGCAGTGTGGGTGTGGTGGTAAGCAGCCTGAACGAGAAATATTACGACAATCACTGGCTACAGGGTGGAAGAGTGAAATGATTTTGGCGAGAGTGAGAGATGGAGGATAATTGCAGAATACATATTCCGGTAATAATTGCCGGTATGCTGATGGCAGCCAATAATATGCTGGCACAACAACTGAACACAGACTTCAAGAAAGATTTCAAGGGAAACAACCATGAAAGCGAGCTGAAGCTGAACGAGGAAGCCATAAAACTGATAAAGTTCGACTTTATGCAGGATTTCAACGACGAGGAGAACAAACCGCTTGAAGCTCCTCTGGAGAAATCGTGGATGAAATTCAAGGCAGACCTCGCCGTACCCAAAAGCCTTACGGACACCACAAAAGTGAGGAAACCCACCGGATACATAAGGATGCTGCCCTACTCCATCTGGACCAAGTTCGGCGAAGACCCAGTGTATGACGTCATGGTGTTCGGGAAAAAACAGAAAGACTACCAAATCACGTGGATCTTCAATCCTTTCAGCGGCTATAAGGAGAATTATGGAGCAAACATATCCCCATCGGCAGGAAGCATAAGCGACGGAATAAGGATTCGGGGAGCCGGAATAACTATAGGAGGTCTGGATTTCATGGGATTGATATACGATAATCTCACCCAAAGAGGCAGAATGCTAAAACATAACAGGAAGCATGCCAACGCATGGAAGATTTATCAGACATATCAGCCTACAAAGGCGGACAGCCTGAAATTCCCCACATTCTACAGCGGCATGACGTCGCCAGTATTCGACTACAGCAGGGCGGGAAAAGATACAGCCATCATAGGCGACTTCCCTATCCTTTCGGACTCGGCAAGGGCTGAGATAGAGAAGGTGACGGCTATCAGAAGAGACTCACTGAGAAAAGAATATCTGGAAAAAGCCAACGAGGAAGCCGACAAGGACAGAAGCCCCGACAGGGTGAAAAGGAACTTCAGATGGAACGTCAGGAAAGCCAGGGCAGCAAAAAGACTGAAAGATGAGGAAGACGAGCTGAAAGCCAAGGAACAGAAGATGCTGGACGAACTGCCGGGCAGTATGGACAGCATATACAACTACATGCGCAAGAAGGAAGAGCGTGAAGCCGCGAAACGTGCGGAAGAAGAGAGAATAAGGAAAATGAGATTCGGACTGGAATAAGCCGCGGGAACGGCAAAAAAAATGCCGGCACATCTTGAACAAAACGCCACCGTGTTTTGACTGAAACACGGCGGCGTTTTACTGCTCATTTCTTGAATATGAAATACACCGCTAAAATAAGGCAACAGAAAGCAGCAAGATGATTCCACTTCAGCTCCATCTTGAAGGCTATTACAGAGAAGATGGTAAACACCACGAGAGTGATTACCTCCTGAATGACCTTAAGCTGCATGATGTCGAAAGGTCCGCCACTCTCGCGGAAACCTAAACGGTTGGCAGGAACCTGCAGACAATACTCGAAAAAAGCTATAGCCCAGCTGAAGGCTATAACACCAATCAAAGGCAAGGATTCGAACCAGCTGTATTCACGCATCTTCAGATGGCCGTACCATGCGAATGTCATAAAAATATTTGACAAAATCAGCAATAATACCGAGAAAATTCCATGTGATAACATATTGTGAGTTTTTTAGTTTTTAGTCGTCATCTATTTATTAATTGTTTTCGGCAGCATATCCTCCTGTATGTTGCCCATACTGCTCCACAGACTGTACTTTGCCTCCGGATTCATTTCCTCCAGACGGCGCAGCACCTCTTTCATGTCCGAACGGTGAGAATCCTTCTCATAAGGACAGTTCTTTATCTGCTTACGGTAACCGCGGATACGAGCCATATCAACCAAATCCGATTCGTGCAGCAGACACATCGGCCGTATTATCGTCATATCAAACTTGCGCATTACCAACGAAGGAGGCATAGTGCTGACTGCTCCCTGAAACGTCATGTTCATGAGCAAAGTCTCAAGAATATCGTCCATGTGATGGCCTAAGGCTATCTTGTTGCACCCGTATTCCTTGGCCACGGTAAACAGAGCCTTACGCCTGTTCCACGAACACAGGAAGCATGGCGACTTGCGTGTGTCCGTAGTAGGGTCGAACGAGGTGGTGTAAGTCACGAGCTCCACACCGAGCGAGCGGGCGAACTCGCGCAGATACGTAGTGTCCGACTTGTATTCGATGTTGCTCATCTCCACATGCACCGCCATCACCGAGAAACGCGGCTTGAATATCCTCGAACGCATGGCAAGCAGCTCAAGCAGAGCCATGGAGTCCTTTCCTCCGGACAAACCTACAAGAATCTTGTCGCCGTCGTCAATAAGGCCGTAATCGACTATTCCCTTCAGGAAACGCTTGTTTATCCTGTATAATATCTTGTCCTCTTCTGTCTGTTTTACCATATATAGTTTTAAAAAGCGGGTGCAAAGGTACTGATAAAATGTCTTTATTCGGTCTTGTCAGCCGTTTTTTTTGCGGACATTCCATAATTTATAAAAAAATGCGCTACTGTAATGTACTAAATAATATAAGATAAATACCGGCTTTCGGATATTATGCGTATATTTGTAGAATATAAGAGCAAGAGAAGGAAAAATACACTAAAGACATTATGAACATAAAAATAAAACTTACAGCAATAGCACTGTTGATGTTTTCTGCCGGGGCGGGAGCACAGACACTGAGCCAGGCTCAAAAATGGTTCATACAAGGCGAATTCGAGAAAGCCAAACCTGTATTCCAGAGACTGGTGAAACAATCGCCGTCGAACGCCAATTACAATTTCTGGTACGGGGCATGCTGTTACGAGACCGGGGAAATGGAGGAAGGACTGCCCTACCTCGAAAAAAGCGCGGCAAGAAAAGTAATCAACGCTTACCTCTACGTGAGCAAGGCATACTACGACATGTACAGGTTTGACGACGCGATAGAAAACCTTGAGGAGCATATCTACTGGCTGGAAAAGAAAAAAAGGGATACCGCAGAAGCCGAAGAACTGATGACGAAGTACAGAAAAGGAGAACGCATGATAAGAAGCGTGGAAAACATCGCCGTGATAGACAGCTTTGTGGTTGACAAACAGAATATCCTTGACGCTTACAAGCTGAGCGAACAGGCCGGAACTCTGACAATGACTAATGATACAGCCACGAACATTGACAATATGACAATAGAATTCGTGAACGAGATGGGCGACAAGAAACTGCTGTCGGAAAAAGACGAGGAAGGAATCTGCAAACTGTATGCAAGCATGAAACTGATTGATAGTTGGAGCACTCCTCAAAAGCTGAAAGGCATAAACGAGGATATGGCGGAACTGAACTTCCCATTCATGGATTCGGACGGAACAACGCTTTATTTCGCCGCAAAGGGAGATGACAGTATGGGAGGATACGACATATTCATCACCCGTACGGACTCGGAAGAAAACTCGTATTTCAGACCTGACAATATAGGCTATCCCTTCAACTCCACTTTCAACGACTACATGTATGCCATAGACGATTACAACGAATTAGGATGGTTCGCCTCGGACAGGTATCAGCCGGAAGGAAAAGTGTGTGTGTATGTGTTCGTCCCAAACGAATCGAAAACAACATACGACTATGATGCCATGGACGCCGGCAAAATGATTTCGCTGGCTAAACTCGACAATATAGCCCTTACGCAGACGGACAACAACATCGTGGCAAAGGCAAGGCAAAGACTCGCAAAGGTGATGTACGCTTCAGAAAACAAGCATAAGAAGACTGACTTCACTTTCATAGTGAACGACAACAGGATATACACATCGCCGGACGACTTCAGAAAGCCCAAGGCAAAAGAACTGTTCCGGGAAATGAGCAAGAAACAGGACGACCTGAATGCCTTGGAAAAGGAACTCGGGCAATTGAGGGAGAAATATTCCAAGTCGGACAAGGCATCAAAGGATTCCATGGCACCAGGCATACTGGACAAGGAAAAAAGGGTGAAAGACCTAAGAACCGAAATTGACGGAATGACAACCGAGATAAGAAACATCGAACTTAAATAAACGCCTATGAAAGAATATTTTGCTCCTTCGGAACTGATTATAAATGAAGACGGATCGGTGTTCCATCTGCATCTGAAACCGGAACAGCTGGCAGGGAAGGTAATATTGGTGGGAGACCCCGGACGTGTGGCAACGGTGGCATCGCACTTCGACAGCAAAGAATGTGAGGTGGAAAACAGGGAATTCAGAACCATAACCGGCACATACAAAGGCAAGAGGATAACCGTGGTCTCGACAGGCATAGGATGCGACAATATCGACATAGTGATGAACGAGCTGGACGCCCTTGCGAACATAGACTTCAGGACAAGATACGAGAAGGATGAGCTGAAATCGCTGGAACTGGTGAGAATAGGGACATGCGGAGGATTGCAGCCAAACACTCCCGTGGGAACATTCATCTGCTCGGAAATATCAGTAGGATTCGACGGACTGCTGAACTTCTATGAAGGACGGAACGCCGTGTGCGACCTGCCACTGGAACGGGCATTACTTAATCACCTCGGATGGTCAGGAAATATGTGCTCCCCTGCCCCATATGCCATTCACGCCAACGAGGAAATGGTAGAGCGCATAGCAGGCGGAGACATGGTGAGAGGCATCACGGTGGCTTGCGGCGGTTTCTTCGGTCCGCAGGGAAGGAAACTGCGTGTACCGCTGGCAGATCCGCACCAGAACGAGAAAATAGAAAGTTTCGAATACGACGGACGCAGGATAACCAATTTCGAGATGGAAAGCTCGGCACTTGCAGGACTGGCAAGACTCATGGGACACAAAGCCACGACAGTATGTATGGTGATAGCCAACCGCGTAGCAAAGGAAGCCGACACGGGATATAAAAACCAGATAGACGATTTGATTAAACTTGTTTTGGAAAGAATATAATGGAAGAAAGTTTCGTACAGGAAAAGAATATCAGCAAAGAGGAAAAATACTTACGCTTCATTGAACAATACTCACGTCTGATAGAGGACGAGAAAAACATCATCAGTGTATTAGCCAACACTACGGCGGCACTTAAGGAGGCATTCGGCTTCTTCTGGACAGGATTTTATCTTATAGACAATGGAGAACTCCATCTCGGTCCGTTTCAGGGCTCTGTGGCTTGCTATCGCATCAGAAAAGGCAGAGGAGTTTGCGGTACGGCATGGGCTGAAGCAAAGACACAGGTGGTGGCGGACGTGGACAAGTTTCCGGGACACATAGCCTGCAGCTCGCTGTCGCGCTCGGAAATAGTAGTACCGATGATAAGCGACGGGAACGTAGTAGGAGTTCTGGACATAGACAGTGACGAACTGAACACTTTCGACGATACAGACCGCATATACTTGGAAAAGGTCGTGGAAATGATAGTAAAAAATTTATACTGATTCAATAAAGATGAACATTCTATACACAGATGACACAATATGTGCCATAGCGACGGCACAGGGAGGAGCGATAGGGACAATCAGAGTGTCAGGAAAGGAAGCAATAACCATAACGGACAAGATATTCACTCCGGCAAGTGGTCCTACCCTATCCGGGCGCAAACCATATACACTGACTTTCGGACACATCAACGGAGAAAACAGTGAGATAGTAGATGAGGTATTGGTAAGTCTTTTCCGCGGACCACATTCATATACAGGTGAAGACTCAACGGAAATTTCATGTCATGGCTCATCATATATACTGCAACAGGTAATGCAACTGTTGATAAAGAACGGCTGTCGTGCCGCAGGACCGGGAGAATTCACACAGAGGGCATTCCTGAACGGCAAGATGGACCTAAGCCAGGCAGAAGCCGTAGCAGACCTTATAGCATCAACATCGGCAGCATCGCACCGCATGGCAATGAACCAGATGCGCGGAGGATTCAGCCGTGAACTGTCGCAGTTAAGGGAAAAACTATTGCATCTCACCTCCCTTATGGAACTGGAACTGGATTTCAGCGACCATGAGGAACTGGAATTTGCCGACCGTAGCGAATTGTCCCAAATAGCGTCACAGGTGGAAGGAGTGATAAACGGCCTTGTACAGTCATTCAGCGTGGGAAACGCGATAAAGAACGGTATTCCTGTGGCAATAATCGGCGAGACTAATGCAGGTAAATCTACCCTGCTCAATGCGCTGCTGAACGAAGAACGTGCTATAGTGAGCGACATTCACGGTACTACCCGCGACGTGATAGAAGACACGATGAACATAAAAGGAATTCTTTTCCGTTTTATTGATACAGCCGGAATACGCGAGACATCGGACACCATAGAAAGCATAGGCATAGAACGCAGTTTCCAGAAACTGGACCAGGCTTCGATAGTTCTGTGGGTGATAGACAGCACTGAAGCTGAGACACAGATAAACGCGTTGAAGGACAAGGTTATTCCACGATGCGAGGGCAAAAAACTCATCTTGGTAATGAACAAATGCGATATGGTAAATAATGCTGAGCAGTCTGATTGTCTGAAGGAGCCGTCCGGAGCAACCATCTTAACATCAGCAGATTCCGGTATGAATTATGAAATGATTTCCATTGCCGCAAAGCAACGTGAAGGAATAACAGAATTGCAGAAACTCCTTGTAAAAGCTGCCGCACTGCCCGAAGTGACTCAAAACGATGTGGTGGTAAGCAACGTCCGTCACTACGAAGCCCTCTCGCATGCTCTTGAAGCAATCCACCGCGTACAGGAGGGCATGTCAATAGGCTTATCCGGCGACTTAGTGAGCCAGGATTTACGTGAATGTCTGTTCCACTTAGCTGAAATCGTAGGCGGAGAGATAACGAACGATGAGGTGCTTGGGAATATATTTAAGAATTTTTGCATCGGAAAGTGATATAAAGAAAAGAAAATCATAAAAAGAGAAAATATATATCTGTAAAATGCGTATTATCAGGCACTTTTCAAGATATATGTATTTTCTCTTTTTCTTCATGTTTTCTGCGTTATTACATATTTTTTCCTTATTTTTGTCCCCAGTTTGTCCCCCAGACCATTAATGAGGGACAAAAAACTGTCCCCCGACAAAGGGAAAATTTAATAACCAATAAAGCAGGAAACAGTCATGGCAAAGAAAACTATCGCACAAAAGGAACCGGTCAAGCTCCGTGAGAAGAAGCTGAGCAATGGAAACATCAGCCTGTATCTTGACATATATAGAAACGGGAAGCGTCACAAAGAATACCTGAAATTATACTTGATAGAAGCAAAAACACCTATCGAGCGGGAACAGAACCGACAGACTTTAGCAACGGCTCAAGCAATTAAATCAAAGCGTTTAATTGAGATTCAAAACGGGGAATATACATTCACTCATCAATTCAAGGAGGATACTCCATTCCTGGAATATTACCGTAACATGGTTAAAGAACGGAATACTCCAGATACAAGAGGCAACTATGGCAACTGGCAAAGTTGCTTGCGTTATCTGGAGCTGTACTGCGATGAGAAAACAACTTTCAGAGATGTTACACCAGAATTTATTTTGGGGTTCAAAGATTTCTTAGAAAGTGTTGAAAAGGACACACACAAACGCAGGGGGCCGCGCAGAGAACGTGATGTGTTTCAAGGTCTGTCTCAAAATTCGAAAGCGTCCTATTTCAGAAAACTTAGCGCCTGTATCAACCATGCTTATGATGAAAGGATTATTGCCGTCAATCCATTACGCGGAATTGAAGGGTTCAAAGATGCAGAGGTCAAGCGTGATTATCTGACATTAGAGGAAGTCAGAAAATTAGCGGAAACGCCGTGCCGCTATCCCGTACTTAAACGTGCGTTCCTCTTTTCCTGCCTGACTGGATTGCGTAAATCCGACATCCAAAAACTCTTGTGGGGAGACGTGCAAAAATTTGGTGAGTTCACAAGAATTATCTTCAAACAGAAAAAGACCGGCGGCCAGGAATATTTGGATATTTCACCTCAAGCGGAAAAATATCTTGGAGAAAGAGGAAATCCAGAAGATCCTGTTTTTACCGGATTCACATACGGCTCCTGGACATCCGTAGAGTTGCAACGATGGAGCATGACTGCAGGAATAAAGAAAAATTTAACATTCCATTGCGGGCGCCATACCTTCGCAGTCCTGATGCTCGACTTGGGCACGGACATCTATACTGTATCAAAACTGCTCGGGCACAAAGAACTTTCCACGACACAAATATATGCCAAGGTTCTTGATAAGAACAAGCAGAACGCAGTATCACTTATTCCGGAAATCGGTTAACAGCATTTGATTTATGACAAGACAAGATTTCGTTATAAAAGTAGCCAAGATAAACAAGATTCTGGGAGAATTAAAATATGGGATAGACATAGACACTATTCTGGATTTTTCTTTTCTTACACCTCAGTTATTAATGTTAGCGGAATGGACGGCAGACATACAGCAATATATAAGCCAAGAGCCATCCCCTTCCCTTGCACGGCAAATTACAAGCATAGGATATACAGACGAAATAAAAAAGTATCTGGCAAAACACAAGGAAGACATAACTCCTACTGCTTGCGTGACACTACTTATTGATTCTATTAAAAGGTTACAGTCATTATTTGAAATATGCAGGCAGTATCAGCGTGAAGAAAAAGGCCAATACAAGGATTTGGTAGAGACGCTGGCCAATGAGCAAGTAGCAACCCTTTTGCAAAGAGCCGTTGATGCCGGACTGTTGGACAATCATTTCCAGCCAACTCCAGATACAAAAACACTACAACTGAGAGTCATTGCATTTGCAGTATCTTCTATATGCAAATTTCCACGAATTTATGTAGATTTCGAGAAACAATGGAGCCATACTACCTCGTATAGAATCAGCACATGCAGTATCCCTAAATACAGGACCAAATTCTACGAATACGCGAAATCCCTTTATCCAGAAGTGGACTTTTCGCCCTTAGAGTCATCGTGTGGGATTGAGACCTTCTATACCCCACAAAGTCCAGAAGATATAACCAAGATGTACAACGAGCTGATAAAATACAAGTATATTGCTCCTGATACAACGCTCGATGTCTTTAATGGGATTTTTGACAAAGCGAAGTTTGTAAAACCTGTCGAATGGATTAAGGAGCAACGCTTGCTGGCATATTTTTTATATTTGGCTTTTGGCAAATGGAACAAGAAGAATTTATGGGTAAAAGGCGGAAAATGTTTTCTAATCAACGGAAAAGCTCCCCATATAGCATGTTTTAAGTCAGGTTACAGCTCGATTAAACGCTTAGGGTGGATGGATAGATTTGACACCAGACTAAAAGCCATCTGTGAAGAATTTAACCATATTGAAGAAACCGCAAAAGAAAAAGTGGAAAATAAAGGGCGGATTATCCACATTGGCAAAGAGGTGTTCTATTCAGACAAAAGCGAAGAAAAGAAACAAGCGGTATTTTCAGGGCTCATCAATGGCGGATATATTTCGCCAACCACTTCAATTGATATATTCATGGGAATTTTTGATGAAACGGTATTTACCCGGCCTGTATTATGGATAAAAAGTCAGGTATCACTCATGTACTTCGTTTATTTGTCATTCAGAGCAGATAATCCTTTTGACTTTTGGACAAAATGCGCCAACTGCTTTCAAATTCGAGAAGGCAAGCCCATAAACCGGGAAAGCCTAAGATGCAATTTCCGGTCGATCATAAGTAAAGGGAAACTGGATACCTATGACATAGAATTGAAAAGAATTGCTGATGAGTATAATAGTTGTACAATAAAAAAGGAAGCAACAGCCTCCGATAGAAAGGCTAAAGCATATATTACCTAACATCAAATTCAATCAAGCAATGACAAAGAATTTAACTTTGCTCCTCTCTCTTTTTGAAAAGAGCGATGCGCGGAGCCGGAAAGACTCCTGCGCAAACCGGTGAACAAGGGTTATTCCGGTTGGTCTATCAAGCCCATGAAGTTTATAAAGCTGAAGTCCTAACTCACAGAAAATGTTACAGGCGCTTCATGCTTGACTTTATTCATTCGACGCAATACCACGATGCTACTGACGCTTGGAGCAAGAATGAACATCAGAAGAATTATTGCATTGTTTCAGAGCTATTGGAAAACCATGAAAAGCTGGTATGCCAATACTTCAGTCAGTCCACCTTAGACGAAACCCAAATTAAAAAATTGCTCGATACATTCAATACATCCGAACATCTCCAAACAAAATCCCGGATACAAAGTTTCCAAAACAGCCGTCAATCAGAACAGCCCCCTTTGCCAGATTCCTATGAGCCATTGATTGACAAAGACACAATCGGCCTCATTGTACAGCTTGTCAATGAGGTCGGCCTGTTTATAGAACAACTGGATGTGAACGATGTCATCACCCGATATGAGAGAGCCATGTTAAATCCGGTCACATCGAAAAACAACACACGGTTGGTGTTGCTACTTGACAAACTCGCCATGCACGACATCATACCGTATGACTGGCAATCGGTCATTGCCAAAAAGCAGCTTGTCAGAAGTTCTTCCGGTAAGAAATTTCTCAATCAGCATGACCTATCCTCTACCCTTAACAGGATAAAGGACATACAACCGAGTATCTCTGAAAAGAAATTCTTCGCGACAATAGACCGGTACATAAAGCTAATCAAAGACAAAGAAATAGACTAAAAGAAAGCAAATTTGTTGAGAGTCGTGTTGATAGAAACGTTGACACTCAACACTATCAACATGCTCATCAGGAAGCTGTCCATAACTTTGCCCTCCGTAATCAATAACTGCGGAGGGCAAACCTTCTATTGTCAAATTTAATTTTAGCAATAAATGAAACAACGAAGAACAAACAGTGGAAGCAGTCCAGTTTTCCGATATATCAGACAGATGGAAAACATGGTTTCCAAAATGACATCCGAGAAACCCATCGAACGTATCCAATCCTTGGAGCAGCGAATCGGCGAAGTCGATAAAATTCCCAATATAGAGAATTTTGTCCGTCAGATAAAGGAGCGCATGTGGATTACCAAAGAAGTGCTGACCATTTCCGAGGCATCCGCCTATCTGGGGCTGTCAGAGAGCTACATCTACAAGCTGACCGCCTCCAAACAAATCCCCCATTACAAGCCCAACGGCAAACTCGTCTATTTCAACAGGAAAGAGTTGTGCGACTGGGCTTTGAGAAATCAAGTGAAACCCCATCAGGAAATGGCAATTAAAAACAACGTATTATGAAAAAGAATGACATGGACATCATACTATCCCGCATTGAAAGGCTAAGTGTCTTCATTGAGGGAAATACATTGGAGGGCTTTCAGAGGGAAATATTAAGAGTAGAGAACTACCTGCAACGTTTCGCCAAGCTGGACGAACTGCTGGCTCATCTGAAAAACGTGGAAAAGATAGCATATGCGGCAAAGGATTTTCTGAACATAGACGAAGTTGCAGCGTATCTGCAAGTATCCAAGAGCTTTGTCTATAAGCTGACATCCACCAAGGAACTTACCGTTTACAAGCCCAACGGCAAGAACATATTCGTACTCCGGGACGACCTGAACGACTGGATAAGACGTAATCCATGTTTCTCCTACGAAGAAATCGACAAACAGGCCAATGTTATGTCGTATCGCCTTGAAAACAACAACAAACGTAAACGCAGAACAAGAAGAGATGGAAACGGAAAGATCTAATTTTATGTTTCCGGATACGCACAGAATAGACGAGGCGAAATACAAGTCGCTGCTGAAATATATCCGGCTCAATGTCACAGAACAATACGATTTCCCTCAAGAGATTGTCCAGATTGACGGTGTGACCATAGCCACATTAGGCAATTTCAGTGCATCCACGGGGAAACCTAAAAGCAAAAAGACCTTCAATGTAAGCGCCATAGTCGCATCGGCGCTTTCCGGAAGAGAGGTATTGAAATACAAAGCTGACTTGCCTCCGTGCAAGAACCGTATCCTTTATATTGATACGGAACAGAGCAAATGCCACTGTCATAAGGTACTTCAAAGAATACTGAAACTGGCAGGTATGCCCATAGACCAGGAGAATGACCGCATTGAGTTTTTTGTTCTCCGCGAATACACTCCCGACCAACGCAGGGACATCATCAAATGGGCCCTCCATGAAGAAAAAAATATCGGGCTGGTTATCATAGATGGAATACGCGACTTAATCCATGACATCAACAGTCCAAGCGAGTCACTTGATATTATTAATGAGCTGATGAGATGGTCAAGCTATTACGAGCTTCACATCCATACGGTACTCCACCTGAATAAAGGAGATGACAATACCAGGGGGCATATCGGTACCGAATTGAATAATAAAGCTGAAACCATCTTGCAAATCTCCAAAAATATAGAAAACGGAAGAATCAGTGAAGTAAGAGCTATGCATATCAGGGATAAAGAGTTTGTACCATTTGCCTTTGAAATCGGAGAAGACTCGCTTCCCCATTTGGTAAAAGACTATCAATTTAAGATGAACAAGAAAGACAGGCTGTCTTCATACCTTGACATGACAGAACAGCTACACCGTTCTGCTTTGGAAGTCGCCTTTTCCGACAACACCTCATTTGGCTATCAGGCATTGCTTGACGCACTAAAAAAGGGATATGACAGCATCGGTTACACCAGAGGAAGAAATACCCTGGTCAATCTGTGTAAGTTCCTGATTCAACATAACGCGATACAAAAGAATGGCCGGGAATACCGTTACAACGAGAATTTCAGCATCTGAGCCGTATCGGTTTAGTTTGCGGGTATATATAAAGAAACCATACTAAACACAGGATGCACATGAACATATCGGAAGCGAAACAAATACGGATTGTGGACTACCTGCGACTTCTCGGCCATGAGCCGAAGAATGCGCGCGGGGGACAATACTGGTATCTTTCCCCTTTCAGGGAAGAAAAGACGCCGTCGTTCAAGGTGAACGACCGGCTCAATGAATGGTATGACTTCGGGGCGGCTACCGGGGGCGACCTCGTGGAACTGGGCAAGCACCTGTACGGAACGGACAGTGTAAGCGAGGTGCTGGCCTGCATCGAACGGCACACCGGAACCAATGAACTGCCGAGGGTTCGGCTTCCGGCGGTGATGCTCCGGCCGGTGGAAGCGGAAATGAAGGATATAAGGGTGGTGCCGCTACGACACCATGCGCTGCTGTCGTACCTCCATTCCCGGATGATCGATGCCGACATCGGAAAGATATTCTGCAAGGAAGTGCATTATGAGTTGCGCAAGCGACACTATTTCGGACTGGCATTCTGTAATCTGTCAGGAGGCTATGAAGTGCGCAACCCTTACTACAAGGGCTGCCTGAAGAATAAGGATGTTTCGCTGATAAGCCATACGCACGGCGAGACGCAGGGCCACGTGTGCGTCTTCGAAGGATTCATGGACTTTCTCTCCTATATGACCCTGCGGCAGGCCGGAGACAGGGAGATATGCCTTGAAGTTCCTTGCGACCATCTCGTGATGAACTCCGTAAACAACCTTAAAAAGGCATTGGGACACTTGCAAGAATATCCGTTCATCCATTGCTACCTCGACAATGACCTTGCCGGACAGAAAACTGTGGAAACCATCGCCATGCTGTTCACCGGGAAAGTCAACAACGAAGCCTACCGGTACGACGGCTACAAAGACCTGAACGACTATTTAAGAGGCAAAAGACGCTGACCCGGCCAGCGTGTCAGAATTTATGAAGCTCTCCTGACGGAGGGCTTCTTTTTTTTGTCTGCCAATGCGCATTTTCAAGTATGAAACAGCTGTCAGAATATGATTTTAGAGTATGATTTTTAGAAATACCATAAATCTTATTAAGGAAGCAGCAATTTGTATTTCAATTATTTCTTAATATAGAACAGATGGATTTTCTTTGCAAATCAAATTTTGAATACAAAATAAAATTCATATTAGGATATGAAATCATACTTTATATTCGCAATCATTCTGACGGCAATCTACGTCGTTTACTATGCGGCCAACATCGCCAGGGACCTGTACCGAAAGAGAAGCCAGGGCAGGACGGACGAGGAAGTCTTTGAAATCGACCCCGATAACGGGCAGGACAGCGTGGCGGTGACGGAAAGCGAGACCGGATTCAACGTCGGGACGGAGAAGTACGAGACCGCATTTGATAATTCCGGCACTTCCATACAGGACGGCGCGGCAGACACAGACAAGGAATCGGCCGAAGAGCGGTTTGCCCGTATGAAGGCCGAAGCCGAGGCGAAAATGGAGGACAGTACCCCTTACCTGTCAGAGGCATTCACAGCGGACGATATGTACAAGGCGATAGTTTCCGGCGGCCGTCTGGAGAACCGTCCCGCAATGGCGTGGAAACCGATGGACAAAATTTAGCGATGAAAACGAAGAAGACAGTATGCGCCTTGCTGATGCTCACGGTTCCCTGCTTCGCCTTCGCCAAGAGCGGAGCCGTAAACTATTCATGGGGAGCGGATGCGCTTGCCACCATGCACGACTTCGTGGTGACGATGATGATGTACGTCCTTTACATCTGTTATGCGGTCGCCTCCGTGCTGGCCGTCATATCCGCGCTCCAGATCTATATCAAATGGAACACGGGAGAGGACGGCATCGTGAAATCCATCCTGATGCTGTTCGGGGCATGCATGTTCATCATAGGCGCCTCCATCGTATTCCCGGCCTTTTTCGGCTACCGCATATAGAAAAGAGATTCAGAATATCAATGATAGTAATCACTAAAAGTAACGAGAATGAAGAAGTTAAAGAATGCAATGAAAAGAATCGTAGGCGCAGTATTGTACAAGGTTGCGATGCTCGCCATTCTGTTAGTGTCGGGGCCTGCCGCACTGATGGCGCAGAACACCGCAGGCGACTACACGGCCGGAACCAACGCCCTGACCACCGTGGCGGAGGAAATCGCCAAGTATGTACCCATCATGGTGAAGCTGTGCTATGCTATCGCCGGAGTCGTGGCCATCGTGGGCGCCATCAGCGTCTATATCGCGATGAACAACGAAGAGCAGGATGTCAAGAAGAAAATCATGATGGTCGTGGGCGCCTGCATCTTCCTGATTGCGGCGGCACAGGCACTTCCGCTGTTTTTCGGTATCGGCGGCTAAAAAGGAGACGCGATGAAAGGCAGGGACGAACGCTATCCGGACTACCCGTTGTTCAAGGGGCTTCAGCGGCCCCTTGAGTTCATGGGCATACAAGGACGGTATATCTACTGGGCGGCGGGTTCGGCAGGCGGAGCCATTGTCGGTTTCGTCATTGCCTACTGCCTTGCCGGTTTCGTGGCCGGACTGGTGGTATTGGCCGTCATCCTGTCTGCGGGCATCTCGCTCATCATCCTCAAGCAAAGGAAAGGCCTTCACACCAAGAAGAACCGGAAAGGAGTGTATGTCTATGCCCGCTCGAAGAAGATATGAAAAAAGAAAAAGCCATGACGGAGAGCGCGTGGCCTATTGAATGTTGAACCCGGGCAGGCCCGCTTTGGAACAGGCGAGTCTGCCCTTACTTAAGCAGAAAGCAACCGACAATGACACTGTACATCATACTGATTTTCATCGCCCTCTGTGCGGGCATGGCCATTTCGGTCCATGCTTTTGGCACGGGCGGCAAGCGCAAGCGCATCTTCCAGGACATCTATTTCACCGTGGAGGACGTGAACGGCATCGGGGTGCTGTACACCAAGACCGGGGAATACTCGGCCGTCCTGCGGATGGAGAACCCCGTGCAGAAGTATTCGGCCAACATCGACAGCTACTACGAGTTCACAAGCCTGCTCACCGCCGTCGCACAGACGCTGGGCGAAGGCTATGCGATACACAAGCAGGACGTGTTCGTGCGCAAGCAGTTCGAGGATGTGACGGGCGACCGGCACGAGTTCCTATCCTCCGCCTATTTCCGGTACTTCAAAGGCCGGATGTACACGGACAGCGTATGCTACCTGACCATTACGCAGGAATCAAAGAAAAGCAGCCTATTCTCTTTCGACGGCAAGAAGTGGCGCGACTTCCTCGTGAAGATACGCAAGGTGCATGACCAACTGCACGATGCAGGCATACAGGCGGAGTTCCTGGATAAGCCCCAGGCGAATGCGTTCGTTGACCGCTACTTCGCCATGAACTTCAAGGACAGGATTGTCTCGATGACCAACTTCAAGGTGGACGATGAGACGGTCTCGATGGGCGGCAAGCGTTGCAAAGTGTACAGCCTCGTGGATGTGGACTGTGCCGCGCTGCCTTCGCTCGTCAGGCCCTATACCAATATAGAGGTGAACAATGCGGAGATGCCCGTTGACCTGCTGTCCGTCATCGACAGCATACCGGAAGCCGAGACGGTGATCTATAACCAGATCATCTTCCTGCCCAACCAAAAGCGGGAACTGGCGGCGCTTGACAAAAAGAAGAACCGTCACGCAAGTATCCCCAATCCCGGCAACCAGATGGCCGTGGAGGACATCAAGCGTGTGCAGGAGATAGTTGCCAGGGAGAGCAAGATGCTCGTGTACAGCCATTTCAATCTTGTTGTAGGGGTATCTGCCGACACAGACATACAGAAATGCACCAATTATCTGGAGAATGCCTTCGGTCGCATGGGCATCCACATCAGCAAGCACGCCTATAACCAACTGGAACTGTTCGTCGCCTCTTTTCCCGGCAACTGCTATGCCCTGAACGAGGACTACGACCGTTTCCTGACCCTGAGCGACGCAGCCATGTGCCTGATGTATAAGGAACATATCCAGCACAGCGAGGAAACGCCGCTGAAAATCTACTACACCGACCGCCAAGGCGTGCCGGTGGCCATCGACATCACCGGAAAGGAGGGAAAGAACAAGCTGACGGACAACTCGAACTTCTTTTGCCTGGGGCCTTCGGGCAGCGGCAAGTCGTTCCACATGAACAGCGTGGTGCGCCAGCTCCATGAGCAGGGCACGGACGTGGTGATGGTTGATACGGGTAATTCATACGAGGGATTATGCGAGTATCTGGGCGGCAAGTACATCAGCTATACAGAGGAAAAGCCCATCACCATGAACCCTTTCAACATCACCCAGGCAGAACTGAATATCGAAAAGATAGACTTCCTGAAAAACTTGATTTTACTGATATGGAAAGGGTCGGACACGAAAATCACGGAACTGGAGTTCCGCATCGTAGAGCAGATGGTGACGGACTATTACGACGCTTACTTCTACGGCTTCGACGGTTACGACCCCGTGCAGCGCGAGAACCTGCACAAGACCTTGATAGCCGCCGAGAAGCGGAAAGGCAGATGGAATGCAGAGAACCTGCCGGAACTGGAACAAAAGGTGGACAGCAAGATACGCCTGCTGGAGGAACGGCGGAAAGCCTTGAAAGTAAACTCGCTGTCGTTCAATACCTTCTATGAATACTCCTGTGAACGGTTGGAACTTATCTGTCTGGAAAACAACATCACGGAGATAGACTACGACAAATATACCTACATGATACAGCCGTTCTACAAGGGCGGAAACTACGACAAAATATTGAACGAGAACGTGGACACTACCCTGTTCTCGGAAACGTTCATTGTCTTCGAAGTAGATGCCATCAAGGAAAATAAGAAACTGTTTCCCATCGTAACGCTTATCATCATGGACGTGTTCCTGCAGAAGATGCGCATCAAGAAGAACCGGAAAGTCCTTGTGATAGAGGAAGCGTGGAAGGCCATCGCCTCGCCGCTCATGGCCGAATACATCAAGTTCATGTACAAGACCGCAAGAAAGTTCTGGGCCTCGGTGGGCGTGGTGACGCAGGAGATACAGGACATCATCGGCAGCGAGATAGTAAAGGAAGCCATCATCAACAACTCCGATGTGGTGATGCTGCTCGACCAGAGCAAGTTCAAGGAACGGTTCGACAGCATCAAGGCCATTCTCGGACTGACGGATGTGGACTGCAAGAAGATATTCACCATCAACAGGTTGGAAAACAAGGAAGGGCGCAGCTTCTTCCGCGAGGTCTTCATCCGGCGTGGTTCGACCAGCGGCGTGTACGGCGTGGAGGAGCCGCACGAATGCTATATGACCTACACCACCGAACGCGCGGAGAAGGAAGCGTTGAAACTGTACAAGAAAGAACTCCGTTGCAGCCACCAGGAAGCCATCGAAGCCTACTGCCGCGACTGGGATGCCAGCGGCATAAGCAAGTCCCTACCTTTCGCCCAGAAGGTGAATGCGGCGGGGCATGTGTTGAATCTGAAAAAGAGGGATAAAAACAATCAGCAATAAATGACCATGAAACGGCTGTCGTTCATACTAATGCTCTTGTCGCTCGCCACCGTGCAGCATGTCCACGCCCAGTATTACAGCGTGAACTACGACACACGCACCGTGGCGGCGATGGCCGCCGCCTTCGGTACGGAGACGGTCGCCGAGAGCTATTACCGGGAGCAGGTGGACGACATCCTCAAGCACTACACGGCTGCAGAGGTCGCCGCCGCCGGCATCTTCTCGTCGAAATTCCTTGAACACAAGGCCCTGTCCGAACTCGGCATCTGGAGCAGCAGCACGGAGAACTACTATTATCGCCGCATCTACAACATGGTTGCCCGGAAAATCATTCCGAAGATCTGGGTGGTGGCCAAGATGATGCTGCAATCCCCGCAGACAGCCCTCTACTGGGGCAGCTACCTGATGAAAGTGTGCGACGACACCAAGAGCCTGTGCATGCAGTTCGAGAGCATCGTGACCAACAGCACGCTGACTTTTTCCGACGTGGCTTTTCTCGAAATCAAGGAAGAGTTCGCCTCCCTGCTGCGGCTCAGCGAACTGGGAAACATTGACTGGCAGCGGATGCTGGACGACCTGGCCCGCATACCGGGCAACTTCACGAAAGAAAACCTGCAGAGCGACCTCGACAATTTGTACAACATGGGTGTGGGGCTGGCCACGGCGGGCATCGGGAATATCGGCGACGCCCTGCTGCAGACCAGCTCGTTCCATGACCTGATGAACGGCAAGGTGGAAGAGATATTCCACCTGTATGACCATTACAGCTACTTGTACGAAGCTGCGGAACAGGATGCCGGACGGCTCCTGCTCGACATGGTGGGCGGTCCGGAGAATGTGGCCGGGCTGTTCGACTTCAGCAACTACGACCTGACCTCGTGGATTACCGACTACATGGACGAAGCCGCCGGGAATTACTACACCCAGCGGTGGTACATCGCCCGCCGGGAACAAGGCAGCGTGTCGCTGTGCGACTATTATCCGCCCACGGACGACAACAGCATCCTGAACGGCGGCGAATGGACCCGTTTCGAGACCACCGACGCCGGGTTCTATCCCAACGCCTCGCAGCGCGAGCAGGCCCTCTCCAACTCGGAGCGGTATGCCGGATGGTCGCGCGACCGGGTGCAGCAGTTGAACAACCAAAACGACGGCTTCACTTACTCCATCCGTTACAGCCAGAAGGCCTACATCATCAGCCGTGGCGGGAAACAGACCAAAAAAGCATACGCCTACGAAATCCACGTGACCCAGAGCTGGAACCGGGAGGAAGTCATCTATGAGGATGTATTTGACTCTTATTCGATGGACCTGAACACCTTCAAGGCGCAGCTCAACGCCCGCCTGTCGGAAATCAACGAGAACGAGGAAGGCTATACCTATTACATCGCCTCCGACGCCCGGAACTACTACCAGGCGACGGACGCCGCCAAACTGCAGGGCTGTGAGAGCGTGACCATCAGCGTGACCTGTTCCGACGGCGCGACCCTCGGACAGGGTTCGACCCAATACAAATGCCGCAAGTGCGGCAGTTCGCTGAACAGCCATTCAAAAGACTGCGCCATGCAGACCACCGTGACGGACAATGAACTGGACACCTCGGAACTGGACGGGATGGTACAGGAAGCCGAGAACCAGGTCGCCGCCCTCCAGTCGCAGATAAAGGCTCTGGAGGATGAGAATGCCGCCCTATTGAAGAAAATCTCCGAATCGAGCGTGGAAGATGCCGCCGCTTACCGCCAGCAGTATAATGCGAACCAGACCCGGCTACAGGAACTGAAGAGCGAATTGGCTGAGTGGCAGCAAAAACTGGCAGACTACGAAAACGCAAAATCGGAGGCTGCCGGCGACAATGCCGTGGCGACGGACGACTACTACCGCATCCCGGCCATCATGCAGGACTGCAAGACCGCCTACAACCTGACGTGGCAGGACGGCGGAGCATGGAACGGTTACACCTTCGTGCGCAAGGCCACCATGACGGACATCAACGGCGTCATCACCTTCAAGGCGACCCTTCCGATCGCGAGGAAGCCCAAATACTTCCTCGGCATCAAGATACACCGTGCCATCCTGCAGATAACATGGGAACTGACCACGGAATACACCGACACCCATGTGGCCGATGTTCTGACGCTCGACCCGAACCTGTCGGACGCGGAAAAGGCCAAGCAAGTGAACGACCGTATCGCGGAGATAGCGAGGGAATACCCCTCCTGCAAGATTACTACCGAATATGCCAGTACGCCGCCGATGGAAGACACGCCTACGGGCGATGTGTACCACCTGCTATGGTCGAGCGACCGCCTTGAAATCGCCCGTGAGGTGGACACCCGCCTCACGAGAATCTACGCCGACCTCGTGTCGCTGGAGAAGATGATGCATTACAAGTACAGCATCATCGACCTGTTGAAGGATGTGCTGCCCGAACTGGACACGGATGAAGGACGCAGGCTCACGCTTGTGGAAGAATGCCACGAACGGTGGGTGGAAAATGCCCGTAACCTGCGCAACGGGAACGGCAGAAAGGAGGACGTAAGATGAGACAGAGACTGACTTTGACCTTCCTGCTGCTGGCTCTTCTGCCGTATGTCGCCAAAGCCCAATGGACTTTCGACATCGTATCGGTGGAAGCCTACATCAACGACCACAAGAAACAGCGCAGCCTGCTGCTGGCACGTTCCACCCTGGAATACAGCAACAAGCTGCTGCATGAGTACAGCAAGGACGCTACCGTGGAATACAAGGAGCTGAACGTGGACCTTGACCGGTACACACGCGCCTTTGATGTCATCGACGTGATGTACCAGTCCCTGCGGACGGTGCTGAACGCCAAGGACACCTATACGACTGTGAGCGACCGCATCGGCGATTACAAGGAGATGCTGACCGAGTTCAACGACAAGGTGCTGAAGCGCGGAAAGGCCGAGCCGGAAGACCTCCTGATACTCACGATAAACAAGAAAGCGATAGAAGACATCGCCAATGACGGGGAACAGTTGTACAAGTCGCTCAACGACCTTGTGCTGTACGCCACCGGAGCGGCTGCCTGCTCGACTTCCGACCTGCTGATGGTCATGGAAGCCATCAACGGCTCTCTCGACGACATCGAGCGGCACCTGAACCGTGCCTATATGGAGACATGGCGATACATACAGGTACGCATCGGCTACTGGAAAGAAAAGATATACCAGGCACGCAGCCGTCAGGAAATCATCGACGGAGCCTTTGGCCGCTGGCGCGGTGCCGGAAGACTGGATTATTAACGAAAAAAGGAAAAGGATATGCACATGAAACGAACAATGACACTTCTTGCGGCGGCAGTCCTGACGGCACATGCCGCCCATGCGCAGTATGTGACCTACAACCACGACTCGCCCAAGCAGAACCAGATTACCGTGATGGAAACCGGCACCGGGGCATTCACCCCGGAAATCTACTACACGCTGCTGCACAACAAGTACAAGAAGACGGCGGCGGCGAAGAACAAGCTGTCGTTCCGGACGCTGGCCGGAGTGAACCTCTACAACCAGACGGACGAGGCGGAAGCCATCGACTCGGCACTGGTCAAACGGGCCGCTGTCGAGGCATTGAACGTGGCCGACAGGCAGGTGGACCTGGCCTGGCTTGCCGAGGGCGACAAGGTGAACGGACAGATGGAACGCTTCCGGCGCAACATCGACCGCATTCTCCTGTGTGGCGGCACGCCGGACGAACGGGAACGCTGGGAAGAATATTATCAGGTGTACCAGTGCGCCATCAACGCCACCAAGGATGCCTACATGCCCAACGCCCAGCGGAAGAAAGAGTACCTGCGCATCAGCGAGGATGTGGCCCGGCAGAACGGGACGCTCATCCTCTACCTCGCACGGAAACAGAACGCCACCGTGACGGAGGGACTGCTGAACGCAGAAGAAGCACAGCCTATCGACAAAGGAAGCATCCTGCGCGATGCCGTGGAGCGGTGGAACGAATCCCGGTTTGCCGTGCGTGGCTCGCAGACGGGTGGCGGCAGCGGAGGAAGCGACGGAGAAGAAACCGTGAACAGGAACTAAAAAAGAAACGGAAATGGCAGACGGAAATATCCTATCGAATTTCGGCATAGACCTTCTGGAAGAGGAAATAGATGATGTCATCTTTCAGACCAACGAGTTTCTGACCGACGCCACGTTTACCGGTGCACAAGGCCCGTTCTGGTGGATCCTGCAGATGTGCATGGCACTCGCCGCCCTGTTCGCCATCATCATGACGGCGGGCATGGCCTACAAGATGATGGTCAAGCACGAGCCTCTGGACATAATGAAACTGTTCAGACCGCTGGCTGTGTCGCTTGTGCTGTGCTGGTGGTATCCTCCGGCAGATACGGGCATGGCAGGCAGCGGCAGCAACTGGTGCTTCCTGGACTTCCTGTCCTACATCCCGAACTGCATCGGCTCGTACACCCACGACCTCTATCAGGCGGAAGCCGCGCAAATCAGCGACAAGTTCGAGGAAGCGCAGGAACTCATCTTTGTCAGGGACACGATGTACACCAGCCTACAGGCGCAGGCGGACGTGGCCCATACCGGAACATCCGACCCGAACCTGATAGAGGCCACGATGGAACAGACCGGCGTGGACGAAGTGACCAGCATGGAGAAAGACGCGGCCAAGCTGTGGTTCACCTCGCTGACCTCCGGCATCGTCGTGGGCATCGACAAAATCATCATGCTCATCGCCCTTGTGGTGTTCCGTATCGGGTGGTGGGCGACGATATACTGCCAGCAGATCCTGCTGGGGATGCTGACGATATTCGGGCCAATACAGTGGGCTTTCAGCCTGCTGCCCAAATGGGAAGGCGCGTGGGCGAAGTGGCTCACGAGGTATCTGACGGTACACTTCTACGGGGCGATGCTCTACTTCGTGGGCTTCTACGTATTGCTCCTGTTCGACATCGTGCTGTGCATCCAGGTGGAGAACCTGACGGCGATAACGGCGAGCGAGCAGACGATGGCCGCCTACCTGCAGAACTCGTTCTTCTCCGCCGGCTACCTGATGGCGGCGAGCATCGTGGCATTGAAATGCCTGAACCTTGTGCCGGATTTGGCCGCATGGATGATACCGGAGGGAGACACCGCCTTCTCGACCCGTAACTTCGGTGAGGGCGTGGCACAACAGGCGAAGATGACAGCCACGGGCGCCATCGGAACCATGACGCGATAAGGAAACTCTGACCCATTAAGAACTATCATCAATCATAAAACAAAAAGGATATGAAAACCAAGAAAAGAATCGAGAAATGGCTGGCGGACGAGAATTTCCGCCGGTATGCCGAGAAACGGATGCAGGAAGAGATTACGGAAGTGCCGGAGAACCATACGCTTGACCGGAAGTACGAGGAACTCGACGAAGGTTTCGAGTGTGACGACCGGTACATCTCGCCCCTTGTGGAATACCTCGCCTACCGCCTGCATCTGGCAAGGCTTTGCAGGAACCCGCACAAGCGCAGACGCGGCATCTGGTGGGTGTTCGTGCATGTGTTCATGCAGGGGCATTACACCCATGTCTTCTCCGAACATTTCGACCCTCTGCTGGACGAGCTGCAGGACTGCATCATCCCCATGCTGCATGACGAATATGTACGTAGGTTGAACAGCGAAAAAAGAGGCAGGCAATGGTCATAAAGAATCTGGAGAACAAAATCAGGCTGACAGGCATCGTCTGCACGGCTTTCCTTGTGGGATGCGTCATCATCAGCGTGTCGAGCATCTGGACTGCCCGGACAATGGTCGCGGACGCGCACAAGAAAGTCTATGTGCTGGACGGCAACGTGCCGATATTAGTCAGCCAGACCACGATGGACGAAACGCTCGATGTCGAGGCCAAGAGCCATGTCGAAATGTTCCACCATTACTTTTTCACCCTTGCGCCGGATGACAAGTACATCCGTTACACGATGGAGAAGGCCATGTACCTGGTGGACGAGACCGGACTGGCACAATATAATACGCTCAAAGAGAAAGGTTTCTACAGCAACATTCTCGGAACGAGCGCGGTGTTCTCCATCTTCTGCGACAGCATCCGATTCGATGCAGCCAAAATGGAGTTCACCTACTACGGACGGCAGCGCATCGAACGCCGGAGCAACATCCTGATGCGCGAACTGGTCACAGCCGGACAGCTCAAACGGGTGCCGCGCACGGAGAACAACCCGCACGGGCTGCTCATCGTGAACTGGCGCACGCTGCTGAACAAGGACATCGAGCAGAAGACAAAGAACAACTATTAAAGGAGGAACGACCATGAACATCAAAGGATTCAGACGCATGCTGCTCGGCGAGAAGATGCCGGACAGGAACGACCCGAAATACAAGGAACGCTACGAGCGGGAGGTGAATGCCGGGCGCAGGTTCGCCAAGGCGACCCGGATAGACAAGGCGGCCGCCAAGGTGCAGGGCTTTGCCAACGTGCACCGCACCCTTTTCCTTGTCATCGTATTTGCCTTCGTCGCCGCAGGGCTGGCATGGAACATCTACCGGCTGACCGTCGTGTACCACCGTCAACCCGTAAAGCGGACAGCCACCGAGATGCAGGACAGCATCCTGCGGGAAAGGCACCGGTCATCCGAGCTGTATGTACAACCACCAAAAGAACAATGACGATGAGCATATTGGAGAAAATCAATTTCAGGCAACCGAAGTACATGCTTCCGGCCATCCTCTACCTGCCGCTGCTCGGCGCGTCGTACTTCATCTTCGACCTGTTCCGCACCGAAAAGGCCGAAGTGCAGGACACCACGCTGCAGACCACCGAGTTCCTGAACCCGGAACTTCCGGAAGCCACCCTTAAGAACGGGGACGGCATAGGCAGCAAGTACGAGAACATGACAAAATCATGGGGCCGGATACAGGACTATACCGCCGTGGACAACATTGAAAGGGACGAACCCGATGAAAACAAGGAAGAATATGAATCGAAATACACCGATGACGACATCGCCCTGCTCGGAGAACTCGAACAGGAAAAGAGTATGGCGGCGGAAGCTGCCGACGCCAAGAAACGGGAAGAAGAAGCCCTCGCGGAACTGGAGAAAGCCCTTGCCGAAGCCAGGCTGCGCGGACAGCAGGAAGTGACCCCGCCGGCAAAAGAGGACACGGCCCAAACAGAGGTACCACCAGTGGAACCGCAGGCAGAGGGCCGCATCGACGAGGACAGCCGTGCCGTGAAAACTCCCGGTGAGAATGACAAGGCCAGCGAGGTGGTGAAGAAAGCCAAGGCATCCTCGGACTACTTCCACACACTTGACCGGAGCAGCCAAGAGCCCAGGCTCATCCAGGCCATCATCGACGAGGACATCAAGGCCGTGGACGGCTCGCGTGTGCGTCTGCGCCTGCTGGACGATGTGGAGATAGACGGAAGCACCCTCCGAAAGGGCACCTACCTGTATGCCACGGTCAGCGGCTTTTCCTCCGGAAGGGTGAAAGGCAGCATCAGCAGCATCCTCGTGGGTGACAAGCTGGTCAAGGTCAGCCTCTCGCTGTACGACACCGACGGGCTGGAAGGACTGTATGTGCCGGAAAGCCAGTTCCGGGAGACGAGCAAGGACGTGGCCAGCAGCGCCATGTCGGGCAACCTGAGCATGAACACCGGCGGCTATGGCAACAACCTCGCCCAATGGGGAATGCAGGCCGTGCAGAACGCCTACCAGAAAACGAGCAACGCCATCAGCAAGGCCATCAAGAAGAACAAGGTCAAACTGAAGTACGGCACCTTCGTGTATTTAGTAAACGGAAACCAGAAACAATAGACAAGACGAAAATGGAGCAAGACAAGATATACCACATGGACTGCCTGGAAGGGATGAAGCAGATAGCCGACCGAAGCGTCGATGCCGTGATTGCGGATCTGCCTTACGGCGTGCTGAACCGGCAGAACGGGGCTGCCCGGTGGGACCAAAAAATCCCGCTTGCACCCTTATGGGAGCAGTACCTGAGAATCACCAAGCCGGACAGCCCCATCATCCTGTTCGCACAAGGCATGTTCACGGCGGAACTGGTATTGTCACAGCCCAAGCTGTGGAGATACAACCTCGTCTGGCACAAGGACAGGGTGAGCGGCCACCTGAACGCCAACCGGATGCCCATGCGCCAGCATGAGGACATCGTGGTGTTCTACCGGAAACTGCCGGTGTACCACCCACAGATGACCCCGTGCCCGCCCGAAAAACGGAACCATGACCGCCGCAAGACGGAAGGTTTCACCAACCGCTGCTACGGTGGCATGAAGCTCGCCCCAGTGCGCATAGCCGATGACAAATACCCGACATCGGTAGTATCCGTACCCAAGGAACACTGCAAGGGAGCCTTCTACCACCCCACACAGAAGCCAGTAGCCCTGATAGAATACCTGATACGGACCTACACAGACGAGGGCGACCTCGTGTTGGACAACTGCATCGGCTCCGGGACGACCGCCATCGCCGCCCTGCGGACAGGCCGGCACTACATCGGCTTCGAAATCGACAAGAGTTATTGCGAAATTGCCGAGCAGCGAATACGGGAGGAAGGCGAACAGAGGGAAAGAATGAACAACGGGAATAAACAATAAAAAAGCATAGACATGAACAGACATCGAATGACGGGCCTGTTTCTCCTTGCGGCCGGACTGTGCGCCGCATACGAGGCAAAAGCCCAGAAAACCTACGAGGAAATGGAGCTGCTCACCGTGAACGAGCAGGTGACGACCGTCATCACGGCATCGGAACCCGTCCGACTGGTGGACATCTCCACCGACAAGGTGGCGGGTGACCAGCCATTGGACAACATTATCCGCCTGAAGCCCAAGGAGGCCGGACACGAGGACGGCGAAGTGCTCGCCATCGTCACCATCGTGACGGAACGCTACCGCACGCAGTACGCGCTACTCTATACTACCCGGCTGAAGGAAGCCGTGACCGACAAGGAGATACTGCCTGCGGAACGGGAAGCCTACCACAATCCCACCGTCTCCATGTCCACAGCGGAGATGACCGGACTGGCCAGACGCATCTGGAACTCCCCGGCCAAGATACGGAACGTGGCGAGCAAGGCACACCGCCTGACCATGCGGCTGAACAACATCTATGCGGCCGGCGACTACTTCTTCATCGACTTCTCGATAGAGAACAAGACCCATATCCGGTTTGACATCGATGAAATCCGTGTGAAGCTCGCTGACAAGAAGGTGTCGAAAGCAACCAATTCGCAGGTCATTGAGCTGACTCCGGCAATGGTGCTGGAACCGGGAAAATCATTCAAGCGGGGCTACCGCAATGTGATAGTCGTCAAGAAGATGACCTTCCCCAACGACAAGGTGCTGACCATCGAGATGACGGAGAAACAGATCAGCGGGCGCAACATCAGCCTGCACATCGACTACGAGGACGTGCTTGCCGCCGATTCGTTTGACCAATCGCTATTGGAGGAGGAATGATGTCAATGAAGAATTAAGAGTGACGAATTAAGAATTGGAAATGATGAGTGAAGCATTGAAAAATAAGGGAAGGACAAGAAACAGACTGCTTGCCTTGGCGGTGGCCGTGTTCACCTTGTCTGTAACAGCTTCGGCACAGCGGAACACCGGACGGCTCTCGCTCGGAGCCGGGCTGCTGTACCGGAACGGCATGGATCTGACCCTTGCCTACGAACATGAGACGAACTACAACAATGCCTGGGAGTTCTTCGCTAACGGCTACCTGCAATGGAAAGACTGTGAGACGTGCGGGCATATCTGCCCGGAATCGTTCTGGCGGAACTACCGCACCTACGGCTTCGGCGTGGCCTACAAGCCCTGCGTGGTACGCGGCAGGAACCACTACGGCAACCTGCGCATCGGGGCATCGGGCGGCAGTGACACGAAGAGATTCCTCGGCGGCATCCACCTCGGCTACGAACACAACTATGTGCTGCGGTCGGGATGGGTGTTCTTCTGGCAGGCGAAGGGCGACGTGATGATAAAGGGAGCCGACCTGCTGCGGGCAGGTGTCGTGCTCGGCGTGAAACTGCCGGTAAAATAACTGATGAAATGAGGGAAAATAAAAATATGAACAGATGACAATAAACAAGATACATATCATCATTGCGGTGGCGGCAGTCTTAACTCTGGCCGCCTGCGACGCACACATCGAGACTCCGGACATGACGGTACGGCCCGGACATGTCCTCTGCGACGACGGCACGGTCCTTTCCTACGAGTTGTACCAAACTTCCGGCAAGCGGGCCGTGGCCATCGTATTCGACACCGGCAAGCACGGCGACACAGAAGAGAACGGTCGTGCCGTCTATCTGTGGGACATCGCTCCCAAAGCCTTTGCGGACACTCTGGGCGTGGAGCAAGGAACATCCGCCGACACGGAAGCGTTCGACGGGAACACGAACACCTTTGCCCTATATGACACCCGGGAGACCGCCTCGCCGATGGCGGAAGCGGTATTCGACCTGTGGTGCTACGGACAGAGCGCATACATCCCCTCGGTGGCGGAGATGCGCCTGCTGTATGCGGCACGGGAGGTCGTCAATCCCGTACTGGAAAAATGCGGCGGAGACATCTTGCCCACAGACAGCACAGGCGACTGCTGGTACTGGACCTCGACGGAAGTAGAGGGGCAACAGACCGCCAAAGCGTGGCTCTACTCGATAGGCAGCGGAGCCATGCAGGAGACCCCGAAGACACAGGCACACCGGATAAGGCCCATCATTACCTTGAACAACTAAAAATAACAACAATATGGAAACATTGGATATTACTATGCTTATCGGACTGGTGCTGATGGTATCGGCACTGGTCATCCTTTACCGATGCGCACGGGGAAAATCCCGCCGCCAGCGGATGAACGAACTTGCGGATACACTTCTTTCTATCCACGACAGCCTTGAGCTTCAGGTCAGGAGATTGGAAACCCTGTCGGGTGAAATAGCCTCCGACAATGAAAAATGTTCCGCCCTGCAATACCGTGCAGGGCAACTGCAGGATACCGTCGATTCGCTGGAATACAGACGGGACGAGCTTGACCGGGAGAACCTGTCCCTGGCGAGAACCCACGACGAACTGATGCGGAGCAATGCCGACCTGACGGAGAAGGCAGCCCGCCTGCGGAATGCCATAGTGCAGGACGGACAGGCCGTCGTCGAGCTGGAGCAGCGCATCGACACCCTGAGAAGAATCAAGGAAGGCTTGGAGATTGCCGTGGAGAACAAACCGGCGGAAGAAATACCTTACCTCTCGCAGCCGCTATTCAGCTTGGGCATCCAGCCATCGGCGCAGAACCACCTCGCCGCATACGGGTTAAGATATGTAGGCGACCTGGTGCGTCGTGACGAGCAGTACCTCATGGAAATATGGGGAATCGGCCCGGCAACCGTCGAGCGGATAAAGACCAAACTGAACGAGAACGGCGCATATCTTGACATGGACGTTATCCGGGTGGATAACCGCTGGTATCGCAGAAAAACGGACTAAAAGACAGACAGGCTTATGGAAGAAAGCAAGGAGTTACAGGGATTTTACCGGATATTCCGCGCGGCGGTCTATGTGTCCGTGCTGCTGGAGTTTTTCGAGTATGCCTTCGACCCCTCCGTATTCGGGGACTGGGGCGGCATCCTCGCCGACCTGCACGGACGTATCAAGCGGTGGGCGATATACAGCGACGGGCATCTCGTGTACAGCAAGCTGGCGACCGTCCTGCTGATCTGCATCACCTGTATCGGCACGCGGAACAAGAAACATCTGGAGTTCAACGCCAAGCGTCAGGTCGTCCTGCCCCTGACGGCGGGCCTTGCGCTGCTCGTCCTCTCCGTATGGCTGTTCGGCCACCCGATGGGGATGCAGCTGTACACGCTGCCCGTACACATCATCCTCTATATGGCAGCCTCCCTTGCAGGCGTGATACTGGTTCATGTGGCACTTGACAATATCTCGAAATACATCAAGGACGGGCTGATGAAAGACCGCTTCAACTTCGAGAACGAGAGCTTCGAACAATGTGAGGAAAAAGTGGAGAACAACTACAGCGTGAACATTCCGATGCGCTATTACTACAAGGGCAAGTTCCGTAAGGGTTGGGTGAACATCAGCAACCCTTTCAGAGGTACATGGGTGGTCGGCACGCCGGGAAGCGGAAAGACCTTCTCCATCATCGAGCCGTTCATCAGGCAACATTCCGCCAAGGGCTTCGTGATGGTCGTGTATGACTATAAGTTCCCCACTTTGGCGACCAAGCTGTACTATCATTACAGGAAGAACCAGAAGCTGGGCAAGCTGCCACAAGGCTGCAAGTTCAACATCATCAACTTCGTGGATGTGGAATACAGCCGGAGGGTGAACCCCATCCAGTCGAAGTACATCAACAACCTTGCAGCGGCGAGCGAGACGGCGGAAACCCTGCTGGAATCCCTGCAGAAAGGCAAGAAAGAGGGAGGCGGCGGCAGCGACCAGTTCTTCCAGACTTCGGCGGTGAACTTCCTCGCCGCATGTATCTACTTCTTCGTGAACTACGAGAAAGAGCCTTACGACAAGGACGGAAACAAGCTGTATGCGGAGAAGCGGCAGGACCCGGAGACGAAGTTCTGGAAGCCGACGGGCGTAGTGCGCGACCGCAAGGACGGGAACATTGTGGAACCCGCCTACTGGTTGGGCAAGTACAGCGACATGCCGCACATCCTGTCGTTCCTGAATGAGAGCTACCAGACCATCTTCGAAGTATTGGAGACCGACAACGAGGTGGCACCGCTGCTCGGTCCGTTCCAGACCGCCTTCAAGAACAAAGCGATGGAACAGTTGGAAGGTATGATTGGAACGTTGCGTGTCTATACCTCGCGCCTGGCGACCAAGGAATCGTACTGGATATTCCACAAGGACGGTGACGACTTCGACCTGAAAGTGAGCGACCCGAAGAATCCGAGCTACCTGCTCATCGCCAACGACCCGGAAATGGAGAGCATCATCGGCGCCCTGAACGCCCTTATCCTGAACCGCCTTGTAACCCGTGTGAACACCGGACAAGGCAAGAACATCCCCGTGAGCATCATCGTGGACGAGCTTCCGACCCTGTACTTCCACAAGATAGACCGCCTGATAGGAACGGCCCGAAGCAACAAGGTGAGCGTGGCATTGGGCTTTCAGGAACTGCCGCAGCTGGAAGCCGACTACGGCAAGGTGGGCATGGAGAAAATCATCACCACCGTAGGCAACGTGGTGAGCGGTTCTGCCCGAAGCAAGGAGACCCTGGAATGGCTGAGCAACGACATCTTCGGCAAGGTGGTACAGATAAAGAAGGGCGTAACCATAGACCGCGACAAGACCTCCATCAATCTCAACGAGAACATGGACAGCCTGGTGCCCGCCTCGAAAATCTCCGACATGGCAACCGGCTGGATCTGCGGCCAGACGGCGAGGGACTTCACCAAGACCAAGACCGGTGCAGGCGGCTCGATGAACATACAGGAAGCGGAGGAGTTCAAGACCACGAAATTCTTCTGCAAGACCGACTTCGACATGAGGGAGATAAAGAAAGAGGAAGCCGGGTATGTGCCCCTGCCGAAGTTCTACACCTTCCCGTCGAGGGAGGAACGGGAGCGCATCCTGTACAAGAACTTCGTGCAGGTAGGCCAGGACGTAAAGGAGATGATAAAGGACGTGTTGAACAAACGGGGGGCGAAATGAGACATGCAAGAACGACAACGGCCGTCGTGCTGCTCCTGTGCGCAGCGGCGGCCCTGTACGGGCAGGGAAAGCACGGAGGAGGAACACCATCCGCCGCTCTGTCCCTGTACCGGCTTCCTCCGCTGGAGAGGGCCATCCTATGCACGAAATACCATGAAGGCTGGCATGGCGAGAAGAAGCACTGGCCCTATGTGGGCTGGGGACACCATGTGCTCCCCGGCGAGCGGCTTACCAACAACATCACCCGGGCGCAGGGCGATTCCATCCTGCGGGCCGACCTGATGAAGCTGTGCCGCCTGTTCCGCCGGTTCGGGCGTGATTCGACCCTGCTTTCCTGCCTCGCCTACCAAGTGGGAGCCTACCGTCTGTTAGGCAGCAAAGACCTGCCCAAAAGCAGGCTCATACAAAAGCTGGAGGCTGGGAACAGGGACATTTACAAGGAGTACATTTCTTTCCGGTGTTACAAAGGCCGGGTAATTCCGAGCATAGAGAAAAGAAGGAAGGTGGAATATATGCTGCTTTTTGAGAAATAGGCGTGTCGCTGAAACCTTTTTCCAGTAAGGACATCGGAAACCATATCCGCCAAGGTGCTCTATTTCTTTTTCAAATCAAAATACAGCAAGCGGGTTTTCAGATGCTCGTCCTGCGGAATATCATAGTATTGCTTTTCTATTTCCTCTGCCTTGTACAGGGGGACAAAGCCATTTTTTTCATAATAGCGAAGCACCTTGTCCTCATTGTAGGCATCCACCACGATAAAGCGGCATCCGGTCTTGTTGTCCTCATGTCGGAACCAGTCCTTGATAAAAGACATCAACTGTCGACCGACATGGCTCGGTGAGTTTTGAAAATCACGATTAACCCCCAATCTGCCAATCAACACGGCCGGGTAGCTGCGTCCTCTCTTGGGATTGACGATGTTGCGTTGGAAGCGGTTTTTGTCATTGGAGGGCATCAGCTTGGTCTTGATACTGTCATTCGACAATGTGAACAACGCCACAATACGGTGCGGGGCTTCCGTCGTCACCCAACAATAAGTCTTCCCCAACAATTCTTCCGCATACAAATCGGCATCATTGAAAAAAAAATCATCAAGGTCGTCCACGCCACAACTGAAAGGGAGACAATTATCACGCACCTCTTTATTGCAGGCAAGCATGACGCAATCATCATACAAGGAAATCTCGTCCATGCTTAATTGAAACGGAATGAACGGGATTTCTCTAATACTTTCTGTAACCGTTTCTTGGCTGTAGCCGACAAACGGGGCGTTGCCTTTACAGCATTCTTGTCAGCACTACGCACAAAATCCTCTGCCGTAGCACCTTCCAAAACCGGGATGTTCTTAATCGTTATGGCCATAATCGTATATTTTATGCAAAGGTACTACTTTATTATTATTCCACAAAAAAGTATGCTGACTTTAACCGTTTAAACGTTTGATTCAATACAAAATGCGCCATATCTGTTTAATTCATTACTATACAAAAGAATGTGAACATGAAGAATATGTTTGCCTATCCATCAATGGATGGACAGCATGATGGGATTACCATCTTTTTCTTCCTGTGGAGGTGCAAATATTCTGTTCCCTCTTTTCTTATCATACCCGCAGCCTCCATATCTTTGAACCGGAAGGAAATCGGGGGAACAATATCCGTCCACATCCGGTTTGTTTCTATTTTCCAGAATCATGGGAAAACTGTCATGAGCGGGCCAACTATCATTACTCCGCATATCGAAAGGCAGATTCGAGTTTTGCAAATAGAAAGATGTGTGCCGAGACTTTTTTTTTAATCATACTCCAAAAAAACGATAATCAGCCATACAAAAAAAAGATTAAAACCATTGTGAGATGGTTTCAAATACATATCTTTGTTACAGAAAGCAAAATAACAGAAGAAGTATGTTTACCAACAAGGAAGAAGTATTGGAAAATGCATTACGGGTATTCGCCAAAATGAATTACGAAAAAGCAAGCCAAATGGAAATAGCCAAAGCCTGTGGGTTGTCAAAAGCCGGACTGATTTATTATTTCCCTCTCAAACTTGACCTGTTTGTTGCAGTAGTGGACAAATACGTATTCAACACCCAGCAGTTGGAAAACAAGTTCAAATTCACGGGAGGTTCGTTTTCGGAGTTTATCGACCAATATGTAGAGGGTGTGGAAAATACCATGAACCGCCTTGTGCACATGCTTAACGACGGCAACAATCCCAACGGGTGCTGCTTCAATTTCTACTACTACCATCTGCTGATGCAAGTGCGATTATATTATCCGAATGTAGAGAAAAAGCTGGCCAACATATTCGAGCAGAATCTCCAGCTGTGGGAAACCGCCATCCAAAAGGCAAAAGAAAACGGGGAAATGCGTCAGGACCTGGATGTGGAAGAAACGGCCTCAATGTTCTGGCAAGTCTTTTTCGGCACCTCTTTTGAACAATCATTTTTTCAAGGTCTGAATATCAAGCAACTGAGGAAGAAACTGCATTTTATTTACTCCTTGTTGAAAGCCTGAAACCGATTTTCCGCCCGCTCACACCCGCATATCATCTAAAATTAGGTGTTTTAACACAATAAAACAGACCAACTGGTTTGTTTTTGCAATCCTTTTCCTATATTTGCGCTTATGATTAATCTTTCGACGACATGGACAAGGCTCAGAGGCAAAGAGGAAGCATCGTTCTTCACAAGGAAGAAAAGGATGGTGTGGATTATGTCCGGATAGAGTATGCAGGAAACGGGGCAATCCCCCTGCTGCTCGCCCAGGATACAGGCGTGGAAATGACCGGCAAGGATTCCGCTTGCATGGCGGCTGCTGTTTTCAAGCTGTCGGATTTCTACGACCGCTATTCTCCCCATGCCTATATTGATTACAGCCGGGTATATGTGCGGCATCCCAGACCCAAGAGGGAATACACGCTGCCGGAAGGCTATCTGGAACTGCTGGAACAGAAACGCTACAGCCCATCCACCATAAAGACCTACCGGGCTTATTTCAGCGACTTCGTGGAGTACCACAAAGGGCGCAACATCGACCGCCTGAAAGTGGCGGACATCAACAGGTACATTCTTTATCTTGTAAACGAAAAGAAAATTTCTGTTTCACAGCAGAATATGCGCATCAACGCCATCAAGTTCTACTACGAGCAGGTGAAAGGCGGGAAACGGCAGTATTACGGCGGCATCACACGAGCCAAAGAATACAAGACCGTCCCGGAAGTATTGAGCAAGAACGAGATAAAACGCATCCTCGACCAACTGTCCAACATCAAGCATCACTGCATGATTTCCTTGGTTTATTCAGCCGGATTGCGGCGTAGTGAATTGCTGAACCTCACACCAAAAGACATCAACAGCGAAATGATGTCCGTGCGTATCATGGGTAAGGGCAAGAAATGCCGCTACTCGCTGCTTTCGCCCAAACTGCTGGAAGAGCTGCGGCGGTACTTCCATGAATACCGACCGAAGAAATGGCTGTTTGAGGGCGAAACGCCCGGACAACCGTACTCGGCAAGCGCATTGGTGAAAGTGCTGAAAGAAGCCGCACAACGTGCGGGCATCAAGCACCGAGTGCATGTACACATGCTCCGCCACTCGTTTGCCACACACCTTTTGGAACAAGGGACAGACTTGCACACGATACAGGAACTGTTGGGACACAACGACATAAAGACTACAGCCATATATCTTCATACATCGAATGCACACAAAGCTAAAATCCCAAATCCGCTTGATTCGCTGGATGATTCGTAGGGTGCGGCTATTAGAGATCAGGAAACACACCTGCCGGGTGTCGGTTATCGAAATATCCTATACCTACAGGTGTATTTATAAACAAATTAGGTATCATTAAATCTCAAGTCATGATAGAAATTAGAGAACAAGATATTACTGAATTAAGAAGCCTTATACCGGAGACAGAACTTTGTTTCCCATGTAAGCAAGGTTATCAGAAAATCCAATTGGAAGCTATCAATGAATTACTTTCAACAAAGGATTTTAGGATTGTTCTGTATTGTGATTTTAGCGACTTCTGCAAAAATGAGAAGTTGATTTATAATCTTGATATTATTACTTACTTGCCTAATATAAAACAACTTCTTGTGGTAAACTATGAACAACCTTATCAGGTAATAAAATCTTTGGATTTTTTGGCAAATACAAAATTGCTAACTCACTTTAGTATTTTGGGATATTTTGCTAAAACCATATCATTAGAGGCTGTCAGCAATTTACCTAATTTACGTTTTCTCAGACTTGGGGATAGCGTTGGATTGAATAAGAGACAAACAGATATAATCAATACATTACCCAAATTAGAAGTGCTGTCTGTCAAAGAACTGGACGCTTCATTATTGAAGTACAATGCTAATATTAGAATGTTAGAGATACATTCTAAACTAATCAATGGAAAGGTATTACCCGATAAATTTCCTAACATAGAATACCTTTATCTGAAAAGGCAGAATAAATGCTCTGACTTCTCATATATTTCTCGTTTTATTTATTTGAAAGCATTGATATTACATTGGATATATGACATACAAGCACTTCCTAATCTGACTATATTAAAAGACTTAGAAGCATTAGATTTGTATGGTTGTCCTAATTTACAATATGGTATTGAACAAATCTTTGAATTGAATAATTTAGTTTGTTTCCGTGCAACGGAATTGCAGAGACTAACAACTGAGAGTTTTAAAAGGCTCCTTCAATTACCTAAGATACAATCAGTCCATATCCATTTCAGAAAGAATAATGTCGAAAATGAAAAAATGGATAGAATGCTACAAAAATGTAATTTGAACAAAGGTTTTAATTACAGATACCTAACAAGAAAAGATAACCCCTAAACGGAGTTCCTTTTCAAACCATTAGATACAATTATATATGAATATACCTACTGCAATAAAGGAAATACTTGTTCATAACCATTGGGATGAATTTAACTTTCAAATGATGTCGGATTGTTACGCTG
>NZ_JACJLQ010000170.1 GCF_016902295.1 Bacteroides caecigallinarum | reverse complement strand
CGATGAAGGACGTGATAAGCTGCGAAAAGTCACGGGGAGGTGCAAATAACCCTTGATCCGTGAATCTCCGAATGGGACAACCCGGTATCCTGAAGGGATATCACCTTACATTTGTAAGGGGCTAACGCAGGGAACTGAAACATCTTAGTACCTGCAGGAAAAGAAAATAACAATGATTCCCCCAGTAGTGGCGAGCGAACGGGGAAGAGCCCAAACCAACAGTGTTACGGCATTGTTGGGGTTGTAGGACCACGACATTGCAAGAAATCTTGTGAGAAGAACGGTCTGGAAAGGCCGGCCACAGCGGGTGACAGCCCCGTATTCGAAGCGAGACGAAGCATAGTGTAATCCTGAGTAGCGCGGGAC
>NZ_JACJLQ010000169.1 GCF_016902295.1 Bacteroides caecigallinarum | reverse complement strand
AGATTTCTCAGGGTCGTCAAAGACTATGACGTTGATAGGATGCAGGTGTAAAGCTGGAGACAGCAAAGCCGAGCATTACTAATTGCCCGTTGACTTTTGTTGTCACGTGTCACGTAATGATGTTATATACGTTCGGTTCTTGAAACGGAAGAGTTTTGGTTGAAAGGAAATGTACTTTCTTCAGTTTGTTATTCTCATGTGAAGATGAAAAAAGAAGAATAGAAATAGAAAAGAAATTAAGGTGACTATAGCACGAAGGTTTCACCTCTTCCCATTCCGAACAGAGAAGTTAAGCTTCGTCACGCCGATGGTACTGCGTACAAGTGGGAGAGTAGGTAGTCGCCGTTTTATAGAGTAGAGCCCTGAAGCAT
>NZ_JACJLQ010000168.1 GCF_016902295.1 Bacteroides caecigallinarum | reverse complement strand
GTTGTTTGATCTGGCTCATATTCTTACTTTTTCCTGCCATAGTCGTATTGTATGAAGATTATATTCTGCATACAAGATACGGGAAAGAGTGGAAAGTGAACGGACATGCCCCGTTTTTTATGCAGGCATCGTCGTTTCTATGAGAAAGTGAACGGATATGCTCCGTTTTCCGAATGTAAACAACTGATTATTGTATTATTACATTCCCATCACTGAACGGATATACTCCGATTTTTGTATAGTAAAACGGATATTTTATCGTAATCACAAACCACTGAACGGATATGCTCCGTTTTTTGAGCGACTTTGGGCATTTTTTAGCAAAAATGAACGGATATGCTCCGTTTTTTATGCCCTTTTCAAGCCCATTTTAGCAA
>NZ_JACJLQ010000167.1 GCF_016902295.1 Bacteroides caecigallinarum | reverse complement strand
TTTCATTGCGGAGTTCGGCAAACACACGCATATAGACAAGCCTCACGGTCCCTTCCACGTTGCTTTTATCTTTTGGGTGTGCGGGACGTGCCGGTATGATGACCGTGCCATAATGATTGGCCATATCCTCCATTACACGGTTAAGTGAAGGCTCATATCTGTCGGTCTTGACAACAGCAGCTTTAAGGTTGTCAGGGACAAGCATCTTTGGTACGCCGCCAAGATGTTTCAGGCACTGTGTTATGGCATATACAAAGTCTTCCGTGCGTTGTGAACGTACGAAGAGGATATAACCGTAGTCGCTTGCAGGCAGAGTGGCTACGAAAGCCTGGCACTGGACGACCTCACCGGTTTCCATATCAACGTATCCCATGGTAT
>NZ_JACJLQ010000166.1 GCF_016902295.1 Bacteroides caecigallinarum | reverse complement strand
AATCAAGCCGGGAAGTTCGGTAAACCTTTCATTATATAAAGGATTCTTGGATGGTAAACTGGCCGTGCAACTGCAAGCTAACGACATTTTCAATACTTCATCTTCGGACATACTGTTGTACAGCGGTAACCGCATTATGATATATGAGCCGGAATCGCGCCGTAGCTTTGCTATGACAGTCCGCTATAAATTCAATACAGCTAAGAGCAAGTACAGGGGAACAGGCGCCGGAGACAGCCAGAAGAGCCGTATGTGAATCTGATTAAAAATAATTGAGGGTGTGTCAAAATGCATGCCCTCTTTTTTTTATGACAAAGCCTCGACTTTCCCAAGCCGAGGCTTTGTTATGTCCTAAAGATTTTGTATCTTTAAGCATAATCAAA
>NZ_JACJLQ010000165.1 GCF_016902295.1 Bacteroides caecigallinarum | reverse complement strand
CTATCTTGGATGTACTTGATACTGATTACGGTCTTGAAGACCGTCACCGTAACGTCCTGAAGGGATTCTATTCCGTGTTCAAGGGAGCCGACAGCCACCTCCAGTTCGTGCTTCTCACGGGAGTAACGAAATTCTCGCAAGTGAGCGTGTTCAGCGGCTTCAACCAGCCTGACGACATCAGCATGGACGCCCGCTACGAGACCCTTTGCGGTATCACTCAGGAAGAGCTCCGGGATTATTTCTCCGAGCCTGTCAGGAATATGGCATCCGTTTATCATTGTACGGAGGAAGAGATGATGCAAAGGTTGAAAGGACAATACGACGGTTATCATTTCAGCGACAGCATGACTGATGTTTATAATCCTTTCAGCCTGCTCAATGCTTTCAACAAGAAAAGTATCCGTGACTATTGGT
>NZ_JACJLQ010000164.1 GCF_016902295.1 Bacteroides caecigallinarum | reverse complement strand
TTTTTATGGAAGATTTTGATATTCTAAAGAGATTTGACAATGATAAGCTAATAGATGTTGTGAAAAATTATAAGCGTTACGGCTATGATGATGAAATTCGTGATTATGCTATTAATTTATTGGAAGAAAGAGGCTGGAGCATTGAGGATTTGAAAACATTCGGTTATTGGGAAAATTCCGATTACGAAGAAGCATTGATACAATACAAAGCTTATTGTAGAAATTCACTGATAGCTGTCTGTGTCTTGGTATTAAGTCTTTGTATGCTGGTACCTATCTATCTTGTATTTGTTTTTATGGCATATCGGAATGTATGTAAGTTCTATCAGGCATTAGGGAGAAAGGAAGAAGCCGTATTCTCCTTTGACTTGTGTTGGCATGTTTTGTTGTTCTTCTACCTAAAAGAGAAAATGAAAGAGGAGTT
>NZ_JACJLQ010000163.1 GCF_016902295.1 Bacteroides caecigallinarum | reverse complement strand
GTTGTTTGATCTGGCTCATATTCTTACTTTTTCCTGCCATAGTCGTATTGTATGAAGATTATATTCTGCATACAAGATACGGGAAAGAGTGGAAAGTGAACGGACATGCTCCGTTTTTTATGCAGGCATTGTCGTTTCTGTGAGAAGGTGAACGGATATGCTCCGTTTTCCGAATGTAAACAACTGATTATTGTATTATTACATTCCCATCACTGAACGGATATACTCCGATTTCTGTATACTAAAACGGACATTTTATCGTAATCAAAAACCACTGAACGGATATGCTCCGTTTTTTATGGCGTTTTGTGGCGTTTTTAGCTGAAATGAACGGATATACTCCGTTTTTCAGGCACTTTTCAAGGCCATTTTAGCAATAATTGTGGGTGGATTAAGCCGTTCTGAGTGGGTGGGTATGCTCCGTTTTCGGCA
>NZ_JACJLQ010000162.1 GCF_016902295.1 Bacteroides caecigallinarum | reverse complement strand
TTGCTAAAATGGGCTTGAAAAGGGCATAAAAAACGGAGCATATCCGTTCATTTTTGCTAAAAAATGCCCAAAGTCGCTCAAAAAACGGAGCATATCCGTTCAGTGGTTTTTGATTACGATAAAATGTCCGTTTTAGTATACAGAAATCGGAGTATATCCGTTCAGAGATAAGAATGTAATGATACAATAATCAGTTGTTTACATTCGAAAAACGGAGCATATCCGTTCACCTTCTCACAGAAACGACAATGCCTGCATAAAAAACGGAGCATATCCGTTCACTTGCTACTCTTTTCCCGTATCTTGTATGCAGAAAACAATCTTCATACGATACGACTATGGCAGGAAAAAGTAAGAATATGAGCCAGATCAAACAACTTCTTCTATTAAAGAAGAATGGAGTCTCCAACCGCAAGGCTGCCGATATAATCGGCATGAA
>NZ_JACJLQ010000161.1 GCF_016902295.1 Bacteroides caecigallinarum | reverse complement strand
CCTGTGCCGTTACTTTCACCGCTCGAATGACACATTGGTACCAGACCGATGAAAGAAGCCAGATGGTCAGCATTCTTAAAACGCACTATATCATCAAGCTCAACCATCAGGGTGGCAGCTGTAGTAACGCCTATTCCGGGAACAGAAGTCAGAAAGCGTATCGGCTTCTCAAAAGGAGCTTTACGTGAAATCTCACGGATGGCACGTGTCTCCTGTAGAAGCATCTTACGAAGACGCACGAACTGTTCCAGGTGCAGTTCCAAAGTCTTCTTGCCATACTCAGTGGACAGTTCAAGAGCCTGTAACCAGGAAAGGAAGCGTTTGGACCAACAGCCAATGGAGCAGCGGGTAAACTCTTCCGGTATCTCTACGCCATGAAAACGAAGAAGAGACTTGATGCGGTTCTTCGCACGGGTGCTGTCTTTTACTATCAGGTTTCTCATCCTT
>NZ_JACJLQ010000017.1 GCF_016902295.1 Bacteroides caecigallinarum | reverse complement strand
GAAAAATCAAAATAGAAAAAAGTTTGTAGTACACAGAGGAGCAAATGAAAATTGCAAAATACTGAGTAGCAAAGAAAAGCATAAATTTACTATCAAACTTGGGTTAAAAGATGAAAATTCTTCAAATCCAATGCATAATCTAAAACTTGTTCTATATGCGATTGAAGTATAATCTTCTCTCCAACCTTAAATTCAATACAGAAAATTATTCCTCTAAGTATAAGAACAACATCAATACGTTTTCCTAATATAGGAATGTCATTCTCAAATATCACATACCCAGTTTCTTCTTTCCACGAAAATAAATTTTTCTGCATAATTTCAATTTCACTAAACCATGCCTCATTGGTTGTTGTAATAGAACAACCATGGTAATTATTAATAAAAATGATAACTAATTATGATTATTTGTGGAATGAGAAGACTAAACTAACAGTGTTTCTTACGCTTGCGACCACGTTTGGGCAGACCGGATTCCTTGTAGGCTATCAGGTCAATTCCTCTGAACACCCTTTTCCTTATCAGGTATCTTCAGGAAAGCCAGCGGCTTTTCCATATAACTGTCTCAAACTCCTTAATCAGCCAAAAAAATCTTGTAGTTTTAAATTTAATGTCTTGTTCTTGCTATATTTCTGCAAAAATAGGACATTAAATTCTTATATAAGAAATTTAGGTAATAGAATAACTTCTTTTTCTGGAGTAATTTTAATAGAAATAATCTGCCTATCTGTTAGAACACAAGACTGTAATTTAGTTTCACCAGACACCAATAGTAATGACTTTTCATTCAATTCCTTTATGATATTTTTCTCCCAATCATATATTATAAACATCCCTTTTTGGAATATTTCAGAGCCATTTTTGTTGTTTGTCAGGTTTAAGCCTTTCTCGTCAAGCCTTACAGACCAGTCAGAACCATAATCTTTGAAAGTATATGTACTACCATAGCTTACCGTTTCTTTTCCTATCAATCTACCAACAAGGATATCTACATTCGTATAGGGATTGCGTTTATAAATCGGTTCATCGGTTTTAGAATCACTTTCCGTTCTCAATCGGCATGCATTAATCATGCCTTTCAGTAATTTGTCCTTAACCAACGGGAAGGTAGAAACTGATGATTTGCTTTCCATCCAGTATCCGTGTTTCCTCGCATATCCGTTGATACATTTCTTCCCGTCACAATCCTTATCAGGATTATTGCCAGTTCCACATTCGTATATCTGCTTTTTGCCTTTTATTCTCTCGCCGCATTCCGTTGCTTCAAAACCGTAATACAGGTACTCAAAATGAAGCAGCAGATAATATTCAAAACTACGGCTTGAAAAAGCAATGTTTACCTTTTTATCATCAATTATTTTATTGGCTTCGGCCATGGCTTCCTCATGTTTTGGATGTTCGTCCTTATCATATACCGCCCAGGATTCATCCACTCCTTCAGACATGATCTTTCTGGCATACAGAACCCATTTTAATGGTGGGACACCGGTTATAACTTCATATTCAACAACATCTTTCTGTCCACCTGACTTGACTTTACGTTTCTTCCCTTTATAGCTTCCTCTGGAAGAATCCGCTTCAGCATCTTCAACCGGTATATTAGGCTGAGGAATTGTACGTACATCAAAATCCTTGCTGTCACCATAAAACTGGTCACACAAGTCTGTAAAGAATAATGGTTCGGTCTTATCGCCTTCACACACTATTCTTATGACATACTTACTATGACGTTTATTTTCATTCGCTCTTGCCATAGTCTACAAACAGTTTCTCCAGTGGTTTTAATGAAGGAACACCTCCAAATTTATTATTCAAATACCATTTGGCAAACAATGTATCCTCTCTTACGTCCTCAAAATCGGAAAGAGAGAATATCTCTGATACTCCCTGCTCATTCTTTTCTGTAAACCATACCTGGTCTTTACGGATAGTATTCTGGTCAAGCAGATTCACATCATGGGTTGTAAAGATCAATTGGGCATTATTCCTGTTTATTCTTTCATTTCTGAAGATGTCCACAATGAGCTGTGTTATGTAGGAATGTAGCCCGGAATCCATTTCATCTATAAAAAACGGACTTCCATTCTGAAGTGCCTGTAATATATAACAGCCTATAAGGAAAAGTGATCTTGTACCAAAAGATTCTTCTTTTAAAGGCAAGTCTGCTGTTTTACCCAAATCCTCACCATCATTATATAGACCATGCTGGCTTGTAACTTCAACGCCGTCACTGCGCTTTTCCAGTTGGAAACCGGCCATACCGGTATCCGCAAATGCCAGAAATTCAGCAAGCAGTTTCTTGTTTTCAGGACGTGAATAAAGCCATCTGACCATTTCCTTATCTTCACCCAACATGGTATCTTCATGATAACCGTTGGAAACAATCATATCTGCCAGATATTTTGCGGCATTTGTTATCGGTTCGCATGGTGTATCCTTCAGGAACTTGGAAATCAGCAACTGGTTCTTGAACACATTGAAAGGCTTTGAAGAAGAAAGGCTTGATCCGAATTTAATAGTATCTGATTCTTTATCTTCTGAAAGCAAAGTGCGTTCATAAAGTTGTGTCTGTTTACCGTTTGGATAATAAATCAGCGACTCTGACTCTATCTGCAATCTGGTAAAACTGACTTCATATTTATATCTGATCTTCTGAGTTATAAACTCCATTGAAAAACCTATCGGTGCATCAGCCGTAGTATTGTCAAATTTGAACGGCTGATACAATGGAATATCATCACCAACCCTGTTGTCAAGATTGTGGACCCATCGTCTGAACCTATATAAAAACTTTATGATATTAGTCTTACCTGAAGCATTTGCTCCATAAATCAAAGAGATTTTCAAAGCCTTCTTTAATCCTTCTGCATTGGTCTCAACATCACATATATTATCAACCTTAGCCTTTGAAGAGGTCGGCTCTGTCGTAAAGGAACATACATCCTTAAATGAACGGTAATTCTTAATTTCTAAATTTAATATCATATTCTTGCATCTTTTCCACAAAAATAGCCTTTTAAATCTTCCATTCAAAGTTTTTTCTTAGTTTTTTGCGCTTTTTCTTCACAATCTCAGTTTTAAATTCTTGTCCATGAATTTCATTGAGTCTTTGAGTCTTTTAAGTCCACGATTTTCTAAAATTACCAGAAGCTCGGATGGGGATGAATATTGTTTGATGTATCTCATATATAAAAAAACGACCCGCCGATTTAAGCATTGTGAAGAGGCTTGGCGGGTTCTTGTGTTGCAAAGATATGTAAAAATCATGATTCAACTAAATATTCTGCTGATTTTCATTATTGTAACTGTTCCAAGCATTGTATGGGATTATATCAAGATGCATACAGATTGCATACACAAAGATTGCATCTTATTGAAATACATATATATATATTGGAGAGACACAGGCTGCGATAGAGGAATAAATATCCGTAATTAAATAATCATTAATCGAGGCAGGTTAAACCACAAAAATTAACCTGCCTCGTTTTTTATCCACATAAAAAAAACTGTACCTGCATTATCCTGAAAACAATGAGGTACAGCTACACGAATAAACTAAAAAATTAATTATCTTAAATGTTATAGAGATTTAATGTTTTGCTTTCCTATATAACAAGTTTGTATTTCATTTTGTTCATTTTTTATTATTAATACCCATAAAAATAAGCAGGATAGCCATCTAAAAGACAGTCAAGCCTATTATTGCCCATAAAAATATTATCCATATATGAATAATCGTTGGCACCGTATTTCAGTCGCAAACTTGTATAATTTGCGTCATACCAATCCCACAGGAAGGTATATGAAGTTTCCTGACGGTAACCATGCTTGTCAACAGTAAGCACATAGTCTTCTCCAGTATTATTGTTATAGAAACGTAACTCCTGACGATGGAAATCGCCATAATTATCAGTCCACTCCTCTACCCATGTTCTACTGCATAAATAATATGTAGCCTCACGGTAATTATTGGTTCCGTTTCCCAATTCAATGCCTATACCTATATACTCGCACGATGAGAATAGAATAGGAAATACAGAGATTAATGCCCCAAAAGCAATAAACTTACATAACTTCTTCATGGTTTCCTCCTGTTCTTCTTAACTTCCTTGATACAAAAGTACACACATCAATTCACATACTATAAAGTAAATTCCTATATTTCAAGGGGAATTTCCCTACGAGGTATAGGGATATAAGAAAGGCATTATGACATGTCAATAAAAACAACATATCATAATGCCTTAATGTTATAGAAACAGAATGTAAATATCAAGCCATTGTTCCGCCAACAATATCAAGCAACTCATTGGTAATAGCCTGCTGACGGCTCTTATTATATACCAATGTCAGTTCCTGAATAAGATCGTTGGCATTGTCGGTAGCTATCTGCATTGCCATCGTACGGGCAGCATGTTCCGATGCTGCAGCGTCAAGCAATACCGTATAAATTTTCATTCTTAGGACCTTAGGAACAAGTGATTTCATTATAACTTCAGCCGAAGGTTCTATAATGTAGTCGGAAGAATGTTCTTTTGCCTCATGGTTATCGGCATTGGCAACCTGTCCGTTTACATCAACAGGAAGGTATGTCTCATGAGTAAGGATTTGAGAAGATGTTGATTTAAAGTGATTATAGAGTAAATCAACCTTCTGAATTTCACCTTTCAGGAACTTATCCATAAGTTCAGAAGCCAAATCTGAAGCATCCTGATAATTAGGTTTCCCACTCATGTGCTGATAATCTCCTGCCACTTCCAGACCCATCTTCTTTACTGCCTCAGCTATTTTCCTTCCTACAGGATAAATAAGGATATTCTCCTTTCCTACTTTAGCAGAATACTCATCAACCAAGGCTGACAAATGCCTGATAACATTTGCATTATATCCGCCACAAAGACTGCTGTTCGAAGCAAAAGCCACTATAGCCACCTTCTTTACCTGTCTGTTGACAGAGAAAGGAGTCTGAACAGAAACGCCGGACGCCAAGAAATCTCTAAGAATTCCATGTAGCTTATTCTCGTATGGAAGCATATTCTCTATAGCTTCCTGAGCCTTGTGCAGTTTTGCCGACGCAACCATCTTCATGGCCGAAGTAATCTTCAGCGTACCGTTTATAGAGTTTATTCTACTTTTTACTTCTTTCAGCGATGCCATAATGCTTAATGTTTATATTGTACTGCTGTTTCGGATGCAATCTTCTCGATAATAGCCGTTACAGAATCATTAATCTGTCCGCTTGCAAGAACATCTATAACATCCTCCTTGTGGTTTACACGAAGTGTTGAAAGGAATGTATCCTGGAAGTTGCGAACCTTATCAAGCGGAACATCACGCATAAGTCCGCGTGTACCGCAATATAGAATTGCAATCTGCTCGCCTACAGGCATAGGAGAATACTGTGGCTGGATAAGCAACTGGTTATTCTTACGTCCACGGTCGATAGCCATTGCTGTTACAGGGTCCATATCACTACTGAACTTGGAGAATGCTTCAAGTTCACGATATTGAGCCTGGTCTATCTTAAGTGTACCTGCCACCTTCTTCATACTCTTGATTTGCGCACTACCACCAACACGCGACACTGATATACCTACGTTGATTGCCGGACGGAAACCCTGATTGAAAAGGTCTGTCTCAAGGAATATCTGTCCGTCAGTAATTGAAATTACGTTTGTAGGGATATAAGCTGAAACGTCACCTGCCTGTGTTTCAATGATAGGCAAAGCGGTGAGAGAACCTCCTGCCTTAACCTTTCCCTTCAGACTTTCAGGAAGGTCATTCATCTGTTCCGCAACTTCCTGCTGGCTTATTATCTTGGCAGCACGCTCAAGCAAACGTGAATGCAAGTAGAAAATATCACCAGGATAAGCTTCACGTCCAGAAGGACGGCGAAGGATAAGTGATACTTCACGATATGCAACGGCCTGTTTTGACAAGTCATCATAAACAACCAACGCATGACGACCGGTATCACGGAAATATTCACCTATAGCCGCACCGGCAAACGGAGCGAAATACTGCATAGCGGCAGGATCGGAAGCTGTAGCCGCAACTACAACCGTATAATCCATAGCTCCACGTTCACGAAGCGCATTTACTATACTTGCCACTGTAGAACCTTTCTGTCCTATAGCCACATAAATACAGTAAACCGGTTTTCCTGCTTCATAATTTGAACGCTGATTGATGATAGTATCAATAGCTATCGCAGTTTTACCTGTCTGACGGTCACCGATAATCAACTCACGCTGTCCACGACCGATAGGAATCATGGCATCAATAGCCTTCAGACCGGTCTGCAATGGCTCTGTTACAGGCTGACGGTAAATTACTCCCGGAGCCTTACGTTCAAGCGGCATCTCGAATGTCTCACCAAGTATGTCGCCGCGTCCATCCAATGGAACGCCAAGAGGGTCGATCACACGTCCCAACATACCTTCACCTACATTGATTGAAGCGATATGTTTGGTACGTTTTACTATCATTCCCTCTTTAATCTGGTCTGTAGGACCAAGCAGGACGGCACCCACATTGTCCTCTTCCAGATTCATTACGGTTCCCATAACTCCGTTCTCGAATTTCAGCAACTCGTTGGCTTCCGCGTTACGCAAGCCATAGATACGAGCCACACCATCGCTCACCTGCAACACAGTACCCACCTCATCAAACTTCAATGAGGTATCTATACCTTCAAGCTGCTGGAGCAACACTTCAGAGACTTCGCTGGGTTTTATAGTATTATCTGCCATTCTTAGTCAATTCAAATAATTATACTATTCTTCTGTTTTTATCAATAAACTGACGTTTTATCCTACTAAGCTGATTGGCCACACTGGCATCCAAACGGTATCCGTCAATTTCCATAATATAACCTCCAATAATGGATGGATCTATATTGGCTTCGATGACCACCTTTGAATCAGTCTTCTGCGCGCCGATTTCCTCCAGATGTCTAACAAGTTCAGGAGCTTCAACAGCCGTAGTCAGCTTACCAATCAAAATATGCTTCCTTTCCCGGTACTGGTCTATAAACGACCATGTCATGAAATGCAAGAATTTTTCCCTTTTCCCGTCAATGACAAGCTGAAGGAAACGTTTCATTTCTTCACTGACATCCTTTCCACCTGCCGCCTCAACAAGTAAATCCAGTTTCATTTTTCTTGTCAGCACCGGATTTTCCACTGTTCTTTTCAGATCAGGTACATTAGCAAAATGTCCGGCAAGCGTTTTAACCTCTTTATATATTTTTTCTTCATTGCCTTTGGCTATAGCAAAGTCCAACAAAGCTTTGGCATAACGCTTTGAAACTACTCCTATATTCATAACCGGTTATTTAGAAGATTCAACCATCTCGTCTATCAATCGACTGATCAGTTCAGTCTGTTCCTTCTCATCCGCCAATTTGGTACGCATTACCTTTTCAGCAACACCTACCGAAAGCAAAGCCACCTGACGACGGATATCGCGGATTGCACTTTCTTTCTCGGTCTCAATCTGCTTTTTCATTTCCTCCATCAAACGGTCACCTTCCAGTCGAGCCTTTTCCTGGGCTTCTCTAATGATACGGTCACGCGTTTCTGTTGCCGATTTCAGGATTCGGGCTTGTTCCTCATGGGCCTGAGCCAGGATTTTCTCGCCTTCAATCTTCACGTTGGCCAACTGTTCGTTGGCTTCACGTGCAGCTTTAAGCGAGTTGTCAATATACGCCTTCCGATCGTCAACCATTTTGATGATAACAGGGAATCCGAATTTTGCCAACAAAAAGAAGACAATACCGAATACTACTACCATCCAAAACAGTAACCCCGGATCCGGAGTCAATAATCCCATACGCTGATTATTATAGGAACAATGTCAAAAGACAAACGATAATTGCGATAATAGCTACACCTTCAACAAGTGCTGCAATGATAATCATATTAGTACGAATATCACCTGATGCTTCTGGCTGACGGGCGATTGCTTCCATAGCTGAACCACCGATTTTACCAATACCAATACCTGCACCGATTACTGCAATAGCTGCACCAAGAGCAGCACCCAATTTACCTAAACCTGCACCTGCGGCAGCCTGTAATAAAATTGAAAGTAACATAATTATAATTTTTTTAAGTTTGTAAGTTTGTGAGTTTATGAGTTAACAACGGTTTTTCTCCGAATGACCATTATTAATTCTTAATTTTTAATTATTAATTTTCAACTATTCTTCTTTTTTCTCTTCTTTTACGCGGGAGAGGCCGATAAATACAGCCGAAAGCATAGTAAATACGTATGCCTGGATGAAAGCCACCAGAAGTTCAAGAGCAGTCATGAATATACCAAAGGCCACTGACACAAAAGTCATTGTACCATTCAATAACGGACCAATCTTCACTGTTATGAAAATTATGGACAGCAAACTGAGAATAGCTGCGTGGCCTGCCATTATATTGGCAAAAAGACGAATCATAAGAGCGAAAGGCTTAGTGAACAGGCCAAAGAATTCTATCACCGGCATCATAGGTATAGGAGCCTTAAGCCATACCGGTACATCAGGCCAAAATATATCTTTCCAATATTCTTTGGTTGCAAAAGCATTCGTAAAAAAGAAAGTCAGCAAAGCCAGCACGAGTGTAATAGCTATATTACCTGTTACATTGGCACCTCCAGGAAATATTGGAATAAGTCCCATCAAGTTATTGACCAATATAAAGAAAAATGCAGTCAGCAGATACGGTGCATAACGTTCATAACCAGGACCTATACCTTCCTTGATTACATCATTATAAATCATTAACACCATCGATTCTACCATACCTACACCACCTCTTGGCGCACCGTTCTCTACAGGATGTTTTTTATACCATCTAGCACATCCAAGAACTATCCACACCAAAATAGTGCTGTTTATTATAAGTCCAACAACATTCTTTGTTATGGACATGTCCCATGGACGAACTTCCTCGCCAGCGGCATTACGTTCTACAATCTTTCCGTCGTATGCTCCACCTTCAGCTATATAAAGGCCCTCATATTCTCCTTCTTCCAGTTTCTCTGAAGAAAACACATGCCATCCGGTACTGCTTTTAACTATTACCGGAAGTGGAATAGTGATATGAGTATCTCCAATAGTTACTATGTGCCAGGAATAAGAGTCGTTGATATGTCCGAACACCAGTTCGTTGACATCCACTTCACCGCCTTCGTCAGAAGTCTCGGCAGATGCGAAACCTGATGTAAAAACCATCAGTAACACTAAAGTCCATATGTAACGTACTTTTCTCATTGTTTCTGTTTTAGTTTTTTCTTCTTAATAAGTCTCAGTTCGATACTGGTAAAATATACAGTCTCGAATATCAAAAAAGAAATATAGAATACCACAAATGTTGCAAAGAAAGCCACAATTTCATGCTGTACCGCATAACAGTATATTGAAACAATCAGAATGCTTACAAGAAACTTTGTTCCTTTGCAAACCAAAAACAGTGGAACCATTTTATCTTCTCCCAACCGATAAGCCAGAGAAAACATGTTGATGTAGAACAGACCAAAGAGGTAAAAGAACACAGGAATGGCAGGAAACCACGGAAAATACCTGTCCGGTATAAACAAATGGTAAATCAAACCTATCACAACAGACAATACCAAAGTCAATATTGTCATTTTTTTTATAAATATCCTCTTTGCCTTGAGCAAAAACATGTTTTTCAGATTTTATCGGTTTATAATTCTACGCACACTGAGATCAAATTATCTTTAACCTCAACGAATCCTCCTGTAATTTTCAATCTCTGCGTATCTCTCTTTACCCTGTACTGCGCTTCGCCACACTGATAGACCACTTCCCCTTCTTTCAGTGAAGATATTATCGGAGCATGGTTTACAAGCACCTGGAATTTACCAAGTTCACCCGGAAGTTCCACCCAGTTGACAGGACCATCGAAGAGAGTACGCTCCGGTGAAATAATCACCAGATGCAAATTCTTCCTGTCCATAGGCGTTATGCTTTAGCAGCCTCAAGCAGTTTCTTTCCTTTCTCTATGGCATCTTCGATAGTTCCTACATTAAGGAATGCCTGTTCCGGCAAGTAGTCAACTTCACCGTCAAGAATCATCTTGAATCCCTTGATTGTATCTTCTATTGAAACCATAGCACCCGGAACGCCAGTAAACTGTTCCGCCACGGCAAACGGCTGTGAAAGGAATCTTTGTACCCTACGCGCACGGTTCACAGTCAGACGGTCTTCGTCCGAAAGTTCATCCATACCGAGGATAGAGATAATATCCTGAAGCTCTTTGTTACGCTGAAGAATCTGTTTAACCCTCTGTGCAGTCTCGTAATGCTCCTTACCCACAATCAGCGGATCAAGGATACGCGATGTAGAATCCAGTGGGTCAACGGCAGGATAGATACCAAGCTCGGCAATCTTACGGCTCAACACTGTAGTAGCGTCAAGGTGAGTAAATGTAGTAGCCGGAGCAGGGTCTGTCAAGTCATCGGCAGGCACATACACAGCCTGAACTGATGTGATGGAACCATCCTTGGTAGAAGTGATACGTTCCTGCATCTTACCCATTTCAGTAGCCAGAGTAGGCTGGTAACCTACAGCAGAAGGCATACGTCCTAAAAGCGCAGAAACCTCAGAACCGGCCTGAGTAAAACGGAAAATATTATCTATAAAGAACAAAATATCCTTAGGGCTGTTTTCTTCTGTCTTACGGTCGCGGAATGATTCTGCAAGAGTCAGTCCTGACAATGCTACAGACTGACGTGCTCCTGGAGGTTCGTTCATCTGTCCGAACACCATCGCTACCTGTGATTTCTCCACTTCCTTATAATCAACCTTAGACAAGTCCCAGTTGCCTTCTTCCATGCTCTTGAGGAATTCATCACCATAACGTATAACTCCTGATTCAATCATTTCCCTAAGAAGGTCATTACCTTCACGGGTACGTTCACCCACACCGGCAAAGACAGAGAAACCGTTATGTTTCTTTGCAATATTGTTGATTAACTCCTTGATGAGCACGGTTTTACCTACACCGGCGCCACCAAACAATCCGATTTTACCACCTTTCAGATACGGTTCCAAAAGGTCAATAACCTTAATACCTGTAAAAAGTACTTCCTGAGTTGTTGCCAAATCCTCAAAACGTGGAGGCTCGCGGTGTATAGGGAAACCGTCCTTCTTGTCCAGTTCAGACATTCCGTCGATAGTCTCTCCCACAACGTTCATCACACGTCCCCTGATCTGTGCTCCCACCGGCATGGTTATAGGCTGTCCGGTAGGCACAACTTCCATTCCGCGTTTAAGTCCGTCAGTACTGTCCATGGCAACTGTACGCACAGTATCCTCACCTATGTGCTGCTGCACTTCGATAATCAATGTACGACCGTCCTTGCGGACTACAGTCATTGCATCGTGTATCTTCGGCAGTGCCACCTCGGCGTCCAATCCTTCAAGATTGAAATGAACATCCACTACAGGACCGATAACCTGCGAAATATGTCCAACGATTTTTGACATAAACTAATCTGTTAAATTATTATCTTAATTGATTATCGCAAATTTAATACATAATACAATACTAATGTATTATGATGTAACATTTTTTAGCCGAGAAACATCGTTATAGGACATAATTAAAGAAATATATCCCACTAAGCTTTACATATAATCACAAAGTATTAACACATATTTTACAGTATAGCATTAATTTTTCTCCTTATTGCTATAATATTATATGCAGAAACAAATATAAACAATGCCACTCCAACAGTGCATGACATAATAATACCGTTGCCCTCGAAACCTGTTATAATTTCTGCAAGAACATCGGAATACAAGCTTCGTATAATAACAAGAGCCATTATGGCAATTAAAAGCACAGCAAAGTTTATCCCGACAGTGAGAATCTGGTAAGGCAATGCCACACGCGAAGTGCTATATCCCATTAAAATAAGATTTTCAAGTTTATCAGTATTTTTCTGCAAAAGCAAATATATACTTAACAACAATATATAGAACGACAACGCACTGATTACAAGTCCTATTGCCATAACTATACCAACAGCTATTTTAAGGAACCATGTAATTTTTCCGGCATCAAGTTTATTATCCTCTGTCTCGTATCCGTTGTCGTTAAAAAAATGTGCGATTCTTTCGTCGGCAGGATTGTCAACCTCAATAATAACCCTCGAAGGTTCCATCTCATTACTATCACCATACTTGCTGTTTGCCGCGTTCATAAAATCTTCAGGTACGAGTATCGTATTAAGTCTGTTCGAGAATCCTACAATACGGCCTTTCTTCATATCACGCATACCATTGCCTGATATATAAAGATTGAGCGACACCATGCCTATCATTCCTTCCGAAAGTTGAGGAAGATTTCTGCTTCTGGCAAATCCAAAATTATACAGATTCAGATAATTCCGTGGGATTATTATAGGTATTTCACCCTGTCCTTCAACATATTTCCATTCGTCGGCTTTCACATCCACAAAATTGTCAGGAACTGATTCGAGAAACATGGCAGTAGATATGCTCATTCCGGCAAAAGACAATCCGGCCGAGACCTTAAAACGTGCCGGCTGGAATTTTCCTACACTAACGGCAAAAGGTTGCGACTTTATATTATCAACCTCATACGATGAAAAGGCAGAGTTCTTTCCTGAAATGCTTCCCAGCGTACTGACCTTCTTCGTTACAACCACATAATCTTTTTTTATAAAACTATCTTCTTCATTGAAAACGGGCGAAACATCGTTATAAAACTGAACGCCCAACATAACTATAACCATACCGCAAAGGTTGGCAATGAAAAAGCCTGTCAACTGAGCAACGCTTATATGTTGTTTTAATAATTTCCAAAGCATATTCCAACTTGATTACTTAGAGTTTTATCATCTCACTATAATTCATCAGCAACCGGCGGCCGATAGATGTAACTATGACCCCCACTCCTCTTTCCTTTATTTCATTTTCCATAATTGATGCCATAATGCCACCGTTAATATCATCAAGATGGCTTACAGGCTCATCCATCAACAGGAAATCGGAAGGCTGGCACAACATTCTGACGAAAGCCACTCTCTGCTGTTGTCCGAACGACATTCTGCCTATAGGCTCTGACCATTTATCATCAATGTCCAACATCCTGAACCACTCTTTTATCTGTTTTTCTTCTCTATATGCAGTCAGATTGTTCTTCAGTATAACATTTTCTCCGGCAGTAAGTTCCGGGAACAACCTAAGTTCCTGAAACATCATCCCGATGCTGTTCTGTCTAACCGAAGTCCATTCATTACCTGAAAAGGTTCTGACGTCTCTTGAATCGAAACAGATTTGTCCTTCATAATCCTTTCTGTATCCGTATATAAAACTTATAAGCGATGATTTGCCAGTACCGGATGCAGCTTCAATAAGATAAGATTTACCTTTCTGAAAAGTTACATTTTTTCGCCAGATTTCAGAATTTATATCATCTCTTGATGAGAATATACTTGGCACAATATTATTCAAACATATTTTTTCCACTTTTCATCACTCGGTTTAGTTCAACAATGTAGCCAATGGATTTTTATTATTATCTTTCATCAATATCTCGATATGAACATTGTTTCCATCTCCTGTCTCCACAGTAAGATAGTCAAGTCCTCCAAAGAAAGCAAGCACAGAAGCCATGGTACCTTCAAGATGTTTCAAATCAAACAAGCGGTTCAACGACGACAAATCCGAAACCATGAAGAATCTCTGACCAACTACCCTGTCTCCCCATTTACAGTTTCTCAATGAAAGGCCCAAGACACGTCTGTCTATCAATGATTCCTTATTCGTGATATAAAATCGTCCGTCCTTCACTCCTATCCATAGCGACTTAGGGCCGGAAGATAATCCGACAAGACCGCCATCTATTGTCTTGAACTCATACGCCTTGTCAGCATAATTTTTCAATACTACCTGACCTCCGGACATAGCAGCCATTGCCTTAAGACGCTCAAAAGAATTCATAAACGAATCAGAATTTACATCGGCATAAGCAATGAATTCCTTTCCTTCAGGACCCGACATAGCCAAAGCCACATCTCCGCTGATGGAACTGAAAATAGAACGGAAATCAAGAGGAATCATAGAGTTTTCAAAATATCTCCTCATAGCAGGGTTTTCGCATAAGAAATTATAGAACTCTCCACCTTTTATATTGGCCGTTGCCCAGAAAGGAGTATTCGACGGGAACAAATCAAGATAACTGCCCTTGATATTCGAAGTGACCTGCTGTTTCTTGTCAAGAATGTCCTTCATCACCTTGTCCGCAATCATTGTCTCTATGTCAATAACGGTTTTTCCATTCTGGAAATCTACTACAGACAGTGCTTTCACATCCTTCAGCTTCAGTTCTGCCGAAACTCCCATAGTGAGCGGATACACAGCTTCCTGAGGCAGCAGTTCAAGCGATGTCCACATTACGACATCACCATTCTTACTCTCGATAGACTTGAAATCTTCTGTAGCAGAAAATCCTTCACCCTCTTTCTGTCTAAGCCACATCGAAGCCTGTCTCACCAACGACTCAGGGTTGGAACCTTTATTATCGGCCACCAATACAAATGCACCTTTATTATACGCAAGCAGCCACTCACCAAGAATTGCCCATCTGCAGCCGTCAGATTCCTTTACATCCGAACACAACTGCTGTTTTTTCAACACTTCAAGCAGTTCTTCCAGTTTACTTCTGTCTGTCACCTTGATAAGCAGACCTCCCATTTTAGCCTGTTCGCCGGCAAAAAGATAAACCTTATTCTTAAGTGCGAGCCCACTCTCCGAACCGTCATCAAAAATTCTCTCTATAAGGGCATCCGAACCTGTCAGCCCGCTTTTTACCATATTTTCCAGCTTGTCGAGAAGAGCCTTGTCGGCTTTTTCTCCACTGAGTCCCATCTTTTCTGACATTGAGTTCAAGTCAACAGCAACTACAGCAGCAGATTTGGCCGGGATAGCATTTCTATAATCAGGAGCGTTACCACACGCGGCCATCAGAAAAGCCAGCGCAGGAATATATAAGCATTTAAGTTTCATATATTGTAAGTTATTAGTTGATAAATGGTTTAATCAGATTATTCAGCATTCAGCATATTCATAGTATGAACGGCTACAAGAGCGGCAGTCTCAGTACGTAATCGAGATTTTCCAAGACTGACAGGTTTAAAACCTTTTTCTATAGCCATTTCGACTTCCTCTATACTGAAGTCACCTTCCGGACCAATAAGTATCAAGGCGTCATTTCCTGGTACAATTGCATCTTTCAGCAATACCTTTTCTCCTTCATTACAATGAGCTATGAACTTATCGCCCTTGAAATCCTGATTTATAAACTTATTGAAATCTGTCATTTCATTAATCACAGGCTTACGGGCTTTCAATGATTGTTTCACTGCCGAAACTACAATTTTCTCTACACGTTCAGTCTTGATAACCTTGCGTTCCGAATATCTGCAGTTAAGAAAAGTAATTTCATCTATTCCTATTTCAGTAGCCTTTTCCGCAAACCATTCAATACGGTCCATCATCTTGGTTGGAGCCATAGCAATATGCAGATGTCCTTTCCACAATGGTTCCTGGAAAATCTGTTCTATAATCCTGACCTGACATCTCTTGGATGTCGCGGCACTTATAGCTGCCTTATAGAAATATCCTTTCCCATCTGTAAGCGTAACTTCATCCCCTACGTTCAAGCGCAAAACTCTTACACAGTGTCCTGCCTCTTCCGACGGAAGTTCAGAATCGGAAAGTATGTCCGGTGTATAAAATACGTGCATAATAATATACTTGAAATTAAAAACAAGCAAATGTAGCCATTTTTTCCGACACTTCAGACTACTGATACGTTTTAAATTAAATGACCTGTCATTTGAAGTAAAACGACAGGTCATTTAAGACCGAATGACAGGTCATTTTATTTAACAAATAAAAACATATTGAAATGATACATTATATCTTCAAAAAAGATTTTTTTTGTAAGTTTGCTGCTACTTACTACAAAAAACAAACACACATGAAGAAATTACTATTAATTATCTTGGCTATCATGCCATTTGTTGCCATAGCAAAGGACAACAAGAAAAACGACAATTCCAATCCAAAATATTTGGAAGGAGCAATAACTTTGAAAGACGACAAAGTGGTTTTCGAAGAGAAAATAAAAGTACCGTCAATGACGAAGGAAGAATTATACAATACAATGCTGGATTGGGCAGAAAAGAGATTCATATCAGAAAATAATCTGACAAGCAAAGTTGTATATACCAATGAAGAGAAAGGCGAAATTGTAGCATCGGCCGAAGAATATATTGTGTTCAGTTCGTCTGCATTATCATTGGACAGAACAAGAATTTACTATTATTTCTACATAGAGGTCGAAAACGGAATATGCAACCTCACTATGAACCGCATCAAATACTGGTACGATGAAAACCGCGATGGAGGCGAACGATATACCGCTGAAGAATGGATTACTGATGATATGGCGCTAAACAAGAAAAAAACCAAACTGGCACCTATATGTGGAAAATTCCGTCGTGAAACAATTGATTTAAAAGACGAGTTATTCACATCTGTAAAAAACTGTTTCGGACTTAAACTGATAAACAATAATACATCAACTACTACTCAACAGACATCGGAAAATGTCCTTGGAAAAGTTTCAGTATCACAATTACCGGACAATCTTAACGAAGTAGCCGCAAAAGGTAAAATCACTATAACAGCAGACAACAAAGAAACTGAAATAGAACATAATTCATGGGGTGGCTTCGGAAAAATGTTCAATAAAGATGTAGCATACATCCTTATAGACAAAAACCTGTCTGATATATATAAAAGTATGGAAGAAAATTCCGATTATAAGGTTTCATTCTACTCCTCCGAAAAAGCTTCCAAAGCAGAAATAATAGTAGAATGCAAGAAAACCATGACACAAACTTTATCATCCGAAGAGCTTAAATCACTAAACCAGAACATTGACACTTCAAAGGAATACATAATGTATATATGCGAAGTTACTTCTGCAGAGATTAACCAATAAAATATTTTGAAGCTCCAAAAAACGAATCAGGCTGCCCTCAACGGACAGCCTGATTCGTTTTTTCTGGGGGTATCATTATCTCTTCGGTATATCTACCGAAGTTTCCTTCTGACCTTTCAGATGTTCAGAGAAATAATCTACAAGTCGCCAATAGAAATACTCGTTCATATCTCCAAACCCATGACGCTGACCAGGCAAATATAACATGTCGAAACGTTTGCCTGCCCTGATAAGAGCATTAACCACTCGTGTGGTATTAGCCGGATGGACATTATTGTCTATGTCACCATGAACCAGCATCAGATGTCCCTTCAGCTGTTTTACTATTTCAGGATTAGTAGCAATCTTATATACAAATGTAGTGTCGCCCTGCTCCGTAATAGTTTCCTTCACACCATGATGCGTCTCACTCCACCAACGGTTATAAATACGGTTGTCATGGTTTCCGGCACACGAAACAGCAGCCTTATAGAAATCAGGATACTGACATATTGCGGCTGTGGACATAAATCCTCCACCTGAATGTCCGTGGATTCCTACCTTATTTATATCAATATATCCATATCTTGCAGCAAGTTGTTCCACTGCCGCCTTATGGTCTGCCAACGGATAATCACGCATATTGCCGTAACCGTAATTGTGATACCACTTCGAACGGCTTGGATGTCCTCCCCTTTGTCCTACGGAAATAACTATAAATCCAGCCTGTGCCAGACGGTCTGTCCGGACGCTCATCCGTGTGAAAGGATAATATACGGCCTCTACCTGCGGACCCGGATATACATAATCAATTATAGGATATACCTTGGTCGAATCAAAATTGTATGGCTTGTACATAACCCCGTAAAGGTCTGTTACGCCATCGGCCGCCTTGACTTTGAAGAGTTCCGGAAACTTGTATCCTGCCGCCATAAGACTTGAGAAATCGCTTTCCTGTATGGTCATAACCTTATTTCCGTTTCTGTCGATAAGGTCTGCACATGGGACAGTATTCACACGCGAGAAATTATCAACGGCAAACTGTGCATTGTCCGACAATGAAATCTGATGGAAATAATCTCCCTCGGTAAGTCTTGTCAGACCACTACCGTTCACATTTACTTTATACAGATGTTCATAATAAGGATTCTCGTCTTTTTCTTTTCCGTTAGCCAGGAAATATACTGTGCGTGTAGCCTCATCAATCTTTAATACCTGTTCCACATGCCATGGTCCTTCGGTAATTCTGTTTTTCAGATTACCCTTGTCATCATACAGATAAAGGTGTGCCCAACCGTCACGCTCGCTCCACTGTATGAATTCCTTTCCACCGTTTATCACATGTATAGGACGTGTCTCCTGATAGGTGTTCATACGCTCCTTAACGATAGGAACAATAGAATCCTCTCCTACTGTATATGTACATACGTCGATACGATGAAGATCTCTGCTGTATCTTGTCACAAAGAAACGTTTATTATCGCCTTGCCATACAGAAGGACGGAACTCCATGTCTCTCTGTTTTTTCTCCATTGGCTTATACTCCAGTCCTAACCACTGGTTCTTCCATGCCGACACCTTGATTTCCTTACGTGTATTCGATGTCATATCGAATATATAAAGATGTTCCTCTGGAGCTTCCATTTCTCCAGGCATCTGATACTTGTATGTTTCAAGTGTTGGACGTGGCTCAGCTATTGAGTTGATTACCCAAAGAGGTTTTACAGCCCTGTCATCCGAAACTATAGTCACAAAATGTTTTGAGTCAGGCGACCAGCATCCCCATGCCTTACGACGCTTGCCATTACAAAGAGTGTCTGTATTTAGAAGGCTGTAAGGTATACCATAACCGAAATCCGGCATACCGTCTGTAGTAAGCTGAATTTCAACGATTGTGCTGTCCTTTTCATCCTTCTGTGCCTTGCGATAGTCGGCTATGCTCATACGATACAGATTACAATCCTTAGCATAAACCACCGATTGTCCGTCAGGTGAGACAGATGCCCATTCAAGCTTCTTTGGTTCCTTTTCCTTGTCAGTCAGATGAGTCAGTTTTTTTGTAGGATAATCATACGAGAAATAAAAAACTTTTTTCTCGTCCTTGTTTTTTTTATCCTTATCCTGCTTCTCGTCCTGCGATGACACGACCTCGAAAGTAAAAGTCTTTCCGTCAGCTTCAGCCTTCAAATTCTTAACAGGCAGATGTCTTGCCTCGAACGGGTCTTGAACAATTTCAGTAAGCTGTGCAGCAAGCTTATCACGGTCGAACAGTAAATCTTTTCTTTTCAGCGAAGGATTTACCACGTACCAGAAAGTACCTTCGGAAGTTTTATATTCATACCAGAAGCCATTCCCATTTTGAAACCAATGTGGGTCCACCAAAGTAGAAAACAACATGTTTTTGAGTTTTTCTTCAGTAAACTTCTCTGCCTGCAGATATTCAGGAAGCCTTTCCTGAGCTTTTGAGACAGTAGATGAGAACACTAACCCACCTAATATTGCACACAACAATATTCTTCTCATAAACAAATATTAATTATAACAAAAATCTAAGTACATCATTAAAGTTTGCCCATATAAGCAAAGCGAAAAGCAGGAACATTCCTACCATCTGCGCATATTCCAGAAACTTGTCACTCGGTTTGCGGCGAGCCACAATCTCATAAATCAGGAACAGTACATGTCCACCGTCAAGAGCAGGAATAGGCAAAATATTCATAAATGCCAATATGATGGACAGAAAAGCTGTCATAGACCAGAAACGCTGCCAGTCCCATACTTTAGGGAATATACTTCCAATTGTTCCGAAGCCGCCTACACTCTTGGCTCCTTCTTTTGTGAACACATACTTAAGATCGTTTACATATCCCTTCAGAGTGTTTACCCCTAAAGTTACTCCTGCAGGAAAAGATTCAAAAAAGCCGAAAGTACGTACTGTTGGAGTATAATTAAGCATACCACCTATGGCAGCCACCTTGAACTGTTCGTCAGTAGTCACGTTCACAGTATCTCTCACCCCGGCACGTGAATATACCAGTGTAAATTCAGCAGTAGTTTTTTCAGACACTTCGGCCCTTAGTTTAAGATCAGACATCTGGTTCTGGAAATCATTCCATGAATTCAAAGCCTTGCCATTCACGGCTATCAGAGAATCGCCTTTCTGTATGCCCGCATTGGCAAAACCTCCACCGGCCAAAACCGAATCGACTACATTGGGACAGAAAATATCTACAAACATAGGATCCTGTTGTGCCACATCCAGAAGGCTTAGTTCGGGCATCCTGATTTCAACTTCTTCTCCATTACGCAATACCTTAACATCCTTGGCCTCAACTACACTGCGTATCATATCCATACCGAAACGGTCAAGTTCCTTTCCGTCGGCACTCAAAATTATATCTCCGTCGCGGAAGCCGATATTCTGGGCTGTCTCGTTAAACTTAAGTCCATAACTCATATCCTTGAGTGCCACATACTTGTCGCCCCATGTAAACAGAATCATGGAATATATGAACAGAGCCAGAATAAAGTTCATCAGCACACCGCCAATCATAACCAGCAATCGCTGCCATGCCGGTTTTGAGCGGAACTCCCAAGGCTGCGCCGGCTGTTTCATCTGTTCCGTATCCATAGACTCATCTATCATACCGGCAATCTTACAATAACCGCCCAACGGCAACCATCCTACACCATACTCTGTTTCGGAATTCTTCGGCTTAAATTTGAATAATGAGAACCAGGGGTCAAAGAAGATATAGAATTTCTCAACCCTGATTTTGAATAATCTCGCGAAAAAGAAGTGTCCTCCTTCATGTACAATGACCAAAATGGACAAACTAAGTACCAACTGAAGGGCACGAATAAAAAATGTCTCCATCTGATTTTTCCAACTTTTTACATTAATAAAAATTAAAAGCGAGAGTTGATTACAAACTCTGCTGCTATGCGGCGTGCTATGGCATCAGTCTCAACATAATCATGATAATTAGGATTACTGATGAAAGCCACCTTATTCATTGTCTTTTCAATTACATCACTCATACCGAGGAAAGAAATCTGGTCTTTCAGAAATGCCGCGACAACAACCTCGTTTGCCGAGTTAACTATACATGGCATATTTCCGCCACGATTCATTGCCTCGTATGCAAAAGCCAGGTTTCTGAAACGCTTTGTATCAGGTTCCTCAAAAGTAAGAGTATTACATTTCATGAAATCAAGACGTTCGCCCGAAAGAGTTTCACGCTTAGGATAGGAAAAGGCATACTGTATAGGCAAACGCATATCAGGCACTCCGAGCTGAGCCTTAACGGCACCATCCTTAAATTCCACCATTGAATGTATCACAGATTGTGGGTGTACCACTACCTGAATCTGTTCCGGTTTAACCCCAAACAACCATTTAGCTTCAATCACTTCAAAACCCTTGTTCATCATTGACGCCGAGTCTATCGTAATCTTCGCTCCCATACTCCAGTTAGGATGTTTCAAGGCCTGTTCCTTAGTGACTGTAGCAAGCTGTTCCATACTGAGAGTTCGGAAAGGTCCACCAGAAGCTGTAAGAATAACCTTACTGATAGGATTATTCATCTCCAGACATTGGAAAATGGCAGAATGTTCCGAATCAACAGGCAGTATAGGAGTTCTGTACTGCTGGGCCAGTTCAGTAATAAGTTCGCCGGCAACGACAAGAGTTTCCTTATTGGCCAATGCTATAGTCTTACCCGAGCTTATCGCATTTATTGTCGGTTTAAGTCCTGCATATCCTACCATAGCGGTAAGAACAATGTTGATTGGTCCTGATTCTACAATCTGACTCAATGCTTCGGCTCCTGCATATACCTTAATAGGCAAGTCTGATAAAGCATCCTTCAATACCTGATATTTATCTTCGTTTGCAATAACCACCGCTTCAGGATGAAACTTTCTTGCCTGTTCTATAAGCTTATCCACCTTATTATTAGCAGTCAGTGCATATACTTCGTACAAATCAGGGTGTTCCTCTATCACTTGTAAAGCCTGGGTTCCAATAGAGCCCGTTGACCCCAAAATTGCTATCTGTTTCTTCATAATCTTAGAAAACTACATATTTTTCCGGATTTATTGGCGTACCCCTGTGCCAGAGTTCAAAGTGTACATAATGTTCATTCTGCTTTTCCTCACTTTTACCCACCAAAGCTATGACATCGCCACCTTTTACCCTTTCGCCAGGCTGTTTCATCAATGAACCACAATGTTTATATATACTGATAAAATTTTGTGAATGCTGTACCTGTATCACATATCCGTCGCTCACCGTATAAGTAGCCATAATCACAGTTCCGTCTAAAACGGCCAACACATTTGCGTTAGGACCTGTCATGACATCTATTCCGTAATGTTTCTTTTCTGCATCAAAGTTCATTTCCATAACCCCTTCAACAGGTTTGAAAAACACAAGTCCTGAAACCGCGTTTCCTATATCAATGGCACGAAGATTATATCTTTCCTTTTCTTCATACTGTTGCCTAAATTCCTCCTCTTCCTTTGTTCTCTCCATAAGCTGTTCAGCACGAAGGTTTGTAAGCGAGTCAATAGACTGTATAGTGTCAGTCTTGATTTTACCACTGAAAATATCCTGAATATTCATTATATATCTGTTCTGCCTGTCAAGTGCAAGTTTTAGTGAATCGGCTCTCAAGGCATTTGATACCACCATTTCGCGAACCTCACTGTTCATATATCCTGGCAGGTAGTTTCGCAACGGTGTAAAAGCTATTATGGAAGCTGCAATAATGAATATCACAGTACAGGCAAAAATAAGTACAGAAAGCCCGTTAAGTTTGGAGACATGTATTCCTACCACCTCCTCAAGTGTATTCTCGTTGATGATAGTAAGTTTGTATTTAAACTTAATATTATGCCAAAACGCTTTACGTCCCTTCTTTCTCATACTCAACAGATTTTCTTATTATTCCAACAAACCTTCAGGAATATCAACTTTTACACATTTCTTCTTGTGGTCGATATTGAGTATAAACTCTTCATGAGCAGGAAGCAATATTTCACTGCCATCTTCCTTTTCAATAACGAACAAGACATTGATAGTAGCATCATCCACATCAACAACCTTGCCTAACATCCCGTGGGTTACATCATCAACATCAAAACCTACAAAATAATTCCATGACGTCACCTCATCCTGTTCCTCCACAAACTTTATCGGAAAAAACACTTCTACATTGGTAAACATCCTTGCTTTTTCCGCCGTATCAACATCTTCAAACTTAACCAATGCCGAATTATCCGAACGGAAACGATACTCTTCTATAAAGAACGGAACAAAAATCCCGTCCATAAGCAAAATCAGATAATCACAATCCACACGGTCGAATATATCATCAGTGAAAGTAAAAGAAACCTCTCCCTTCACTCCATGCGGTTTATTGATGACACCAATTTTATATACTTCTTCTTTTCTTATCATTTCTATTATGAGTTTGTAAGTTTTTGAGTTTTTAAGTTGGCTGATGCAAACACCAACAAACTAAAGAACTAAAAACTAAAAAACTAATTCTCAGATTCTGGTGATTCGCGCACCAAGTGCAGTAAGGCGCTGTTCAATGTTCTGATAACCACGGTCTATCTGTTCTATATTATGAATCCTGCTCGTGCCTTCAGCACCCAAAGCAGCTATAAGCAGAGCAATACCTGCACGTATATCAGGCGAAGTCATGTTTCCTCCCCTCAGACTGAAATTATGGTCATGGCCTATAACAACAGCCCTGTGCGGATCGCACAATATAATCTGCGCACCCATGTCTATCAGTTTATCGACAAAGAATAATCGGCTTTCAAACATCTTCTGATGAATAAGCACACTTCCTTTTGCCTGAGTTGCCACTACCAACATCACACTGAGCAAATCAGGAGTTAGTCCAGGCCACGGAGCATCGGCTATAGTCATGATAGAACCGTCGATAAACGATTCTATCTCATAATGTTCCTGTTGCGGAACATAGATGTCGTCACCTATCTGCTTAAGCCGGATACCAAGACGGCGGAAACTATCAGGAATAATGCCAAGATTGTCATACGAAACATTCTTTATCGTAATCTCACTCCTTGTCATGGCGGCCATAGCAATAAAGCTACCAACCTCAATCATGTCAGGAAGTATTGTATGCGTACAACCTTTCAATTCCTTTACCCCCTCAATAGTAAGCAGATTAGATGCAATACCAGATATTTTTGCCCCCATACGGTTAAGCATCTTGCACAATTGTTGCAGATAAGGCTCGCAGGCAGCATTATAAATAGTTGTCACTCCTTCTGCAAGCACGGCAGCCATGACTATATTGGCAGTACCTGTCACAGAAGCCTCATCAAGCAACATATATGTTCCTTTCAGCTTATCAGCCGAGAGTGTATAAACGCCGCGTTCTGCATCATAGTTAAATGAGGCTCCAAGTTTCTGTATTCCAATGAAATGAGTATCCAAACGACGACGTCCTATCTTATCACCACCGGGTTTGGAAATCAAAGCTTTACCGAAGCGCGACAACAACGGACCGACCAGCATGACCGAGCCCCTCAGTTTAGAACATCTCTGAAGGAATTCCTCACTCTCAAGATAAGACAAATTCACGTTATCAGCTTTGAATGAATACGTATCAGCATTCAGTTTCGTTACTTTAACTCCCATATCGCTGATAAGTTGAATAAGATTATTCACATCAAGTATATTTGGTATATTATGTACCGTAACCTCTTCCGAAGTAAGCAATGTGGCACATAATATCTGTAAGGCTTCATTTTTTGCACCCTGTGGTACTATTTCGCCATGAAGCTTGTGTCCTCCTTCTATTACAAATGAGCTCATACTTTGTCTGTAAGTTTGTGAGTTTGTGAGTTTGTAAGTTTGTTATCATCAGCAAACTTAAGAACTAAAAAACTCAAGAACTAAAAAAAAACTATTGTTTGCGTTTTTGCTGGTTATTATTTGCCTGTCGGCGACGCTGAGTGAACGTACGCTGCTCGAAGAACTTAACGTCATCAACAGTTATTTTGATTTTTCCGTCAGAAAGTTCACACAGGTCATCTATTATTCTTTGATTATCCACACCATCCTTATTCCAGTTCTGATAGTCTTTTTTCATCTGGTTGGCAATAAGATTGATGAGTTGTTTTTTTTCTTCACCTTCCTCATAGTCGGACGCTACCTTAATAAGGTCCTGCACAAAACGTCCGTAATGCCTGTATTTAAGTTTCGACTGGGGATATGGAACCATATCCGGCTTGACATGGAGACTTTCTTTCTTTACAATTTCCACCGGATAGTCAATATCAAGCTTGAAATCAGACATAATAGCCAGATGGTCCCAAAGTTTTTGGTTTAAGTCAGCATTATCCTTAAACTGAGGGAACATGCCCTTCATAATCTTGATTATAGTGTTCGCACATATCTGCCTTTGCTCGCGGTCCTCAATCGTAAGCGCATGGTCCACCATATTTTGTACACTTCGTCCATATTCAGGAAGCGGAAGACGGCGTTGCTGGGTATTATATTCCATATATTTCCAATTAAATATTATCAAAGCAATTTTTTAGGAGTAGATGCGACAAACTCTTTCAGATAGAAAGGTTCAAAATACGCAACATCCTTATAATCTTCAACAGCCACAGCCTTTTCGGCCAATGGGAACATCCATTTTGCCAAAGGATAAACATCATCAATAAAATGAGCATTAGGATGTGTTATCTTATCACGGCACTTTGCCGCACCGTTTCCGAAGAAATAGACCGGATGTTCGTCAAGAAATTCCTTATAAGAGTTTTCATCAATTATGTCGGCACCTATCTCACGACATGCTTTAAGAGAACGGTCGTATATTGCCGCATAAACTTCCATACGACGCGCATCAATCATCGGACATAACAGAGCATCATCAGGCAAATCATTATTCAGCAACACAGGCACACACATAATCTGAGGAGTAGGTATTCCTATAAGAGGAATATTTCTTCCATAGCAGATACCCTTGGCCATAGATACGCCAATACGTAATCCCGTATATGAGCCAGGTCCGCAGCTCACGGCAACAGCATCAAGCGGAATAGCATGATTATCAACAAACGACAAAGCCTCGTCAACATATACTCCGAGTACAGTAGCATGCGACGGACCGTTAAAATCTTCTTTAGTAAAAATAGAAGCTCCGTCCTGACTTACAGATACGGAACATACTTCTGTAGATGTTTCAATATGTAAAATGCACGACATAGTTTACTTTTAATACATTATTGTCTGCAAATATACACTTTTTATCCAACTCTCTTTCTAAAAATTCCTCACTTTTCCTTACTTTTGCAGAAAAATAGAATTTGTTATGATACAATCAATGACCGGTTACGGTAAATCAACCGTTACTTACAACGATAAGAAAATTATCGTAGAAATAAAATCACTAAACAGCAAGGCACTCGACATATCTGCCAGAATAGCCCCTCTGTACAGAGAAAAAGAGATGGAAATCAGAAACATGATTTCCAAAAGTCTGGAACGCGGTAAAGTTGACTTTAGTCTGTGGATTGAAAAAGAAGCCTCAGACGCGGCAACCCCTATAAATGCCGCCTTACTCCAAAATTATTACACACAAATCAAAAATATATCCGAAACTTGCAATATTCCTTTACCATCCGACTGGTTTGCGACTCTTCTCCGTATGCCGGACGTTTTGACCAAAGTTGATATACAGGTACTTGAAGACGAAGAATGGGAAGTGGCAAGAGGAGCTGTCGAAGAAGCAATAAACGCTCTTGTAAACTTCCGCAAACAGGAAGGAGCCGCACTGGAAAAGAAATTCACCGAGAAAATTGATAACATAGAGCGTCTGCTTGCATCAATAGAGCCATACGAAAAAGAAAGAGTGGCACGTATCAGAGAAAAAATCACAGATGCACTCGAAAAGACCATCAGTGTGGACTACGACAAGAACCGCCTGGAACAGGAACTGATATATTATATCGAAAAGCTCGATATAAACGAAGAAAAACAACGTCTGACGAACCATCTGAAATATTTCCGCGAAACGATGGCCGGAGGACACGGACAGGGCAAAAAGCTTGGTTTCATTGCCCAGGAAATGGGACGAGAAATCAACACTACAGGCAGTAAGTCCAACCACGCGGAAATGCAGAACATTGTAGTCCAGATGAAAGATGAGCTGGAACAAATCAAAGAACAAGTATTAAACGTAATGTAAAAATGGGAAAACTAATAATCTTTTCAGCCCCGTCAGGTTCCGGAAAATCGACAATAATAAACTATCTGCTGAAACAAAACCTTAATTTGGCGTTTTCAATATCTGCCACAAGCCGTCCACCACGCGGCACAGAACAGAACGGAGTGGAATATTTCTTTCTTACCCCTGACGAGTTCAGACAGAAAATAGCCAACGGAGAATTCCTTGAATACGAGGAAGTGTATAAAGACCGTTTCTACGGAACACTGAAATCACAGGTAGAAAAACAACTTTCAGAGGGACAGAATGTGATATTCGACGTTGATGTTGTAGGCGGATGCAACATCAAAAAATTCTATGGTGAGCGTGCATTATCTGTATTCATACAGCCCCCATCTGTAGAAGAACTTCGCAAGCGCCTGAACGGACGCGGCACAGACACACCTGAAGTGATAGAAAGCCGTATAGCAAAAGCAGAATTCGAGTTAGGCTATGCCGACAAGTTCGACGTAGTAATTATAAACGATGAACTCGAAAAAGCACAGGCGGAAGCACTTGAAACAATCAGTAATTTCCTGAAAAAATAATATGGCAAGAAATCCCAAAAAGATAATGAGACTGATGATGATTCTTACAATCGTCATCGGTTTCGCCGCTTTGGCTGTAGGCATTGTGGCAATGGCAAAAGAAGAATATATCATAGCTACAGCCATGATACTGGTAGCAGCATGGCAGATAGTCAACTATAGATTATGGAAGAAAAAAAGTTAAGAACAGGCATTTTCGGAGGCTCATTTAACCCTATACATATCGGGCACCTGGCATTGGGCAATTATCTGTGCGAAAACGGATATGTTGACGAATTATGGTTCTTAGTCTCTCCACAGAACCCGTTCAAACAGAACCAGTCACTGCTTGACGACAGCATACGTCTGAGATTGGTACAAGAAGCCACAAAAGGCTATCCTAAATTCTATGCTTCCGATTTTGAATTCAATCTTCCAAAACCATCATATACAGTCACAACACTCAACAAACTGTCAGAGACATATCCTGACAGGGAGTTTTATCTTATAATAGGAGCCGACAACTGGGCTGCTTTCGACCGCTGGAAATCTCCTGAAGCAATCATATCAAAATTTCATGTACTGGTCTATCCACGACTCGGATATGAAATACCGGATTCATTACCTCAGAACGTAGAAGCTATTGACAGTCCTTTAATAGAGGTAAGTTCAACATTTATCCGCGAAAGTATATCGCAAGGGAAAGACGTACGGTATTTTTTGCATCCAGCGGTATATAAGATTATAAATAATGAGGGACTATATAAATGAGTAACAAAAAAACGAACAGCTATTCAATGCTATCCATCATCAAGAATTTCCTTAAATGAAGATGAGTAATGCCATTATCATCATTTTGCGAGAGTAACGGTGTCATGGATATAACATATTTAGGGTAATTATCATTTATATCTCTAAGGTTTCCAAACTCACGTTTTCTTGTTATTTCATCATATATGACATACGACGCTTGAATATATACTCGTTTCATTCCAGCTTTTTTTGTACAGACAAAATCAATTTCACCTGCTTGTAATTGACCCACAGTCACATCATACCCCATTCTTACCAAATGCTGGTAAATTATATTTTCAATGACTTTTTCAATGTCTCCCTCTCTTGTTCCCCCGACAATTGCGTTACGAATACCATTATCTTCGAAATAGAATTTATCATTACTTTCAAATATCCGTTTGCCATGAATATCATATCTATTTACTTTATGTATTATATAAGCATCTTCCAGATATTTCGCATAGTTTATCACTGTATCAGAGGAAATCTTATCGCCTTGTAATTTCATATATTTGGAGATATTATTCGCAGAAATCAATTTTCCTATATTGTCAGCGATGAAATTGGTAAGATTTTCAAGGAATACAATATTACGAATTTTGTTACGGAAAATTACATCCTTCAATAGTACGGTATTAAATACATCTTTCTGGTACTCTACCGCATCATCCTCATCCAGTCCTATTTTGGCCAAACCTGGAAGACCTCCAAATTGAATATATTTTGCCAATGAATCGTCACTATCATATAAATTATGAAACAATAAAAACTCTTTATAACTAAGAGACTGAATATATATTTCCTTATATCTGCCACCGATTATTGTACTAAGTTCATTACTTAACATTTTCGCGTTACTTCCGGTAATAACAACTCTCGCGTCAGGTTCAGTACGATAACTCCTTACTGTACGTTCAAACCCTTCTATATCTTGAATTTCATCTACAAGAATATAATTCATCATACCTTTCCGATAATGTTTATCAATGTAGTCATTCAAGTCTTTATAAGTATTGATATAATCAAAATCCTTCTTTTCCTTATCAATATAGATAATGTTATTATTCAAATCCCTGCTTTTAATATCACGCAACATCTTTAACGTATAGCTTTTACCTACACGTCTCTGCCCAGTCAAAACTATTATATAATCATTATCAAGATACTTTTCTATCTTATCCAGATACATCTGTCTTATTATTATTTCCATATCTCGTTGTTTTATAACAAATACAAAAATAAAAAATTATCGTTTATAATCGATAGAATTGTAAAAAAAAATATTTTATCGATTATAAACGATAAAATGCAAATATACCCATAAAGAACTCTATGTTAACACGTTTTATGATATAAGATATTTTCTGTACAGAAACCTGGAGATGGGCTACAGTTCCGAAAATTTGGAATACGTAACATTATGCCTGTGGCATTTCATAGCTTCATTTAAATTTATCCAACAATATAGAGAAGTCAACAAATCTAAAAAAGGTGATGTAGTACAGGAAGCTATCAACTATATGAGAAGTAATCTTGATAAAAGACTATCACTTGAAGACATTGCAGGTAATGTAAATTATTCTCCATCACACTTCGGACAGATTTTCCTTAAGAAAACCGGACACAGTCCGTTGAATTATTTCAACCAACTGAAGATACAGAAGGCATGCCAGATGCTTGATTTCTCTGATATGAAAATTAAGGAAATAGCCTGTGAGCTTGGCTTCTACGACCAGTATCATTTCTCGAAAACTTTCTTCAAAATCACAAGCGAGACTCCATCTCAATATAAGAAAAGGAATAAGGGATAATAATGATTTTTTCTATTCCAAATACCCAAAATAAAACACGGGCATGTTTTCATTAAAACATGCCCGTGTTTTAACCTAAACGTGCCCGTGTTTTTTTTCAAGGCTTTTCAGCATTTGAAATTGACTTATTCGCTCAATGTTTTTCCTGTATTTCTAACCAGAAGTAAGACTTCATTATTTCCGGCATCCATAAGCGACAAAGTTCCGTCTTCGTTCACTACGAATGAAGCTACCTTGTTCATTGCCTCAAGAACCTTACCTTCTGTTTCCATTCCTGGACCAGCCATCATTGTACTTATCATCTGGCCAAACTTCAAAGATGAAGCATTTCCTTCCTCCTGCGAGAATGAACCGTTGATGATGTTGCATCCGCCATTTCCGTGGACGGCATTATCAGCGACATTGAATGAAAGGAACGGAGTCTTGTCGGCAACTTCAATTTCCACACCATCTACTTTTGAGATAGTCCATTCGCCGTTAATATCATTTATTGATACGGCAGGAGCTTCTCTTTTCTCGAGTGACATAAGAACTTTGCCGTCTTTATCCGTAAGCTCAACCCCTGTAGCCGATGCCTTATAGCCGGCAACTTCGTTCAATGCTTCAAGAACTTTCTGTTCTGTCTCCATATCCGGACACATCATACGTGTAGTGCCAATATTTGTGAGGCCTATATGACCGGGATTTACTGAATCGATTTCTACCCCACCCATTATTCTGTTACATCCTGCATTGCCATACAAACGGCCGTTTTCCATATCAAAACCTATATAAGGATTTCCGGTCACCTCTTTACCTTCTACTGATACGACATTCCATTCGCCAGAGATATCAACTGATTTACTTGCTGTTCCACAAGATGATAATAATACAGCAGCAAAAGCAGCTGCACTGATCAATGTTTTCTTCATACTGTTTTTCCTCTAAATTTTCTATCTAAAATAACAAAATCAATAATCGATTGTTCATGTAAAAGTAGCAAACGATATTATAGATTATTCTATTCTGATATAAAAATTGCGATAATTGGATAATACTGCATGCAGTTTTGAAAAAAGTCTTATCTTTGCATACTGAACGGTAACGTTTACCGGGAATTAAAATTTCACATTAATATATTAAATGAGTAAAGTATTGATTATCGGTGCAGGCGGTGTAGGTACCGTTGTTGCACACAAGGTGGCTCAGCATCCTGAAGTTTTCACAGAAGTGATGATAGCAAGCCGCACCCAGTCAAAATGTGACGCGATTGTAAAGGCAATCGGTAACCCAAACATCAAAACCGCTAAGGTAGATGCAGACAATGTGGCCGAACTGGTGGCTTTATTCAACAGTTTTAAACCCGAAATCGTTATTAACGTAGCTCTTCCTTATCAGGATCTTACCATCATGGAAGCTTGCTTGCAGGCAGGAGTAAATTATCTTGATACTGCCAACTATGAGCCGAAAGACGAGGCCCATTTCGAATACAGCTGGCAATGGGCTTACAAGAAACGTTTCGAAGATGCAGGTCTGACTGCAATCCTCGGATGCGGATTCGACCCGGGAGTGAGCGGTGTATATACAGCATACGCTGCCAAACACCATTTCGACGAGATGCATTACCTTGACATAGTGGACTGCAATGCAGGAAATCACCACAAGGCTTTTGCAACAAACTTCAACCCTGAAATCAATATCCGCGAAATTACCCAAAACGGACGTTACTGGGAAGACGGAAAGTGGGTAACCACAAAACCTCTGGAATTCCATAAGGACCTGACTTATCCTAACATCGGTCCGCGTGACTCATATCTGCTTTATCACGAAGAACTGGAATCATTGGTAAAGAATTTCCCTACTATCAAGCGCGCGCGTTTCTGGATGACTTTCGGTCAGGAATATCTCACTCACCTGAGAGTGATACAGAACATCGGCATGGCAAGCATCGAGCCTATCAACTACAACGGAATGGAAATCGTTCCATTGCAGTTCCTGAAAGCCGTATTGCCTAACCCACAGGATCTTGGCGAAAACTACGAAGGCGAAACTTCTATCGGTTGCCGTATCCGCGGTGTGAAAGACGGAAAGGAACGTACATACTACGTTTACAACAACTGTTCTCATCAGGCTGCTTACAAGGAAACCGGTATGCAGGGTGTAAGCTACACTACAGGTGTTCCGGCAATGATAGGTGCCATGATGTTCCTGAAAGGATTATGGAAACGTCCGGGAGTATGGAACGTGGAAGAATTCGATCCGGATCCATTCATGGAAGCATTGAACATGTACGGATTGCCATGGCATGAAGTGTTCGACGGAGATTTGGAACTTTAATATAAGATGACAAAGTCACAGAGTTACAAGTTGACAAGGTTTCTATCCAGAAGGATAGCCTTGTCAACTTGTCATCTTGTAAACTTGTCAACTAAATAAAAAAAACTAATATTATGAATGTAGGAGACAAGGCACCCGACTTTTTGGGACTGAACGAAAAAGGCGAAGAAATACGCCTGAGCAATTACAAAGGAAAGAAAGTAGTACTTTACTTCTATCCTAAAGACATGACCAGCGGATGTACTGCACAGGCATGCAATCTGCGCGACAACTACGAGACTCTGCAAAATGCAGGATACGAAATTATAGGTGCAAGCATACAGGATGCCAAGTCGCACCAGAAATTCATTGAAAAGAACAGTTTGCCATTCACCATCATTGCCGATACGGAACAGAAACTGGTTCAGGAATTCGGTGTTTGGGGTGAAAAAAGCATGTACGGAAGAAAATATATGGGAACTTTCCGTACTACCTTCATCATCAACGAAGAAGGGGTGATAGAAAGAATCATTTCTCCTAAAGAGGTGAAGACAAAAGACCACGCAGCACAGATTTTAAAATAATAACAACATATAAACTCAATCATATATGGCAAAGAAAGACGAACTGGAATTTGAAGGTGGCATTGACAGCCCTTCGAAGCCAAACAACTCGGAAAAACTGAAGGCACTGCAAGCTGCCATGGACAAGATAGAAAAGAACTTCGGAAAAGGTTCAATCATGAAAATGGGCGATGACCATGTGGAAGAGGTTGAAGTTATCCCAAGTGGTTCAATAGGACTTAACGCCGCACTTGGCGTAGGAGGTTATCCTAAAGGACGTATCATAGAAATCTACGGTCCTGAATCATCAGGTAAGACAACTCTGGCAATACACGCCATTGCTGAAGCCCAGAAAGCAGGCGGTATTGCAGCATTCATTGATGCAGAACATGCTTTCGACCGTTTCTATGCCGCAAAACTTGGTGTGGACATCGACAACCTGCTTATCTCACAACCGGATAACGGTGAGCAGGCTCTCGAAATCGCCGACCAGCTGATACGCTCATCGGCTATCGACATCATAGTAATAGACTCAGTGGCAGCCCTTACTCCTAAGGCAGAAATTGAAGGCGACATGGGTGATAACCGCGTAGGTCTTCAGGCACGACTGATGTCACAGGCTTTGAGAAAACTTACATCTACAATAAACAAAACCAACACTACATGTATCTTCATCAATCAGTTGCGCGAAAAAATCGGTGTGATGTTCGGCAATCCTGAAACTACTACCGGTGGTAACGCTCTTAAGTTCTATGCATCCGTAAGACTTGACATCCGCCGCGCTACACAGCTAAAAGACGGTGAGGACGTGATAGGTAACCAGGTTAGAGTAAAAGTTGTAAAGAATAAGGTGGCACCTCCATTCCGTAAAGCTGAATTCGATATAATGTTCGGCGAAGGAATTTCAAGAAGCGGTGAAATAATCGACCTCGGAGCGGAGTTGGGTATCATCAAGAAAAGCGGTTCATGGTACAGCTATAACGACACTAAGTTAGGCCAGGGACGTGATGCCGCCAAAGTCTGCATACAAGATAATCCAGAACTCGCCGAAGAATTGGAAGGTCTTATTTTCGCAGCTCTGAAAGACAAGGAATAATCATCACCAGATAACTGAAAAAGCCATTCACGAAACAAGGCTCTTTTACATTTTCTATATAAAAAAATCGTAAAAGATAGAGCCATATATTCGTGGATGGCTTTTTTTTGTATAAATTTACGCTGTGAGTAAAATATAAAATTAATATTAACATATAAAAAATCAGATTATGAAAATATCGCACCTGTTATTATCTTCAATATTATGTTGCGTATCGCTTGCGGCACTTGCACAAAAAAAAATCCCATACCGTTTTGCTACAAGAGCTGAATCACAAATGCTTATAACAGACATTGACAACTTCACAAACAAACTAAACAGTTTCGATATTAATCTGCGTCTGGAAAAAAAAGACGGGAAAAAGTCTGAACTGCTCCGTTTAGCCATGAACGAAACAAAAAACTGGAGTGATACAGACAAGAAAAAAATAGAAACAGCAATAAAATCACTTCAATCGAAAATAGACAAGCAAAAACTTAAAATAAAATATCCGCAGGAAATCATTCTTGTAAAAACCTCAATGAAAGAGGAAATGAACGTAGCCGCTTACACCAGAAAAAACTGGATTGCTTTAGGCGAAGACTTTATACAGAATGCCTCAAACGAAGAGTTGGAATATCTCATAGCCCACGAAATGTTTCATGTATTAACCAGAAGTAACACTGATTTCAAGAAATCGGTATATTCCATTATAGGATTCAATGTGACAGACAAGGAACTTTTCTTCCCTATAGACATCACTGAAAAGAAAATTTCAAATCCTGATATAGAAAAATATGACAGTTATGCCGAGTTCACCATCGACGGTACAAAGCAGAAATGTTCTATGATTATATATTCCGACAAGCCTTATACATCGGGCGGACTCGACAACTATCTGAATGTTGGTCTGATTCCGCTTGACGACAACCTGTTGCCATTACGCGCCGACGGTAATACAATAATATATAATATAGACAAGGCTACAGACTTTTACGACAAAATAGGCAAAAACACACAAAATGTTATCAACCCTGAAGAGATAATGGCTGATAATTTTGCTTATATGCTTATACAGAAAAAAGATTTGCCTAACCCTGAAATACTTGAAAAGATAGCTGCCATACTGAAATAACTGCAAATAGTGGAATGAAAAGAATTGGGTTACTGTCCGATACACACGGATACTGGGATGAACGCTACCTGAAATATTTCGAAGAATGCGACGAAATATGGCATGCCGGAGATATCGGAGCAAAAGATGTTATGGACAGGCTAATGGAGTTCAAACCTTTCAGAGGAGTATATGGAAACATTGATGGGCAGGATATCAGAAAGATATTGCCTGAGACAAACATATTTACTATTGAAGGGGCAGAAGTGATAATGAAACACATAGGAGGATATCCGGGCAAATACGACCCGAGCATAAGGAATTTATTAAAAGTCTCCACTCCCAACCTGTTCATTAGCGGCCATTCGCATATATTAAAAGTGAAATATGATAAAGATTTGGGTATTCTGCATATAAATCCCGGAGCTGCCGGAAAATACGGTTTCCATACTGTACGCACATTAATCAGATTCGATATCGATAATTGTAAATTTTCAAATTTGGAAGTTATTGAGCTTAAAGATTAATTGCTAAAATATTTGTCAGTTAAAGAAATCTTTCCCAAATTTGCACTCGAATTATAAACACTTTTTATGAAAACGTATTTAGTCACAGGAGCGGCAGGCTTCATTGGTTCGAATTACATCAAATACATCCTGAAAAAGCACGACGACATAAAAGTTGTCATATTGGATGCATTGACGTATGCCGGAAATTTGGCTACTATTGCCAATGACATAGACAATGAGCGCTGTTTCTTCGTAAGGGGTAATATATGCGACAGTGAATTGGTAGAACGCCTCTTTGCTGATTATAAATTCGACTGTATAGTTAACTTTGCCGCTGAAAGCCATGTTGACCGTAGCATAGAAAATCCTCAGTTATTTCTTCAAACAAACATATTAGGCACACAAAACCTTATGGACGCTGCCCGCAGGGCATGGGTAACCGGTAAAGACGAAACAGGCTATCCTACTTGGAGAAAAGACGTAAGGTTTCATCAGGTTTCTACTGACGAAGTTTATGGCTCATTAGGAGCTGAAGGCTATTTCACTGAAACAACACCTTTATGCCCACACAGCCCATACAGCGCGTCAAAAGCAAGTGCCGACATGATTGTTATGGCATATCACGACACTTACAAAATGCCAACGACAATAACAAGATGCTCAAACAATTATGGCCCATACCACTTCCCTGAAAAGCTCATACCGCTTATAATAAAAAACATTCTTGAAGGGAAGAGACTACCTGTTTACGGTGATGGCTCAAACGTAAGAGACTGGCTGTACGTAGAAGATCATTGCAAGGCTATTGACCTCGTAATAAACAAAGGACGTAACGGAGAGATATATAACGTAGGCGGACACAACGAAAAGAAAAACATCGACATAGTAAAGCTTACAATCAGTACTATCCACGACATGATGGAACAACAGCCTGAACTGAGAAAAATCCTTAAGAAAAAGGAACTCAATGCAAATGGCGAAATTTCAATAGACTGGATTAATGATTCGCTGATTTCATTCGTAAAAGACAGATTAGGACATGACCAACGTTATGCCATTGACCCTACAAAAATATTCAATGAATTAGGATGGACTCCTGAAACAAAATTCGAAGACGGTATCGTAAAAACCATAGAATGGTATCTTAACAATCAGGAGTGGGTAAAAAACGTAACAAGCGGTGACTATCAAAACTATTACGAAAATATGTACAAGAACAGATAAATCATCCATTATAGAAAAAAATAACGGTGCAAGTTTTGACATTTGCACCGTTATTTTTTTATCAGAACTGGAAATAAATGAATGGTTGGATATCACTACTCTTTATCTGGATTACTACGAATACTACTATAATAATCAGTATTGCCTGAACAAACAGAGGCATCTTTACAACAACGTTTGAACATGCGTCCTGCCATTTGTCCGGACACCAATGCAAGACAAATCCTAAAGCCATAAGCAAGAAAACTTCACTATAGCCGGACACAAGTTGGGTGAACAACTCAGGATGAAAAGACGTGAATATCTGATTTATCATGGTCAAAGAACCATCGAATGTTGTATTGCGGAAAAATATCCAGCAGAAACATACAAAATGGAATGTAATAATTACCGCAAAGAACTTCTTTATTCCGCGGCTTTGATAATGCTTGTCCCTTCCCAACAGACTGCGGAAAAATTTATGTATGGCAAGAGCAATTCCGTGCAGACCTCCCCAGACTATAAAATTCCATGACGCACCATGCCATAATCCGCCAAGAAGCATTGTCAAAATAAGATTGATATATGTACGTATTTTTCCCTTACGGTTTCCACCCAACGAAATATACAGATAATCTCTCAACCAGGAGGATAAAGATATATGCCATCTGTGCCAGAAATCAGTAACACTGTCCGACTTATATGGCGAATTAAAGTTTATCGGGAAACGAAATCCCAACAACAATGCCAGACCAATAGCCATATCACTATATCCCGAAAAGTCGCAATATATCTGTAATGCATAACCATATATACCGAACAGGTTTTCAAGTCCGGAATATAGTCCTGGATTTTCAAATATTCGCTCTACAAAGTTTACGCTAATATAGTCCGAAATCACCGCCTTCTTGAACAACCCGCTCAAAATAAAGAACACTCCCTGACCGAACATTTCATTGCTCACGAACAAAGGCTTGCGTATCTGCGGAATAAAATCGCGCGCACGAACTATCGGGCCTGCCACAAGCTGCGGAAAGAATGATACATAAAATACGTAATCAAGCAGATTGTTGAGAGGTTTCAAATCGCCTCGGTACACATCAATAGTATAGCTTAACGATTGGAACGTGAAAAATGAAATTCCTACAGGCAGGAAAATATCCAACGGACTGAAAGTGCCTCCCCACAAAGGTGAAAGTATCTCATAAAAGAAATTAGTATATTTAAAATAACATAACAGACCTAAATTAACACATAAACTAATCAGCACCAAGAATTTGCGTCTTAGTCTTGACTCAGTGTGATACATTATACGCGCAAGGACGAAATCAGTCACTGTAACAATTCCAAGCAAGAAAAAATAAACCCCACTGCTCTTATAATAGAAATAATATGAGAATACTGACACAAACAGCAGACGTGCAGTAGTATGATTGCGAAGCAAAACATACACAAAACTGAATATAAGAAACAGAAACACAAACAGACCGCTACTGAAAATAAGCGGTTGTTGCGGATCGTATGTCAATACATCAAGAATCTTATGATAATCTATACCTAAACTTCCCAAAAAATCAATAAATCTTTGTGGCCACATAATCATTGTATGCTTTAATGAATGCTTCGTGCAATAATAATCCCTGAAGAGAATATCCATCACGGGTGAAATGTATCTTATCCCTTTGATACATACCTGCTGCTGACCAGTTCCTGCAAGCAAATTTCTCCCCTCCCACTACATCGTAGAGGTCCCAGACAGCAATGCCATTTTCCTGTGCGAAATCTTTTTCTGTTCTTACCACAAGAGGTGTACGGACATTAATTATCCTATTCCTCTTGCCCGACTTAATATACGCCCCGGGAGGAGTTGTAATAAGAAATTCCGCTTCCTTACACTCTTTTTTCAGTTCACCAATAAGACCGGCCATCTGGATACGATGTTGCGCAGCCCTATAGTTCCTTCCATGTGCCTCATTTGTTCCAAATGACAGAATTATAAGGTCTGGATTGAGAGAGGAAATCTCCTTTATCCTTTCAGGCTTATTGAACGATTCGCAGGTTGCGCCATTAACACCCATTATATGATAAACAATACCGGATCTTCCTGTTTCGTGGGCAATACCTGTAGTATTATATGATATATTATAGTCGATAACAGCTTCATCGCCGAAATCTTCTTCAAGCAATTTACGCATCTTATAAGGAAACACATGTCCCCTTACGTGAGAATCACCAATATGTACAATTCGGACAGGACGTTCCATTATCGACAGCTTTTCCCAGAAAACGTCCAGTGTACCTTCAGGATCTATTATCACATTCTCTGTAGTATCCTTAAACGCCGAAGGCATAGGACTTGATACAGCAATGAATCTCATAAGCTTCTCCATGGCAGAACTTGAATACACCGGTCCTGAGTTATAGTCACGCTTAGCTTTCTCCGGTATAACATCTTGCGCAAAAACGCCATACCAAGACAGCGAAATGGTTAACAGCAAAACCATTGTGAACCTTAAGTCAATGGAATTACTCCATTTCGTATGATTTTCTCTTTTCATATTGTTCCTTTCCATACATTAAAGCATCGTAAAGCAAACCTGCAATATGTTTTCCACCACGAAAATTAATGTGAGTATAATCATAATTGGCCATGGCTGGTTTGGCGTTGACCATTTCTACCATACTGCCATCTCCACCCATAGCATTAAACAAATTCCAGAATGCCACTCCTGTCTCTGCAGCAAGCATCTGCTGGCTTCGTATAAGAGCTTTTACACCGGGCATGGTCCTGAGATTGCCATTTTCATCTTTAGTTTCTCTGTCTCCAATACTTACAACAAGTATTGAAGTATCAGGAAAAGCTTTCTTTAAGTGTGCTATTACCGGTTTCATACCTTCCTTATAATATCCATAGTCAATTCCACCTTCGAAAGCCACATTCAGACCGAATTGAATTACCACAAGATCATATTTCCTCAGTTTATTATACCCTTTCAAAATTGAGACGGGAATGCCGAGCAACTGCTGTCCGCTACTTCCACGGGTACTGAAATTATCAAGTATTACTCCATTGTTGTCATCCATCGTAACGGCATAGAAAACAGCCTCTGGCGACGATTCGACTATACTCCATTTCACTTTCTTTATATTACCGTCAACAGTCAGACACTGAAGCGTACTGTCACCTTTCACTCGAAATTCTTCAGTTTCTGTATCGTTTATTTCTGCAGTTATATACAGCGAATCATCTGTAAGATAAAATATTGATGAAGATCCACATTCAGCAAGACATGAAGCATATTTCGAAGTAGTTTCAAGACTTGTATAGGCACCGTCGGATGCAGAATAATAATTATTGGAAATATCCTGTCTGGAACGAACAAAGTCAACAGAATCTGTTACATGATGTGATGTCCATCCCGAAAATCTGTGTTTTACCGTAGGACGGAAACCGGCAAACTTTGATGTCATTGACACATATCCCACTCCACGACCACCAAATTTCTGTTGAAGAAGACTACGCAAATCAGCAGTAAGAATATCACCCTCTATAAAAGAGTCACCAAAATAAGCGATACGCGCCGGACGATGACCTTTGTCCGCTTCTGAAAGCGCTTCATAAAAATGCGACATTCCGTGTGATGTGGAATCAGAATAATCTTCTATACATTCTATTCCGGACTTGCATGAGTCAACGAATAATGGTTTAACAACAGATACAACAGAAAAAGTATCAACAACAAATGAGTCAATAACCTTTACGTCACAACGAACGTCGGACAATAAATCAACCTTTCTTAATTTCTTATTTTTGATGCTTATCTCAGGTAAATAATGCAGTGCAAGCAGACCTGACGCAACAATCAAAGCAAGAAAAAAAGTATAATGAAGTCTATTTTTCATTTAAACAATATTCAAACAATCATAAAAAACGGTGCAAATATACATCATTATATCCATATAAAAAAAAGCCGGTACCAACTTGTGTCAGTACCGGCAAATATTCAATAATAGAGATTAATGAATAATACCAAGTTTTGATGACGAAACAAAATCAATAATCATATTGATATGCTCGCTGTTAGGAACCTGCTCTCTTATTCTCAGCAATGCATCATTTTGAGATGTATTTGCCTTGTAAAGTATTCTGTAAGCCTGAGCAATATGCTTAATCAATGTTTCCGGGAAACCTTCATGCTCAAGTACATGAGTGTTTATGCTATAGAATGATATAGGCTCATGGGCAGCAACTATAAAAGGAGGAATATCCTTTGTAAATCTACAACCGCCCTGTACTATCGAATAGCTACCCAAGCGGGTATTTCCCTGCATCAGAACATTCGAAGTAAGTATGGCGCGATCGAAAATCTTACAGTTACCCGATACTTGCGAACCGTTTCCTATAATACACTCATTACCAATCTCAACATCGTGCGAGATTCGCACTCCCTGCATAATAAAATTTCCGTTGCCTAACACTGTATCATGTTCAGCATGTGTACCACGTGTTATTACAGCATTCTCACGAATCACATTGTTATCGCCTATCCTGGCAATTGTATCTTCACCGGTATAACAGAAATCCTGTGGCACTGCAGCAATCACAGCTCCCTGATATACTGTATTACCATTTCCCATACGCGTGCCACTCATCAGACTGGCATATGGCATTATCACATTATTGTCGCCTATCTCGACATTCTTGTCGATGTAAGCAAACGGATGTACCGTAACATTGTTACCCAACTTTGCAGAAGGATCAACATAAGCTAAAGGACTAATCATGTGTTTATTGTTTTAAGGTTAATTATTCACGTCCACCACCAAGCGCACTATACAGGTTTATAACAGCCTGAATACGCTGGAAATTATCTGATACTTCAGTCAGTTCTGCACTCAGCAGATTTTGTTGTGCTGTAAGAATCTCAAGATATGTGGCTTCTGCACTCTGGAACAAAGCTTTTGTATATGTCACAGCTTTTTCAAGTTGTTCTACCCTACCACGATCCTCAATAAGTTTCTTTTGAGTAGTTTCATACAGACACAAAGCATTGCTTACCTCCTGCCCTGCTTCAAGAATAGTCTGCTGATAGTTCATGCGGGCTATCTCTTCTTCAGCTTTTGAAACTTTCAGGTTAGCCACCAGTTTACCGTGATTAAAAATAGGCTGTGTCAAAGAAGCCAAAGCCTGGAACATAAACTGTCCCGGATTAGCAACCTGGATACCCGAACCATTTGTCCATCCGGCAGTACCACCAATAGTGATGCTAGGATAGAAAGCTGAACGAGCCTGATTAGTAGTATAGTATGCGCTTGCAAGTGTCATTTCTGCTATTTTCACATCAGGACGGTTTTCCAATAATTGCAATGGCACTCCTGCTGTCAATTCATCAGGCATTACCTGATCAGTTAGTTTACCTCTCTCTATTGTCTGAGGGGCTCTGGCAAGAAGTACAGCCAAAGAATTTTCCGTCTCACGTACCTGGCGTTTCAAGTCGAGCAAAGAAGCTTCAACCTGATGACTTGCGGCACGCATCTGAGTTACAGCTGCTTCATTTACATATCCTGCCAGCTTCATAGCCTCCATAGCACGTACATTCTCTTTGTAGATAGCGGCCGTTTCTGTAGTTATTTCCACCTGACGGTCAAGCATCAGCAATGTATAATATACGTTTGCAATACCACAAATAAGCTGCGAACGTACAGCCTGCTGTGCATACTTACTCTGCAAATACACAGCCTGCTGTCCACGTTTAGCATTAAGTATCTTACCGAAAAGGTCTATTTCCCAGCTCGCTGCTGCAGGCAACTGGTAAGCTTTTGCCATATCACTGCCTCCCATAGTAGTCATAGTACCCTGAGGAGCAAGATTAATGGAAGGCAGATAAGACAGACGAGCTGAAGTAAGCATAACCTTAGCTTCCTCCACACGAAGCACAGCTGCCTGCATATCAACATTGTTTTGCAGTCCTTCTTCAATCAATGCCTGAAGTTTTGAATCCTTAAACACTTCCTTCCAAGCCAAGTTACCCATATTTGTAGTATCTGATACCAATGTATCATTAGCCGCAACAGGGTCTCTATAAATACCGGAAGCATCAATAGTATCAGGACGGTCGTAAGCCTTGTAAATGTGGCAACTGCTCAAAGCAGCAGCTGCACACATTGTCAATATGATTTGTTTCTTCATTATAGTCATAAATTATTTAGTAGTATGAGAATATTGTTCGATTTCCGCTTCAACTTCGCTTTCGTCAAGGCTATCCCATTCGATAGGCTTGAATTTCTCCTGAAGCCACTGGAATATTACGAACAATACCGGAACAATAAATATCTGGAATATCATACCTATCAACATACCACCGATGGCCGATGCACCAAGAGTACGGTTACCGTGAGCACCTACACCCATCGCAAGCATAAGCGGGATAAGTCCGACAATCATCGCGAGTGATGTCATAAGGATAGGACGCAGACGGGCTGAAGCACCAAGTACTGCCGCCCATGCTATACTCATACCCTGCTTACGGCGGTCAAGGGCAAACTCAACGATAAGGATTGCATTCTTAGCCAACAATCCCATAAGCATGATAAGAGCAATCTGCATATAGATGTCGTTTGACATTGTACCAATTATCATCTTTAATGCAGGTATGCTACCCAAAGCACTGAAACCGTTTACGAACAAGAAGCTTCCCAACAAACCGGCAGGAACTGAAAGCAATACGGCCAACGGCAATATATAACTTTCGTATTGGGCACTCAACAGCAAATATACAAAGACGAAACACAGAACGAAGATAATGGCTGTTGTACCACCACTGGTTTCGGCTTCCTCACGGGCCATACCTCCAAGTTCGTAACCGAAACCTGTAGGAAGGTTTTCTTTTGCAACCTCAGCAATAGCCTGAAGTGCCTGACCTGAAGTATAACCTGATGCAGGTGCAACCATCACCTTAATAGAAGTATAAAGGTTGAAACGGCTGATAACGTCAGGTCCGTATATTTTCTTCAAAGATACAAACTGAGTAATAGGAGCCATCTCGTTTCCGTTACGTATTTTTATACGGTTCAATGATTCCATATTCTTCGTAGCTTCCGGAGATGCCTGTATCATTACACGGTACATCTTACCGAAACTGTTGAAGTTTGATGCATACAAACCTCCGAAATATCCCTGCATGGTAAGCAAAATATCCCTTGGACTTATACCTGCTTTCTTACATGCGGCAGCATCAATATCCATCATGTATTGTGGGAAACTTGGGTTAAATGTAGTCTGTGCAGAGTTGATTTCCGGACGTTGCTTCAATGCGTCCATATAGCTATGTACTACATCATTGAACTTGTTCAGATCACCACCAGTTCTATCAAGCATGTTCAACTCGATATCACTTGAAGCCGAATATCCAGGAATCATAGGCGGTGTAAAGAACAATACCTGGGCATCCTTAATGATTTTTTGTGCTCGCATGAATAATGTTCCTACTACAACACTTGAATTTTGCATCAAGGAACGTTCTTCCCAGTCTTTAAGTTTGATAATCACAGAACCGTATGAAGGACCCTGTCCACCGATAAATCCGAAACCGGAAACAATAGTTCTTGAACTTACAGCAGGTTCTGCGGCAATCAGGCTATCAACCTTATCCATGATTTCCATCGCGCGTTCCTGTGATGTACCAGGAGGAAGTGTCACTGCACCCATAATAGTACCTGTATCTTCTGTAGGCACCATTCCTGTAGGAGTAGTGTTCATGAAGAATACCAATAATACTATAGAAACAGCTACCAGTCCCATAGAGAACCATTTCTTATGTATAAAGAATACAACACGCTTCTTATAACTGCTCAACAAAGAATCGTATGCAGCATTGAAGGATGTATGGAAACGGTCTATCATAGACATTTTCTTCTCGCCATGTTCAGCCTTATGAGGTTTCAAGAATAAAGCGCACAATGCCGGTGACAGAGTCAACGCATTCAATGCTGAGAAACCGATTGAAATAGCCATTGTCAAACCGAACTGACGATAGAAAGTACCGGCAGTACCACCCATGAAACTAACAGGAATGAACACTGACATCATGACAAGTGTAATAGACACGATAGCTCCACCAAGTTCACTCATGGCATCAATAGAAGCCTCTCTTGCCGACTTATATCCCTGGTCAAGTTTAGCGTGTACACCTTCAACCACCACTATGGCATCATCCACCACTATGGCAATAGCCAATACCATGGCAGAAAGAGTAAGCAAATTGACACTAAATCCGATAAGTTTCAAAACGAAGAATGTTGCAATCAAAGCAACCGGAATTGCAATCGCCGGAATAAGTGTTGAACGCATATCCTGCAAGAACACATAAACCACGATAAACACAAGCACAAATGCCTCAATCAAAGTCTTGATTACCTCATGAATTGAAGCGTAAAGGAAGTCGTTGGCATTTTGGGCAATATTGATTTTCAATCCTGTAGGGAGTGATTCCTGTGCCTTGGCAAGAACCTCTTCCAAGTCAGAAATAGTCTGTGTAGCGTTTGATCCGGCCATCTGGTAAACGATGACAGATACAGCCTTATGTCCGTTAACCCTATTATTAAATGTATAAGCCAGACGGCCAAGCTCTATCTCTGCGATATCACCCAAACGTAAGATTTCACCGTCAGGCAATGCCTTTACAACGATGTTCTCAAATTCCTCTGCTTTCTGCAGACGTCCTTTATACTTAATAGTATATTGGAATGTCTGGTTTCCGCGTTCACCGAACTGTCCCGGTGCAGCTTCTATGTTCTGTTCAGCAAGAACAGCAGAGATATCAGAAGGAACAAGTTTATATTGCGCCATGATATCAGGCTTCAACCAAATACGCATAGAGTAGTCCATACCCAACACATTGGCATCACCCACACCGTTTACACGCTTGATTTCAGGCACGATGTTAATGTTGGCATAGTTTTCAATAAACTCTACATTATATTCGTCAGTTTCATCGTAAAGAGAGAAAACCATCAACATTGAGTTCTGGCGCTTCTGTGTTGTAACACCAATCTGTGTAACTTCAGCAGGCAGCAAACCTTGAGCCATTGACACACGGTTCTGTACGTTGACAGCCGCCATATCAGGGTCAGTTCCCTGTTTGAAGTAAACACTGATATCAGCAGAACCGGTATTAGTGGCATTTGATTGAATATACATCATGTTTTCAACACCGTTTATCTGTTCTTCCAAAGGAGCAATGACAGAATTCAATACGGCAGAAGCACTGGCACCTGTATAAGTGGCCCTTACGGACACTGTAGGTGGTGCGATATCCGGATACTGAGTAATAGGCAAAGTTGCCAAACCTATAACACCCAAGATAACCATCAAGATAGAAATCACCGTTGACAGTACCGGACGATTAATAAATTTATCTAGTTTCATTCTTTTATTCTTTTTAAAATCTCATTAAATAAGATTGATATATCTGTTTCTGACCAAGATATGCAATTAATTGAAGGCAGTCTGTATATTACCGTCACGCTGGTCCTGCAAATGTTTCTGATACTTTGCTTCCTTTTCAGCAGTTGTAATAGGTACAATCTTCTGTCCGTCAGTCAAAATCTGAACACCTTCAACCACAATCTGGTCACCAGCCTTCAAACCACCTGTCACGATATAATTCTTTCCATCGCTAAGATTTGAAATCTGAATTTCAGTATGTTTCAAAGTGCTGTCCGGCTGCAATACATAAACAAATTTCTTATCCTGTATTTCCTGTGTTGCATACTGTGGTATCAAAATAATATCCTGCATTTCATAAGGGAATATGATATTTGCAGTTCCACCGCTTCGCAAAATATTTCTACTGTTAGGGAATATTGCACGCATACTTACAGAACCTGTAGTCTGGTCAATAACGCCACTTACAGCATCAATCTTTCCTGCAGCTTCATAAATCGAGCCATCAGCCAATTGAAGTTTTACTTCAGGCATAGCAGCAAGCTGGTCTTTCAGTGATTGTTCGGATTTTGTCATTTCCAGCAACTGTTTCTCTGTCATTGAGAAATATACGTACATGTCACCTATTTGTGAAACAGTAGTCAAAGGCTCTTGTACTGAAGGGCTTACCAGACTACCAACCCTGTATGGGAAAGTTCCGATAACACCATCAGACGGACTTGTAACGGTACAGAAGCCCAAATTCTGTTTTGCTGCAGTATATGCAGCTTCAGCCTGTGAATAGTTGGCTTTCGCTGAAAGCAGATTATTCATAGCTGTCTGATACTCAAAATCACTGATGATTTTTTGTTCGTGAAGCATTTTCTTGTTTTCAAGAGTTGAAGTCACAGTTTCAAGGCTCGCCTTAGCAGCTTCCACACCGGCCTTGGCCTGATCGTATGCAGCCTTATACTGTGTAGGATCTATTTGGAATAATGCCTGTCCACGTTTGACTGTAGCACCCTCGTCAACACACAGTTTTACGATAAAACCTGAAACCTGTGGACGGATTTCAATATCCTGAAGACCCTTTATTGTGGCAGGATAAGTTTTTGTCTGATGACTTGAAGTATAAGCCGTTGTCATAACAGCAAATTCATTGTCACCCATCTTCATACCACCCTGGCCACCGCCACAAGCAGTAAGAACAGAAACACCCAACATAGCTATGGCAATACGGCCATTGCTAAAATTCAATTTACTTTTCACGCTCATTTTCATATAAAATTATTATATATTTTTTTCAAATACCTTAGTTCGCCAACTATTTTCCTAAAAACACACGTGCAAAGATATAAAATTCAGACCATCTAAAATTAACAATTAACTAAGAATAACCAATAAATCTGACGATATTAAAATTGTACTAGTGAATATGATTATTAGACAAAAAAAGAAGAGTTTATGAAGAAACAATTTCAGAAAAAGAAAAAACAATTTAGAGATTTTAATTACAAATGAATCCTATATTAGATTTTTATTCATACATTTGCGCATCTTAATAAACAAATAACAACAAAATGTAATAACTTATGGTAAAGATAACAAAAGAAGCTGCCCTACTTTATCACTCACAGGGCAAACCGGGAAAAATAGAGGTTATTCCCACCAAACCATATCAGACACAGCGCGACTTGTCATTGGCATACTCTCCGGGAGTAGCAGAGCCATGTCTTGAAATCCAGAAAAATCAGGAAACAGCATACGACTATACAGCAAAAGGAAATCTTGTTGCCGTAATCTCAAACGGAACAGCCGTACTTGGACTAGGAGATATAGGAGCCATGAGCGGCAAACCAGTAATGGAAGGTAAAGGACTTCTGTTCAAAATATACGCAGGCATTGACGTATTCGATATCGAAGTAAACGAAAAGGATCCTGATAAATTCGTTGAAGCAGTTAAAGCCATCGCACCTACATTTGGCGGTATCAACCTCGAAGACATCAAAGCGCCTGAATGCTTTGAAATAGAAAGACGACTTAAAGAAGAACTCGATATTCCTGTAATGCATGACGACCAGCACGGAACCGCAATCATTTCCAGCGCAGGACTTCTCAACGCCCTTGAAGTAGCAGGCAAGAAGATTGAAGATGTCAAGATTGTAGTAAACGGTGCAGGAGCATCTGCTACATCATGTACAAAACTATATATATCATTAGGAGCCCGCAAGGAAAATATCCTTATGCTCGACAGTAAGGGAGTTATCACAAGCGACCGTACTAACCTGACAGAAAGCAAGAAATTCTTTGCCACAGACCGTCGTGACGTACACACCCTTGAAGAAGCGATAAAAGGTGCCGACGTATTCCTTGGACTTTCAAAAGGAAACGTACTTTCACAGGACATGATACGCAGCATGGCTGACAATCCTATAGTATTTGCTTTGGCCAATCCAACTCCTGAAATCTCCTACGAAGACGCCATGAGCGCACGTCCGGACGTATTGATGTCAACAGGCCGTTCAGACTATCCAAACCAGATAAATAATGTAATAGGATTCCCATATATCTTCCGTGGAGCCCTCGATACACGCGCCAAAGCCATCAACGAAGAGATGAAACTGGCAGCCGTACATGCCATTGCAGACCTGGCAAAGAAACCCGTTCCTGACGTAGTAAACGAAGCATACCACGTAAACAACCTCACATTCGGCCGCGACTATTTCATTCCGAAACCGGTTGACCCACGTCTTATCACAGAAGTATCAATGGCAGTAGCCAAAGCAGCCATGGAATCAGGCGTAGCGCGTAAGGAGATAACAGACTGGAACGAATACAAAAACCACCTTCTCGAGCTCATGGGTCAGGAAAACAAACTAACCCGCAAGCTTTACGAAACAGCGCGCAGCTGTCCTCAGAGAGTAGTTTTCGCCGAAGGTATCCATCCAAACATGCTCAGAGCCGCTGTCGAGGCCAAGGCAGAAGGTATCTGCAACCCTATCCTTTTAGGAAACACAGAAAGAATACAGAAATTAGCCAAAGAACTCGACCTGAGCCTTGAAGGAATAGAAATCATCAATCTCCGCCACGACGACGAAGCTGAAAGAAGAGAGAGATACGCCCGTATTCTTTGTGAAAAACGCGCACGCGAAGGAGCCAACTTTGCAGAAGCCAACGACAAGATGTTCGAGCGTAACTATTTTGGTATGATGATGGTAGAGACAGGCGAGGCAGACGCTTTCATAACCGGTCTTTACACAAAATACAGCAACACCATCAAGGTCGCCAAAGAAGTTATCGGAATACAGGAAGGCTATAAGCACTTCGGAACAATGCACATCCTCAACTCAAAGAAAGGAACATACTTCATTGCCGACACTCTTATCAACCGTCATCCTGACACAGATACCCTGATTGATATAGCACGCCTTTCAGAAAAAGCGGTTCGCTTCTTCAATCATGAACCGGTCATGGCAATGCTTTCATACTCAAACTTCGGTTCCGACCAGGAAGGAAGTCCTGCAAAGGTACACGAAGCCGTGGCTTATATGCATAAGAATTACCCGAATTTGGCTATTGATGGTGAAATGCAGGTAAAATTTGCCCTCAACGACGAATTGCGTGACGAGAAATACCCATTCACCAAACTTCTTGGCAAGCAGGTCAACACATTGGTATTCCCTAACCTAAGCTCAGCCAACTCCACATATCAGCTCATACAGAACATGAGTGAGACTGAAGTTATAGGCCCTATCCAGATGGGATTGAACAAACCTATCCACTTTACCGACATTGAAAGCTCTGTACGCGACATCGTAAATATCACGGCAATAGCATGTATCGATGCCATAGTAGAAAAAAAGAAAAAGAGCCAAGGTCAATGCTAAACCATAAAACAGACTAAAATTAACCATAAGCAGGGGCGAGGTCGTAACCCACGGATACATCCATGGCTTGCGTACCCCGCCCCTACTATTTATTATATACAATCTATGCGCAAACCACTCACCAACACCCAGTGCATACTTCTCACCCTATTTTGGGCTGCCCTTTGTTTCATTGTCATAACATCCTCACCGAAGATTGACGGTCCGTTGATTGTCACCATAATCATATCAGGAGCATTGGTTTTCATCCCTATAGGGAAGTCAATCAGGCGCCGCAACAAATAAGCATTTCAACACATTTTACGCAATAAAAGCATGAAAAAGATATTTTTCTCATTTTTTTCAAGCAAAATGTTGCATAAACAAAAAAAATGATATATTTTCGCACCATCAACTTAAGAGATAAAAACAACAATAATAACAACCAATTAATTTAAGGTAAAGATTATGAATGCAGCTAAAGTATTAGAGGATCTTAAAAGAAGATTTCCTAATGAACCTGAATACCATCAGGCAGTAGAAGAAGTTTTGGGAACAATCGAAGAAGAATACAACAAACATCCTGAATTCGATAAAGTAAATCTTATAGAACGTCTTTGTATTCCAGATCGCGTATATCAGTTCCGTGTAACATGGATGGACGATAAAGGCAACATCCAGACCAATATGGGTTACCGTGTACAGCACAACAATGTTATCGGTCCTTACAAAGGTGGTATTCGTTTCCACTCTTCAGTAAATCTGTCAATCCTTAAGTTCCTTGCTTTCGAACAGACTTTCAAGAACTCACTTACTACACTTCCTATGGGTGGTGGTAAAGGTGGTTCAGACTTCTCTCCACGTGGAAAGTCAAATGCCGAAGTAATGCGTTTCTGTCAGGCATTCATGCTTGAATTATGGCGTCACATCGGTCCTGAAACAGACGTACCAGCAGGAGATATAGGAGTTGGTGGTCGTGAAGTAGGCTACATGTTCGGTATGTATAAGAAACTGGCTCACGAATTTACAGGCGTACTCACAGGTAAAGGTCGCGAATTCGGTGGTTCACTTATCCGTCCTGAAGCAACCGGTTACGGTAATATCTACTTCCTTCAGGAAATGCTTAAGACACGTAATATCGACATCGCAGGAAAGACTTGCCTTGTATCAGGTTCAGGTAACGTAGCACAATATACAGTAGAAAAACTTATCCAGTTGGGTGCTAAAGTCGTTACAATGTCCGATTCAGACGGTTACATCTACGATCCGGACGGTATCGACCGCGAAAAACTCGACTATATCATGGAACTTAAGAACTTGTACCGTGGCCGTATCCGCGAATACGCAGAAAAATACGGATGCAAATATGTTGCAGGTGCTCGTCCATGGAACGAAAAAGCCGATATCGCTCTTCCTTCTGCAACTCAGAACGAAATCAATGGCGACGATGCCAAAGCACTTATCGCAAACGGTGTATTTGCAGTATCTGAAGGAGCCAACATGCCATCTACTCCAGAAGCAATCCGCGTATTCCAGGAAGCTAAGATACTTTATGCTCCGGGTAAGGCAGCCAATGCAGGTGGTGTATCAGTATCAGGTCTTGAAATGACTCAGAACTCAATCAAGTTGAGCTGGAGTGCAGAAGAAGTTGACGAAAAGCTGAAGAGCATCATGAAGAACATCCACGAAGCATGCGTTCAGTACGGTACAGAACCAGACGGATACATCAACTACGTGAAGGGTGCTAACGTAGCCGGCTTCATGAAAGTTGCTAAGGCAATGATGGCTCAGGGTATCGTATAAGCCCTATAATCTACTATAGACATAACAGTCAAGTTTAGAATATATATACAACTAAGACTGTCTCACACAGAAATGTTGAGACAGTCTTTTTTTTATTTATACAATCAATATAAAAGTCATTTCCATAGATTTCAGTCTATCTAAACATAAAATCCATTATTATATATTAACATTTGGTTTTAGTTATTGCAGTATAAAGAGCATAAGAATATTAATACAAATCGTAATGATTAGAAATTAGAATTTTACAGTCCATAAAGACATCAATATTCAAAATTTAGTACCTAAAAGATATTTTCATACCACAAACACCAACAAAGTCTTTACAGAACTTTTCCAAATACGTCATAGAATGAATTTAAACAGTTTTTTATATGGGAATTTATCTTTATATATTATTGTTTACCATAGTACAAAGTATTAAAATCATAACAGTTTTAACATCGTGATGTTAAAACGTAACTTTTAGATTGTTTTTTATAAAAAAAAGATATTGATTTCAAGAATATAATTATATATTTGCATCGAAATATAAATCGCTCAACTTTTATATTCTTATATTTTTATAATAAAAGAAGTAAAGTTCTGTAAAGACTTTGTTATTATTATTGATGAGTTATCAGTTAACAATAATTTAAATTAAGAGAGAATTTATGAAAAGAAGATTAATGCTATGGCTTGTTTGCCTCTTTGCAGGGGTAAATCTGGCATTGGCTCAAACGTCAAATGTAACTGGTGTAGTAACATCCAGTGAGAGCGGTGAGCCTGTAGTTGGTGCTTCAGTATTAGTATTAGACACCAATATGGGTGTCATCACTGATATTGATGGCAAGTTTGTAATTAGTAATGTACCTTCCAATGCTAAGACATTACGTATTTCATTTGTAGGTATGCAATCGCAAGATGTTCATATCAATCGCAATAGAACAATGTATGTTGTATTGCATACAAATGCTGAATTGCTTGACGAAGTAGTTGTAACAGCAATGGGTATCAGCCGTTCAGAAAAGTCGTTAGGATATTCAGCAACGACAGTCAAGAGTGACGAAATCATAAGTGCCCGTACAACTAATGTAGCAGATGCACTTTCAGGTAAAGTAGCAGGTTTACAAGTTAGTAGTACTTCAAGCGATCCAGGTTCGGTAAGTAACGTTGTTATTCGTGGTTTTGGTTCTATCAATGGCGATAACCAGCCTTTATATGTAGTTGATGGTATTCCACTTTCTAACAGTTCAGTATCTGGTTCAGGTAAGAACGTTACATTAGGTGGTATTTCAAACATCGCCTCACATGATATCGAATCAATGACCGTTCTGAAAGGAGCAGCCGCAACCGCTCTTTACGGTAGCCGTGCAGCAAACGGTGTAGTTGTCATCACAACAAAAAGCGGTAAACGTAGCGATGGACGTAATTTCTCTATAAATTATAGTGGTAGTGTACAGGCCAGACAGTTGTCATATTTGCCTGAAATGCAGAACAGTTTCGGACAAGGATGGAATGGTGGTCAGACATTTATTGAAAACGGATCATGGGGACCTGCGTTTGATGGTTCCACTCAAGTATATGGTCCGGTTTGGAATAACCAACAGTTGATACATGAATACAGTGCCAAAGAAAACAATGTTAAAGATTTCTTTGACTTGGGTTGGTCACAGAACCACAATATTTCACTAAGTGGAGTATCAAACGATCAAAAGATGACATATTATCTGTCATACTCTTATACAGGCGATGATGGTATTATGCCTGAAAACTACGATGTCTACAAACGTAATACAGTAGCTTTCCGTAACAGTTACGAACCAACTAAATGGTTAAAGCTTTCATCTTCAGTAAACTTTGCCCGCAGCCAGACTGATGCTGTAGGAAACTTCCAGGGTACTTCCGTTATTGACGGTTTGATGGAACTTCCACGCGATATTTCCATTGTTGATATGAAAGACTTGAGTAGTGCATTCAATACTCCTGAAGCATACTTTACACCTTATGGTATTACCAATCCATATTGGGCACTTGCCAACAACTATTTCCATACAAACTCCAAACAGATTTATGGAAAAATCCAAGCAGATATCAAACCTGTAAAATATGTTACATTGACATATCGTATGGGATTGGATTATACAGACTATGACATCAAAACAGGAAGTCCACAGATTGCTTTGGACGATGCCCTTATCAATAACGACTATGGTTATGCCCCTTCAAACATGAATCAGGAAGGTAGTGTATCTGCAATTTATAGCCGCCGTTATGAATTGAACCATGACTTTTTAGCAAACTATGCACAGAAATTCCTTGACAATAAATTAGATGTTAATGTCAATGTAGGTTTGAACATGAACGAGCGTTATGCAACAAGCCTCAACGGTACAGGTACTAACCTTTCTATTGAAACTGGATTTTGGGATTTAAGTAACACATCATCACAAACCATGAGCGAATCTCAGAGCAAGCGCCGTCTTGTAGGTCTTTTTGGAGATGTTACAATTGGTTGGGATGACATGATATATCTTAATGCAACAGCCCGCAATGACTGGTCATCTACTTTGCCTATTGGCAAGAACAGTTTCTTCTATCCTGGTGCAACATTGAGCTGGATTTTCACACGTCTTATTCCTGAAAATGATATTCTAAGCTTTGGTAAAATGCGTTTGGCATACGGTAAGACAGGTAATGATGCCAGTCCATATCTGACAGCTTTATCTTACATCCAAGGAGTATCAAACGGAACTTATGTAGCTCCAAATATCTCCTTCCCTCTTAATGGAGCAAATGCATACCAGACATCCAACACATTAGGAAGTGATAAACTGAGACCTGAAATGACATCAGAGTTCGAAGTCGGTATGAACTTACAGTTCTTCAACGGTAGATTTGGTATCGATGCCGCATACTATAACCGCCGTACAAAAGACCAGATATTTACTCTTCCAGCCGATCCTGCTGCAGGATACAGCTATGTAGTTACTAACTTCGGTGAAGTAGAAAACCAAGGTGTAGAATTAGCAATCAACCTTACTCCTATACAGACACGTGACTGGCGTTGGGATATCGGTTTCAACTTTGCAAAAAACAAAAACAAAGTGCTTTCATTACCTGAAAGTCTTGAAGGTGGACAAGTTTCAATCTATGGTTTCTCAGCAGGTAACGATGCTGTAGAAATGTACGCAGTTGAAGGAAAACCAATTGGACAATTCTATACATATTTGCCTAAATATACAGAAGACGGACAGATGATTGTAGACTCAAACGGTTATCCTGTTTTGGGTACAACATTAGAGGACACTGGCAAAAATATGAATAATGACTGGACAGGTGGTATTACTACAGGTTTGACTTATAAGAACTTCACATTAAGCGCATCATTAGACATCCGTAAGGGAGGTTACATGTTCTCACGTACAAAGAATTTGATGCAATTTACAGGAAACGGCTTAGTTACTACATACAACAATCGTCAACCATTTATTATTCCAAATTCAGTAGTTGACAACGGTGATGGAACATATTCACCAAACACAACTCCTATTTACCAATACAATGGTAGCTACCAGACATACTTCAATGACTATGGTTACGGATATGGTGGTGAAGCATACTTGGTAGACCGTTCATTTGTAAAACTTCGTAACATCAGCCTTTCATGGAATGTACCAAAGAAATGGGTACGCCAGATGCAGTTAAGCGACCTTTCGCTTACAGTATTCTGTAACAATGTATTTACATGGACAGCTTCAGACAACCGTTATATAGACCCTGAAACAACAACAGTTTCACAGTCTTCATACGGAGATCTGGCTACACAGTTCGGAGAACTTTACAGCAACCCATCATGCAGACTATTTGGTTGCAATCTTAACATCACATTCTAAAAAACATGGAGATTCAGACAATGAAAAAGATATTTCTTTTATCAGCTTTTACCGTAGGTATGGGCTTGGGTATGACTTCGTGCGAAAGCTATCTTGACATAAATCAGGACCCAAACTCACCATCGGAAGAGAACGTTACAACTGGTATGATTATGCCTGCAGCCGAGATGAGCATCGCCGGAAGTTATGGTGACTTTCTGTTCATCACCGGAGGTTATTTCGCACAGTATTATGCACAGCAGTTTGGTACATCAAACTATTTGGATTATTCACGATTCAATATGTCACCAACTCGTAGTAGCGGAACTTACACTCAGCTTTATCAAAAAGCTCTTAACAACTTAAAAAATATCAACGACCGTGCTTCTGCCGATGGCGACTGGGGTACATCTTTAGCAGCAACAGTATTGCGTGCATTCACATTCCAGATATTGGTAGACTGTTATGGAGAGACACCATACACACAGGCTCTTGATCCAAATAACCTCTCCCCTATTTACGACGATGGCCAGACAGTATACGAAGGATTATTGGTAGAATTGGAAGAAGCAATTTCACGTGTTGAGCCATCAGCAAGTGTATGTACTAATTTTCTGTTTCCAAATCAGTCTGCCGACAGTTGGATAAAATTTGCAAACGCATTGAGACTGAAATTGCTTATGCGTATGTCAGCAGTAAAAGACGTACAGTCTGAAGTTGCAGCACTTATTGCTGAAAACAATTTTCCTGCTTCAGATATAAAATGGGAAGGATGTTGGAGCGATCAGGCAGAAAAACGTAATCCACTGTATTCAGAAGAATTCGCACCAGGACAGCAGCAAAACCTAGTAGCAAACCTTGCAATTGTAAACACAATGCAGGTAAGAGACGAAGTTGGTAATATAGAATATACAGACCCACGTCTGTCAGCATTCTTCAATCCTAATACATACGGCAATTACGAAGGTTCAATATCAGGAACACAATATACAGGAACTGCAACATTCAATGCCAACTATTGGTGTCGCCCTGCAGTGTCATACGACCAGCCTGTTTATCTGCTTACAGTAGCCGAAACAGAATTCTTTATCTCCGAATACTATTCACGTTACGGTTCAGCAAGCGATGCAGCATCACACTATGCAGCAGCTATCGAAGCTTCTTTTGCAACAGCCGGTGTAAGTGGTGCCGATGAATATCTTTCACGCTACCCTTATGACAGTAATAATGCCATCAAATGCATAGGTATTGCCAAGTGGGTTGCACTTGCAGGTGTAAATCCATTCGAATCATGGTGTGAAATCCGTCGTCTGGATTATCCGGCATTTGGAGAAGCCGAGGGTGACGACTTCTATAATAACAGTGATGAATCGTTCGATACAAGCAGCTATGAGCCAGGAACACTATATACTCCTATTCAGGTTTTCGGCCAGGTTGGAGCAAACAAGTTATTGGAACGCTATCCGTATGCAGAAAGTTCTTCATCACGTAACGAGAATGTACCTGATTTTCCTGGTTATACAGCACCTGTATTCTGGGCTAAATAATATAAGATGTAATATTTATAATCAGAAATACACAGAACAATGAAAAAAACATTATCATATTTACTGATTTTTGTACTTTCCGTAGCTTTATGGAGTTGCGAAAAGACAACAGAAGGGTTAACACGAATAACCTACTATCCAACATTAGAGGTACTAGGTGAACCCACAATAATCTTAAACGTAGGTGAGACCTATACAGACGAAGGATGTTATGCCGAGCTTAATGGTGAGGATGTCAGCAGCGAGGTTCAGGCAACTTCAAATATTGACAATACCACTCCTGGAGTATATTCTATATCATATATCATTTATAATGCCGACGGCTTTTCTACAACAGCTTCTCGCACAGTATATGTAGTTGATTCCGAAAATATTGCAACTCTTTATCTTGGTGAAAGCATGACAAGTACAAGACATTATTATGATGCTTTAATATACATCACAGATAATGGAGATGGAACATATCATCTTGACGACCTGATGGGAGGATTCCAGTTTAACGGATTAAATCCAGGTTTCGAGCCTACATATGATTTCCATGCTGAAGTAGATTTCCAGATAAATGCCGACAACAGTATATCATTAACAAGCGAAGTTGGCAGTTGGTATTTCGGTGACACAGGTGATGTCGTATTGGGTTTAAACGGTGGAAGTTACGATCCAGCTACAAAAACATTTACTTTAGATGTTGATTATGGTGGTACCCAGATGACAGTGATTCTCAAAGCTATTACAAAATAACTTAATTGAAAAAGACACAATATGAAAAAAGCAATATATTTATTAATGTTATGTACTGTAGCCTTTTTCTCTTCTTGCGAAAAGGATGAGATTGGAGGTACAGCTACCCAGGCATTGGCAGGCGAATGGCAACTTACAGTAGATGCTGTTGACGAAGCCGGAAATGTAGTTATTTCCGATCCATTTGGTTTAGGCGTAATACTTGGTATCACATATAATACCAACGAAAATGTAGCCGATAAAATGTATGTTAGCGATTTAGGTAATTTTTGGGAATACACAGTAGTAGTAAATTGTGATTGCAATGCTTTGACATTCAGCACAAATGGTGAAGCTCAAAATGAAGCCTACGATTGCAAAGTAAACATTGAAGACGGAAAAATGCTTCCTGGTGCAGCAACTACTCCTAGCGGAATGCCAGCCGACAGTTTGGTATATTACGTTTCTTTTAGCGATGATGAAAATCCTGCAGCTAACGGATATGCCAAATACAAAGTTTCAGGCTACCGCCGTACAGGATTTGCAGCCGACGAACAATAATCGTACATTATAAAAAACTTTCCCATAAGAAGCGTCTTATGGGAATTATATATCTCTCGCCGGAAAAAATATCCGGCAGTTTAACTTTACATTAATGTTTCTTTAATATATAAGTTAAGGAACACGGGTGCGGTATCTTCGTGAGAAGGTACCGCACTTGTTATATATGAATTTCTTTATTGTATTTCTTCGATAATAATTAAAGTCCTATTATCCATTATATACTATAGATGCAGGAAATGAAGTAGAAGTAACCAGAAATTGATTATTGAAAGATTAAAGGGTAAAGTAAAAGATGTAAAGGTGAAATGGGATATAAAGTTACGGTTGTATATATATACTAAAACAAAAGCAGGAATTTCTTCCTGCTTTTGAGATTCTATTTTCTTAGTAATTATAATTACTATTATCATGCATACGGATTAATACTTTCAGTAAGTATTACTTCTTCAGATAAAGTTCCATCTACAATAATTCCAAGAGTAACTGTAGAGTTAGCGCTATCACCATCTATTTTTACAGAGAATTTATAACTCTTCGATGGCTCCATACTAAATGTACCAGTATAAGGTTGGTAAGGAGAAGGCAATGTAACAGTATACGACAATTCACGAGTTCCTCTTACATTGAAATATGCCGTCTTGAATTTATAATTTGTTTCGTCAAACTTAAAAGTACGGCTACTTGCATCAGTAGCATAAATATCAATAGAATAATTGTCGAAAGAACTTACAATGTAATCACTGAAATCTACACTCACCGATGAATTAGCCAAACCACAGTTCACTGTTACTGTATTTGTTTCATTAGCAACAACAGTAAAAGACTCTTCTCCGTACACACGTGCCTGTCCCCAATTGCCATTCTTGCTTTCAGCTTCTGCTTCTGTGCAGTTTTCCGCTTTCAGCAAATAATTCGGACCTGCCGAACAACTAATAGTAGTCCCGGCAATATCTTTATATTTCCGACTGGTAAATATTGGTGTATCGCCCCTATTAAGGCTTACACTAAATTCATTTACATCTAAATTAAGCGATGCTCTTGTAGTGATTTCCACTTCAGTGGTATCTACCAAAGAGAAACGTATCTCTCCTGTCTCATTAGAGAGTTCCGGACTGTTATCATTCGAACAAGATGAGAATGATAGTAATCCAAATAAAAAGATTATGTATGGACATTTTTTATTCATAAATTCAATTATTTATATTGTACAGAAAAATGGTCACAAACAACTCCAATATCACCTGTACCAACAGACCAACCAGTAACGTTTCCTCTTGTATATATACAAATTTTACCTACCTTATCTGTTAAGGTAAACATTGTACTAATATCATGAAATGAAGCTGTTCCTGGAACTTCAATCGATCCTTGCAATGTTGTAATCACAGTAGAGTTTATACCAACTTCTGATGGATGAATTGAAACTGTAGGCTTATAATCATATGGAATAGATCCTCCATAGGCATACGCGTTCAAAACTACTCCAACATCTAAATCCATAGGTATATGAAATTTAGGGGATAAAGCATAAGCCTCACCTTTTTTCAATGTAAGTCTATCACCACATTTTCCATTATTACTTAAAATCCAATTTTCAGGATTAGTATTTCCATTAAAACTAACATAATAAGGTATCCCAGTAACATCACATTCTACCGATGATGTAGCACTACCTTTATCAAACATTACAAAAGCTGTCAAAGTACGTTTACCCCATTTAAGGTTTTCAAATACAGGTGATTCTTCTGTAGTACTTTCTCCAGTATCCAAAGAATATGTAACACTTAATAAATTTGTATATTTGTCATTACCTAAAATTTCAGGTGATATAGATGCTGTAGCAGTTACATTAAATATACTTGACCCATCAGTATTATTCGCAGCAGCTGCCCCATCTGATTGATATATTGAATAACTTGTCTGAGCTGAAGCAACTGCATTAAATACAGGTAATGGCATTGACACTATTTTTGCTTCTGTATTTTCCTCACTTACCTTCTCGCCATCAATAGTATAACTATATCTTAATGTATAATCTCCCTGAGGTAAATAAGGCCAATTATTCTCAACCAACATTTCACCAACACTATTAAAATCATTAGTACTATAGCTACGCACCAATTCACCCTCTGCATTCTCAAGAGTTACGTTTAATTCTGAAATCAATGAAACAGGTACTCCTGATAAATCTCCAAATGTTAGAGATACTTTTGTACCATTCAACTCACCTGAATCATTAGTAGTATGTTCAGCTACAGCATTTAAACCAAATGAAAATACAGGTATATCAGGATCACATTGAATAAGATATTTAGTGCAGGCAACAGCCTGTGAAATAACAGTCCACTCATGAGATTTTTCATTACCCAATATATTAGTACCTTCAAACACTGCACTTACAGACGTACCAGCTTTTGCGAACAAATATCCATCAGTTTTTTCATTATCAGCAAGTTTCAAAGATGTCTCACCAACTTTGAGAGACAGACTCCATTCTGAATAATGATTTTGCAGACTTTCACTTACAGATGGAGTAATCATTGCATTAGCTAAAACAGCATTCACTTCTGTCTTTGTTGGTTGTCCAGGATTAATCTGAGCAGTTGACGAGCCATAAAAATAAGGTTTATCCTGTATCTCATTATTATCTCCACTATAAGCTATTACTGAATACGAACCTGCCATCAATTCAATATCTTCCGTAATTTCTGTATATGGTTTTGGAAATCCATCAACAGATTTTCCATTCATCTTTATATCAACCATAAAATCAGAAGTTTCAGGTATGAGATCTGCAGGAAGTTGTCCTGCATCAGCCCTTGAAGTAGATGAAAGTTCTACGTTCACACTTCCCAAAGCAAGACGCAAATAACCTGTTCCGTTTCCACTTTCCTGATTAAAAGTTTCATCGGAACATCCCACCATCATTAAGCAAAGGGAAGCAAAAGCCACAACATATAGTATTACTTTATTCATATATATCCTTAATTAATTCTTATTCATAAACCAGTTCCATTTCATCTAACCAAAGCTTGCTGCCTACTCCACCTATATAATAATCACCATACTTGCTTGACGATGCTACTATAATGATATATTTAGGTGTGCGACCTGTAGCTCTATATTCCAATGGTATTTCCAGTTTTTTATAGCTTGTCACTGTTTCGCTGGAAGAAAATTCACCATAAGCAATGATATTTTCATCATTAGGATCAAACAGTTGTCTGTTCTTCGGATTATTACGGATTTCATAAGGCTCAGACTTATCTGAAAGAGCTATATATATTTGGCAAATGTCTGTTTCACCTTTCAAATTAGCCAAATCGCCTACATCATCGCCAATCATATTTATAGTGGCTGGAGTATATTTATAATAAAGTCTTAAAGCTGTAGGAAAAGAACTAAACGGACGTCCGAAATGAAGAAGCCCATTCAATCCGTCAAGAGCGAAATCGCCTGTAAAGATATTACCTGCACCAAGCTTTATTATCGCATTTTTTGTTTCCAGCAAAGCAGCTTTTCCTGAAACACTGTCATCTGTAGGAGTAGTAAGATTTCCTATAAAGGCTGCCGCCCCGGGATTTCCAGTCCCCCAAAAAGAATCATCTCCCGAAGCCCAAGGATTATACTGTTTACCTTCCAGCGACCACTCTTCCATACTTCCATTTTCTAAAGGAGTAGCAGCTACAGTTGTGAACGACTGTTCTTCACCCATGTTTCCATCAGTACCTACACGATATTTATACTTGGTAGCAGCACTTAAACCAGTCAAAGTAGCTGTAAAAGTATTACCGGATATACTAATATTTGATGAAGCAACAGTATTCCACAATGTTTCGCTATCTTTACGATATTCCACATTAGGAGTCTTTCCACTCTGTACTTTTCCTGAGACGGTGGCCCGCGAAGTCATGGCAAATGCCCCTTTAGAAGAGCTATTGCTACTCTCACCATCAGGATAATCCTCGACATATACAGTCCATTCGTATGAATATTCCTGCCATGAACAGCTCACATTGAAAGTAGAAGGACTTGAATAGTCTTTCTTCAATGTAGGATCAGGAGATACGCGACCGTATTCACCTCCCAAATTCATTTTTGTTATATTGACATTTGTCAAGTCCGTCCCCTTCTCAACATAAATAATAACCTTACGAGTATATGTATCAATTACACAATCAGCCGGCATCCCATCTATTTCTATATCCCGTTGGATTATCTGATTTACAGTTACCTTCCACTTGTAGTCCTGATAAGTACGCAGAGTAAATGTCACAGGATTTGTAAAATCCACACGTGTGTTTGACGACAGAGGAATACTATCAAGCGAAGCAAATCCAGATGTAGGAAATTTCGAGAAGTTCTCGCAAACATCCGGATTATCGACCACAAGTTCTGCCCCTACATTTGTTTTCAGGCTGAGAATCTGCAAATGAGAGATATCCACTCCATCGTTGACGTATAGAGTTACTGTACGTGCAGACTTATTGATAGTTGCTGCAGTAAAAGTGTTTTGGTCAGCACCACGTTGGCCTTCTACTGTTATCGATTCAATGGATGCTTCAACAATTGGATAAGGAATATCATTCTCAATAGCACATGATGATATTATGCCGGCAATAAAAGCCAACATAAACATTATTTTAGTTATATAATATCTTCTCATTATTGTCATTCCTATAAATAAAATGTCATTCCTAAATTAATAGAAAACAGATTTATCTTGAAGTTACCGGATGAAACGCGTCTCCTACCTTGTTCCACCTGATTTGTCGTCTGGTCTGTCCATTTGAAATCAAAACCCATCACGCCTACTGAAACCTCTGCAGCCGCCCAGTCCGTAATAAAGGCTGTCAATCCTGGAGCAAAACCTATCTGGAAATTCTGTATTTTCTGATACGTACCATCATACTCTGCACCTGAGCCTGTGGAGTTTTTTCCTTCTCCATATCCGTATGTAAGACGAATTTCATTGAACAATCCAAATACCTTACTTTTTCCTATAGGTATATAGGAACGCATAAACCCGGATACTTCGTATTTATGCTCAAGGTAATAGAGATCTTTAAAAGAAAGTGTAAGGTCACCAAGATCCATATCAAGATTTCCTAAATCCAGATAATCACGATTATAGGCAAATCGGATACCGGCTGACATATTATTACGGAAAAAATATCCTACATAAGGACTGATGGCAAAATCGTAACCGTTTCCTACAACATCCTTTATGACAAGAAAATTCAGATTATCCTGTTCATGTTCGGAATAAGAAACAGTCCCCCCTGCCATCCAAGTTCCTTTAGGTATAAATACACGCGACTGCGTTTCACGGTCTATTCTTTCAATGGCTCTCTTGCCTCGCTGAGCGTACATACCTGCAGTCGTAACGAAAGCTAATAATATTATCAGAATTGTTCTTTTATTCATCTATTTTATTTATAGAAATGTATTATATTTTTAAAACCTCAATAAGGGTTAGAAATCATTTCTTACATAGAAAAGGTTTCTAACCCTTAAGGTATATAAAGATTATTATTTATTCCGACATTACCGGAGTATCACCATAAATCAGTTCAAGGTCGTCAACGTACATGACACTATTTGTACTTCCTGTGAAATAATCACCGTACTTGCTGGCCGAGGCTACGACGATAATGTACTTCGGCGTGCGGGTCAGGTCGCGATATTGCAGGTCGATGGTGAACTGTTGCCAGGCTCCGGTTCCTTTGGCTTCTTCGTCAGTTATTGAACCGTATGCAATGATGTCCTTGTTGGCTTCGGAGAAGTCGATGGCATTCTTATACTTGAAGTTTGCTGGGTCGTCACCGCTCAAATCGCCGTCAATCTGGTAGGCGAAGTTCTTGCCGTCGTAGTTGAAGCCTGCATTGTCCGTCAAGGCAATATAAATGCTGCAGAGGTCGCCGCCAGCAGCTTCTAGGATGGTCTTGTAGCTACCAGAACCTTCGTCAATTTCAGTACCTCGGTTGTACTTGAACCATCCGGTCAGCTGGGTTGGCCTTGACGAGAACGGCTGTCCAAAGTTGATTTTAGCTTGATAGGTTTTCATGTTTGCACTACAGAAGTGTCCGGTGAAAACATTTCCGGCGGCGAACTTGCCCATATTTAAGAACTTTACTCCTACATACTGCGATGCTAATTTGGCAGATTTTCCGCCTGCGGTGTGTACTTCGCTCGATTCGGGCGAGGTCGGGTTTTTACTCAAAGTAACCGTTCCTCCATTGCCGGAATCCCAGAAAGAAAACAGATAATGGCTATCACTATTATCAAAGGATGTAGCATCATTACTACTTATAGCATACCAAGGAGAACTGTCTTTTTCTTCTTGACGCCACCAATTATCAAAATTCCCGTTATATAATTCTATGGGCGTTTCCGTGGTAAAGTCCACTATATCACTTGTAAGACCTTTCTCTAAACCTTCGTTGTAACAGAGACGGTATTGATAAGCAGTAGCTGGTGTCAGACCAGTAAGTTTGGTAGAGAACTTTTTATCCTTCTCTTCTACGTTAATGTTAGTTGTTACTTTAGTCCATTCAGCAGCATCAACTGTTTTATATTGAAATTCCAGTTTGCTTTGGTCGAAGACTTCCGCAAATGAGGGAACTTCTGCTGTCAAATAGGCAAAAGTACTCCAAGCATTAGCAGAAGCAATTAAAGTACTTGTAGAAGTCACAGGAACACCAATTGTATAAGTATAAGTCTTTGTCGCATCATCTATTGATACATTGATGTTTGATGAGCCACTAGAAGCTATACGATATCGCAAAATAACGTTTTCCTGAGCTTTGATTCCAGTGATGATATCTTTTTTGCTGTGCAATTCACCTTTGTGGTTAGATACAGTTAGGTTGGATATCAAGTCAGTCACAGGAAAATAAGCCTTACCTGTTTCGCTGGCTTGGCGCATCTCGAAAGTCACTTTGTTGTCACTGTTGCTTTTGTCTGAGACGCCAACCACGGCGCTCTGGAAAGCGGCTCTGAAATCGTCGCTAAATTCTACGGTTACTAATACATTAGCCAGCTTGCAGACAATCTCTTTGCTGGTATTAGTATTCATTTTAATGTCTACGGTTTCCTTAGCGGCATAATAGGGCTTGTCCCATCCTGCCGTTTTCCCATCGAATCCAGCGGAAGAGGCCTCGATGGTGTAGGTGCCTACGGGCAGCTCAATAGCTTCTGTCCAAGTTGTCCAGTCATCTGTTTCTTCCACTGTTTTGCCTGCGGAGTTTACAATCTTGACGGCAATCTGTTTAGGATTGTACTCATCTTCTGCTCTGGTTTGGGTAGTTTTATCAGTTCCTACTTCCAGTTTCAAGAAACCAACAGCTTCATGTTCCAGTTCCAAGTTTTGGCAAGCTGTTAAAAGAATACAAGCTGTTAAAAGAATATATAGTTTCTTCATGTCATTATTCTATTATTTAGTTACTTTTACATTTAATTTACTAGATACAGTTTCCCCATTTTGGTCTGTTACAGTAATGCTAAACACATGTCCATCGGATGCTGTCGTAGGTCCAAATGCAGAATCAGATAATATAGGGAAAAAATTTCCTACAGGAAATATATATTCCGTGTCATTAGCTTCAGGAAGCTGAATATGCATGCTTTCAAACACTGCGCTGAGTTCCTTATTCCCGATTAATTCAAATGGATTTTCCCCTTTGAACATTCCATTGACAGCAACACTAAAAGCATCGTTTCCAGCTATAATTTCTACTTGAATGCTTTTCAGCCCTGCTTCGGCCGTAATCGTTACATTTGCATTTTCATCTGAATCATCAGGCAATGTATATGTAGATTTTGGGAACGAAATAGTTGGTACAGCAACGGTTTCTTCTCCACCATCACCATCTTCCCCTGTTCCAGGTTCTTCTGTATTACCACCTTCAGTACCTGGATTGACAGGAATTTCTACATTTTCATTCTTTTCTTGATTAAATAATGTAATTTTTATCTCAACACCTTCACTCTCAATACCAGGAGTAGAGCCTTCAACCTTTACAGGATTAAACTCAATCTTCAGTTCATCTCCTCCAATGAAAGACGTATCATCTCCTTCTTCATATTCAGGTAAACTAGATTTATTAGCTGTGCCAGAAATAGTAACAGTTTCACCTCCTACTGTTTGTGCAGTTCCGTTAATATAGATAGTCTCAACTCTTTCATCCATTTTCCAATATACAGGAGCTGGTGTATTTCCATTTTCTGATTTCGTATAGGTTTCTATGTGGCCTTTATTATCAGTTACGTTAAATTCCCAATCATCATAAGTAGCCAAAAATTCTTCCGTGAGATCAATTGAAATCTTAACGTTCTGCATAGTACAAACTACTGAAATCTCAGATGTCTGACCTTTTTCAATCTTAACGTTTTCCAATTTACCGCCATAAAAAGGTTCATTCATTGTACTTAGAAATTCTCCTGGAGAACATGCTTCAACAGTATATGTACCAACAGGAAGAGTTACTTCTCCTTCAGCCTGTAAATCAGCATAAGAATCAAACTTCTTAGTATAATCAACATCTTTACCTGTAATTGTCACCGGGAATTGATCTACCTTATCAGTTGTTCCACGACTTGATTTTCCCGTTTCAACATTTAAGCTTAATAATCCCGTATCACCTGACATTAAATCTTTGCCCAAAATTTCGTCTTTCATTTCACACGACGACAGCCCTGCCATTAAGGTCACGACCAATGCCATTGTATTAATTATTTTCAACATATTTATAAATGTTTAGTAGATTCTTAATATAAATTTATCATACCCACTCTGAAGGAACTTCAATATCCACAGGATGCTCAATCACGGTTTCGTCTATCGTTATAGTGATGCTTAAGCTACCCGAACCAATTACGGGTGCCAATGTCATCTTCATTGCATCCGCAGGACTGAGTGTATAAGTCTTTTGAATTTCAGTGTCAGCTTCTACTCCACTTTTAGGAGTAAGTTTAATAGTCATTGCCACACTTTCTTTTTGTTTCACCTTAAAATAAACAGGACCAGCAGTTGTTTTATCCCATATATAAGTAGAGCCACCTTGAGCCGCAGTTTTGATTCTTACTTCATAATCAGAGAAGTATTCATCCATTTTTTCATCGAACTCAATATTTATTCTGGCAGAATTAGGTTTACATGTTACATCTACATTTACAGAATCATTATCTACTTTGAATGATTTAGAACCTAATACGCAAAGGTCATCTGTATATACAGCCTTTGTACTATCTCCACATATAGCCAACATAGTATAAGTATTATTTGCCAGTTCTGTAAATTCAGGAATGTCATTATAATCCCATTTATGAAGAGAATTCCCGTCTTTGAGAATCTGCACAGTATAATTACTTAAATTCTGATAGTCAGATTCATTAACGGCTCTTGACTGAAACCCGATATTTGTATTCAAATTCAATGATACATATCCTGTTCCTTCAGAAAACTGCAATTCAGCCTCATCAGAAGAACAAGAGTACAACAATACTCCACTCAAAACATAGAGTAACATTTTAGCTACTTTTTTTTCTATTCTATTCATTTTTACTTTATTTAAGTTTCGCAAGTAGCTTTATTCCGTTTTCTTCTCTGGACATAGCTTTTTGATGATAGCAATTTTTTGGTTATCATTAGCAATCATCCGGATGATTTCTTCTTC
>NZ_JACJLQ010000160.1 GCF_016902295.1 Bacteroides caecigallinarum | reverse complement strand
CAGATGGTTATGTACCTTACGGATGGCAGTTCAAAGATGAGAATGTCTATATTCCATCAGAGAAAACAGCAAGACTTAATATCTTTGGCATGATTACCCGAAGAAATCAGTATAAAGGCTTTACAACACAGGAGTCAATAAATGCAGACAAGCTTGTGGATTTTCTTGACAGGTTCTCTTTTGAGGTAAAGAAGAAAACGGTTGTTGTACTTGACAATGCTTCTGTACACAGGAACAGAAAGATAAAAGAACTCAGAAAAATATGGGAGGATAGAGGATTATTTCTTTTTTATCTTCCACCATACTCTCCTGAACTTAATCCTGCTGAAATCCTGTGGCGTATATTGAAAGGCAAATGGATAAGACCTGCTGATTACAATACTAAGGACTCGCTTTTCTATTGTACAAACAGGGCACTGGCATCTGTAGGTACGAACTTATTTGTGAATT
>NZ_JACJLQ010000159.1 GCF_016902295.1 Bacteroides caecigallinarum | reverse complement strand
CAGATGGTTATGTACCTTACGGATGGCAGTTCAAAGATGAGAATGTCTATATTCCATCAGAGAAAACAGCAAGACTTAATATCTTTGGCATGATTACCCGAAGAAATCAATATAAAGGTTTTACAACACAAGAATCCATCAATGCAGACAAACTTGTGGATTTTCTTGACATTTTCTCTTTTGAGGTAAAGAAGAAAACGGTGGTTGTCCTTGACAATGCTTCTGTACACAGGAACAGAAAGATAAAAGAACTCAGAAAAATATGGGAGGATAGAGGATTATTTCTTTTTTATCTTCCACCATACTCTCCAGAACTTAATCCTGCTGAAATCCTGTGGCGCATATTGAAAGGCAAATGGATAAGACCTGCTGATTACAATACTAAGGACTCGCTTTTCTATTGTACAAACAGGGCACTGGCATCTGTAGGTACGAACTTATTTGTGAATT
>NZ_JACJLQ010000158.1 GCF_016902295.1 Bacteroides caecigallinarum | reverse complement strand
CTCTTTCGCATATCAGTCGGATAAGGGTAAAGGAAAAAACGATCTGAGTCACTGAGGCAAAACATGGCTTACTGGCATAAAAGGATTAATGACTTTAGCACCTCAAGTGTAAGTTTCCAATTTTAGGGTAGCCCCTTTTAGACGGGCGCCAACAGGCACCCGTCTAAAAAAGAGTCCACAAATTTAACGATTATTATTTGCATATTGTCATTGGAAGAAGGTTTTCGTAATCCGTTCTTCCCTTTTTTAATTCTCTGAGCAGCTTGCAGAAGTAATCCCTGAAGGAGACTCCTGCCTGTTTGCAGGTTTCTATAAAGGTATTATAGATTGCGGAGTTCTGTATTCCTTTCACGCTTCCGAAGAACAGGCTGTTCTTTCGTTGTTATGTTGGCATAATATTTATGTTAGTATAGATACTTAATTCTCTGTAGGTCATATTCTTATAAATTTTATTGCCAACAT
>NZ_JACJLQ010000156.1 GCF_016902295.1 Bacteroides caecigallinarum | reverse complement strand
TCATTTCCCGTTCCTGCTTTTTCAAGCACACTTCCTGTCACAGTCGTCACCATAGCATTGCCTTTTACACGTGTTTTAGGCAAGTCTGCCTTTACCACTACTTCTCCTAATTGTTGTGCGTCCGATACGAGCTGAACTGTACCAATATTGGCTGGAGATACAGGCTTAAATACGGTCTTATATCCGATGGAGGATATTCTCACTATCTGGTTTTCCGAAGTTGCCTCCAGAGTGAAAGATCCGTCCTCTCCGCTGATGGTTCCGCTCACAAATGCAGAATCCGGTAGCGACAGCAATACAACATTAGCAAAAGGCAGTGGTTTTTCCTTCTCGTCAATCAATTTTCCGCTTACGGTCTGTGCGGATAAAATTACCGGCAAGAAGACCATTAAAGATGTAAATAAAAAAGTTTTAATCGCTTTCATTATAAAGATACTTTTTAGGTTATTATTGCTCATGGTTTATATCTCCGAATGC
>NZ_JACJLQ010000155.1 GCF_016902295.1 Bacteroides caecigallinarum | reverse complement strand
TTTTACGGAATCTCTCCAGAAAGGAGGTGTTCCAGCCGCACCTTCCGGTACGGCTACCTTGTTACGACTTAGCCCCAATTACCAGTGTTACCCTAGGGCGCTCCTCGCGGTTACGCACTTCAGGTACTCCCGGCTTTCATGGCTTGACGGGCGGTGTGTACAAGGCCCGGGAACGTATTCACCGCGCCGTGGCTGATGCGCGATTACTAGCGAATCCAGCTTCGTGGAGTCGGGTTGCAGACTCCAGTCCGAACTGAGAGGGGATTTGAGGATTGGCCAGCCGTCGCCGGCAAGCGGCCTTCTGTACCCCCCATTGTAACACGTGTGTAGCCCCGGACGTAAGGGCCGTGCTGATTTGACGTCATCCCCACCTTCCTCACATCTTACGATGGCAGTACCGCCAGAGTCCTCAGCATTGCCTGTTAGTAACTGGCAGAAAGGGTTGCGCTCGTTATGGCACTTAAGCCGACACCTCACGGCACGAGCTGACGACAACCATGCAGCACCTTCAT
>NZ_JACJLQ010000154.1 GCF_016902295.1 Bacteroides caecigallinarum | reverse complement strand
AACCATTAGATACAATTATATATGAATATACCTACTGCAATAAAGGAAATACTTGTTCATAACCATTGGGATGAATTTAACTTTCAAATGATGTCGGATTGTTACGCTGATAAGTTAAAACAATCCTATTCAAAGTTTGATTATCCTTTGAATGACGGTATTATAAGCAAGATTGCTCTATTCTATAACATGAAATTAGAACTGAACCAATCTAATATTCTTTATTTTGATGTCAAGAAAATAAAGAAATACAGCCCGGAAGCTATGCAGAAAGTGGCTGTGAAGTTAAAGGTCAATAAGGTTATCTATTTAGCAGACATTCATCCCGGTTATTTGACTGTATGGTTAGATGAACGAGAACAAGTGTGGGCTGATTATGATAATCTTGTTTATTATTATGGCAGTGATATATTCAGTGGTGTTCAAAATATTATATCGGGCAATGTCCTTGAAACCATAAATTTAGTATCTAACAACGAAAGATAGCATCTGACGATGCTCCTTTCTAACCATTA
>NZ_JACJLQ010000153.1 GCF_016902295.1 Bacteroides caecigallinarum | reverse complement strand
TCTAAAATTTCAATGTCATGAAGAAAATGGAAAATTCTTTCGTAGTTTCTGGTTTTGTAGGTAAGGATGCAAGCATCCATCAGTTCTCAACCGCAAGCGTTGCACGTTTTCCTTTGGCAATCAACCGCACTGAGAAATCAGGCGGGGAAACAACCCACACTTCCGCTTTTATAAACGTCGAGGCATGGCGCAAGAATGAGAATACTATATCCTTTGACCGCCTTGTCAAAGGAGCTCTCCTCACGGTTGAAGGCTATTTCCGTCCGGAGGAATGGCAGGATACCGACGGTGTGAAGCACAACAGAGTGTCATTTGTGGCCACCAAGTTTTATGAAGCTGTTGAAAAAGAGGAAACTCCTGCAGCCCAGGAGAAAAAGTCCAAGAAGGGTAAGTAAAGCCTTTCTTTACTCCAATAGAGCGGCCTTCGGGTCGCTTTTTTTATGCTTATACTTCTCTTTGTTGAGATTCGTTCCTCATACACCGACTTCGGGGAACTGGCATAAATTCCGTTGCGAA
>NZ_JACJLQ010000152.1 GCF_016902295.1 Bacteroides caecigallinarum | reverse complement strand
TTCGCAACGGAATTTATGCCAGTTCCCCGAAGTCGGTGTATGAGGAACGAATCTCAACAAAGAGAAGTATAAGCATAAAAAAAGCGACCCGAAGGCCGCTCTATTGGAGAGAGGAAAGGCTTTACTTGCCCTTCCTGGAGTTTTTCTCCTGAGCTGCAGGAGTTTCCTCCTTTTCAACAGCTTCATAGAACCTGGTGGCTACAAATGCCACTCTGTTGTGCTTGACACCGTCGGCATCCTGCCATTCCTCCGGCTTGAAATAGCCTTCAACCGTGAGAAGTGCTCCTTTGACAAGGCGGTCAAAGGATGTTGTATTCTCATTCTTGCGCCATGCCTCGACGTTTATGAAAGCGGAAGTGTGGGTTGTTTCCTCGCCTGATTTCTCAGTACGGCTGATTGCCAAAGGGAAACGTGCAACGCTTGCGGTTGAGAACTGATGGATGCTTGCATCCTTACCTACAAAACCAGAAACTACGAAAGAATTTTCCATTTTCTTCATGACATTGAAATTTTAGA
>NZ_JACJLQ010000151.1 GCF_016902295.1 Bacteroides caecigallinarum | reverse complement strand
GCCTCCGACCTATCCTACACATCGCGTGCCCAAATTCAATGCTAAGCTATAGTAAAGGTTCACGGGGTCTTTTCGTCCCATCGCGGGTAATCGGCATCTTCACCGATACTACAATTTCACTGGGCTCACGGTTGAGACAGTGTCCGGATCATTACACCATTCGTGCAGGTCGGAACTTACCCGACAAGGAATTTCGCTACCTTAGGACCGTTATAGTTACGGCCGCCGTTTACTGGGGCTTCAATTCAATGCTTCTCTCATCGATGACATCTCCTCTTAACCTTCCAGCACCGGGCAGGTGTCAGGCTGTATACATCTACTTTCATATTAGCACAGCCCTGTGTTTTTGTTAAACAGTTGCCTGGACCTATTCTCTGCGCCCTCTCTTGCGAGGAGGGACCCTTTATTCCGAAGTTACAGGGTCAATTTGCCTAGTTCCTTAACCGTGACTCACCCAAGCGCCTTAGTATATTCAACCCGACTACGTGTGTCCGTTTGCGGTACGGGTACCTACAACGTTA
>NZ_JACJLQ010000016.1 GCF_016902295.1 Bacteroides caecigallinarum | reverse complement strand
TTAATATTGTTTTTCTCTTATATACAAAGTTAACTATAATGGTATAGCTTTTTTAGTGCTATCTTATGTTATCCGTCACTTCCGATTTTAAACATAGGAACTTTTTTATGTTATTATATCGCAAAGATATATGTTTATATGAAAAAACAAAAGGATAGTACATTCATTTCTTTCCAAAGCTATTATCTATTTTCAGTAGTGAGGTAACCCCAAAAGTTGCTGTAGTACATACCATAATCCAAATAAAGAACATACGATATCCCATTGTTTCCTGAAGCCATCCTGCAATCATTCCCGGAAGCATCATTCCTAATGCCATGAATGCTGTACAGATGGCATAATGTGCGGTCTTGCTTTCTCCCTGTGAGAAATAAATCAGATAAAGCATGTAGGCGGTAAATCCGAAGCCATAGCCGAACTGTTCTATAAACACGCACAGGTTTATTACAGCCAGACTGCTGTGCTGGAAGAAGCTGAGATATACATAGACAATGTCCGGAAGCGATATGGCCCATACCATAGGCCATAACCATTTTTTCAGACCGTGGCGCGAAACGGCAATTCCTCCGAGTATTCCGCCTATTGTTAGTCCGATTACTCCGACCGTACCTTGTGTGAAGCCAATCTGTTCGGTAGTCATCGCCATGCCGCCTCTTTCTATGGGGTCGAGCAGGAAAGGGATACCCATCTTAGCAAGCTGTGCTTCCGGCAGACGGTAAAGAAGCATGAAAAGTATTGCTGTGGCTGCCTGTTCTTTCCTGAAGAACGAACGGAATGTCTCTAAAAATGAAGAGAATATTCCGCTTGAAGAATTGTTGTGTACTGTGATATCCGATGATGGGCGCGGAAGAATATATCTGTGATACAGCCAAAGTCCGATGAACAGTCCCGAAAGAATATAGAAAGTGATGCTCCATGCGCGGCTTATGTTTCCGCCAGTAGTTTCCAGATATCCTGCAAGCATTATCAGTCCCCCCTGACCGGTGATGGTCGCCAAACGATAGAAAGTGCTTCTTATACCTACAAACAAAGCCTGTTCGTGTTGCGACAGACCTATCATATAGAAACCGTCGGCAGCGATGTCGTGGGTTGCCGAGCTGAAAGCCATAAGCCAGAATATTGCGAGAGTGGTTTGCAGAAACGAGTCTGTAGGTATTGTGAAAGCTATTCCCGCAAGCCCTGCTCCAATAAGCAACTGCATTGAAGTTATCCAGTAGCGTTTGGTCTTTATGATGTCTATAAACGGACTCCAAAGCGGCTTGATGACCCAGGGCAGATTGAGCCAGCTTGTATATAAAGCGATTTCAGTGTTCGATATTCCCATTCGCTTGTACATCACGAGCGATATTATCATTACCGCCACGTAGGGCAGTCCTTCGGCAAAATATAGCGAAGGCACCCAAGCCCACGGCGAGTGTGTTTTCATTGTATTGTTCATCAGTATAATTTTCTTATTTCAGCATTTCTATAATAATGTAAAAGAATTTTATTGTAGGAATAACCTTTTTCTCCCATTACGGCAGCGCCTATCTGACATAATCCTACACCATGTCCCCATCCGGCACCGGTTATAGTAAACTCTGAAGGAACACTGTCCGTAACATCAGTTTTGTCCACTACAAAAGCCGAACTGAACAGATGGCTTTCCGATAAAGCCCTTCGTATCTCGAGTTCCTTACCGATAACCATACTACGCCGTGTACCGACAATTTTCAGTTTTGATATTCTTCCGGATTTACCTCTTTGCATTGGTATAAGGTCTTTAATCTCACCGAAGTCAATTCCTGTTTTTCTGTGAATAAGTTCAGAAATTTCCTTTTGCGAGTATTCCACTTTCCAGCGATAGAAATCTGTGGTCTCCTGATCATAATTGTTCAGAATTTGTCTTAGCACATTCACGTCATGCGTATCGCAGAATGCTTCGGGTGTGCTGCGTATCCATTTCTCGGCATTTTCTTCAATACTGAGGTCTGGTATGGTCTGATTGTCCGTATTGTCTGAAACCGGTTGCAGATATGGATAGTCCTTATCTTCCCAACACGTATCGAATGTTTCGGATACTCCTCCACAGCATTTGGAGAATCGTGCGTCGCATATCTCATCACCATACATAAGTACCATTCCTTCTGTCTCTTTCACAGCCTTTGCTACCGATGGATTTGAGGCTTTTGTTATCCCCTGGTATCTTTGGCAATGGTCGTCGGCACATACATCGAACAGTGTATGGTCCTCACGGTCGTACCAGCGTATAAGGCAGTCCTTATCATCCTGAATATTTTGTTGTAAGGATTTATGTACGGTTTTCTTATCCCTGTTTTCAATCTGTGCAAGAAGCCAGCTTCGTGATATTATCGCATGCGATTTAAGAAATTCCAAAGACGAAGTGGCACTCATCTCGGAAGAAATCACACTCACCAGATAATCTTCAACCGGCAACACGTTTACAGCTATCACATTTTCTCCGTCTGTAATAAGTTTCAGCTTTCCGGTGAAAGTCTGTTCCTCCTGTCTTTCCCAGTGATAGGAGATACCTATGGTGACATTATGCAGTGTAAATGAGCAGTTGTCTTCCTGAGGAATGAATTCTATAGCTTCAGTCTCATTCCCGTTCAATAAAATCTTTCCGTCGGCAGTGACAGACGCTCTTAATTCTCCGGTATATGTATAGCCTTCGCCGGTATTGAACTTCCCGTTCAGTATGAGTGAAATTTCTTTGCCGGTTATTATTCCTACATTTATATAAGGCCTTTTCATAACGAAACTTCTTTGTAAATTTTTTTTATGTCTGTCTCATCTATTTTATTGAAATCCTCTTCGCGTGGAGTTACTATCAGTCCGGCCATATCCAGTGCTCCCGGACTTACGAAAATCTGTTCCCCACCTTCGGCGAAATAGCATGACGGACGGTGTTTATCTCTTGGGAAAAATGCCGCGCAGAATACATCGTCCTGTTCTCTCCAGGCAAACATGTTGTATCTTGCTTCGGACTCACCTTCATGCTTTGGCAGTGAATCCAGATAGCCGAGTAATAAGCCTGTATCTATATTGCCGGATAATGAAGTGAAAACCTTAATAGGACACACAAAACTGTTTACAGTATAGCTGTAGCAGGTGTCTCCATTTTCCATTTTGGTGGAACCGTTACATGTAGCCGATTTGAATAATTCATTCCACTGTGAGATGAAAGGAATGTCCTCTTTCTTTGCAGCCTGGAAATGAAAATGGTCAGGAGCCGAAGCGCCGCATTTCGCGCCATTATAGAATATGGCGTATCCCTGACCGAAATAATCCTCAACCTTTTCAAGAATTTTTCCGGGTAATTGCATTTCCGCTTTATCGGCAAGTGTCTGTGGTATATGCTCTTCGGATGAGATGGTCAGATGTCCCGTCAGGATAGGGTATGGGTTTATTCTGATGCTGAACTTCATCCCTGCGTCAATGTTTATGGAATCCTGTTCCTCAGGCTTGTTCTTCATGCATAGGAAGCATGGACGCGCCTCGATGGACGATTTGTCCAGCTTGGCAAGTGTGGATACGGCTCTTGCAGGATTGAACTGTACCTTTATCAGATTACCGTCGATATTGAAACATTTTGTTTTTATGTCTTTCAGCGCCTCATGATTTTTGCGACAAAGTTCCCATTTCCCGAACTGTCCGGCTGTAAAATCTTCAGCTTCCCTTTTTGCCAGTCCTTGTCTCATATTTATTTCCAGTGTACGCAGACTGTCCTTGTATGAATTGTTCTGGTTTATTTTCTCAATGCTCAATGCCGCGTCAGAATTTCCTTCCCAACGGCGGCACAGATATACCACATCGTAAACCCTTCCAATCCTGTAATTTCTTGAAAAAGCCAGCCCTAAAGCATAATCCTCGCCATAGCTGGTGTTCGGTACTCTTATCTCTCGCAGCAGAGGTGTGTAGAAGGCACGTGGAGCCCCAAGTCCGTTTATGCGCAAGGCATTGTTATGTCCGTTCTCGTCGGTCCATTCCTTATGGTCAATCACTCCCGGTGGCAATGTTTCAAGACTGAAGTTTGTCATTCTGTATGAGCCAATTACCATCGCGCATTTCTCCGTGCGGAACTTGTCCACAATGGTTTGCAGAGTATGAGGACTGCTGTAGAGGTCGTCGCTGTCAAGCTGTACGGCGTAACGTCCGCATTCAGGATGGTCTATACCCAAGTTCCAGCAACCACCTATGCCGAGGTCCGTGCGTTCCGGAACGAGGTGAATTACTTTTTTATTGTCTTTATATCGGTCTATACATTCTGTAGTTCCGTCAGTGGAATGGTTGTCAATTATAATAATGTTGAATTTGAAATCCGTTACCTGTTCGAGAACCGATTTTATTGCATTATCAATAGTCTTCACTCTGTTTCTCACAGGAATGATAACTGAAGCCTCATATTCGAAGTGTCCTTCATTTGTGTTAATCAGCTTTGTCCTTTGCGGCAGAAATGCGCCTATTTTTTTAAGATGATATGTAAAAGCCTCTTCTCGCTCAATCTGTACAGCGCGATTGCGAGGGTCAACATAATCGAACTGTTTCTCGCCTGATTTTCGCAAGTCGTCTTCCACCTCTGTATATAGAAACTCCCTGATATGTACGATTTTTGATATTCTTGACACTGCCAGTCGCAACGCGTAAAGACCGGAATACATGTAATCTTTCTGTGTTTTCAGACATTCTGTCGCTTTACGGAATATGTCTGTACGGAACATTATCAGCGAACCGAAATCGAAGTCATCGCGTACACTTCCTTCCTGATAGTCGATTACAGGATGTGGTGAGCGAATGTTTTCCTTTATAATGTAATGGTCGGAATACACCATTCCGGAATTCTGAGGAGCAAGATAGTCCGCCATACGTTCTATGGCTTTATATCCGAGTTGTAGTGGATAAGGTTTTATATAAAGTAGAATAAATTCTGTGTCCGATTGTTTTGTGATGGTCTTTATTCCTGATGTTGAATTTATTTCATTTATCCCTATCTTGTAAATCTGCTTTATTCTGCCGCATTCAGAGAATATTTGTTCCGAAATGTTTCTGTCCCCTTCAATTATGAAGCAAGTTATGCCTTTATTCATAGTCCAATTCTTTTTTTTATTGAATGCAAAGATATAAAAGTCGGTTAAGCTTAAGTTATTATTTATATGTTTTTTTATGCTGATACGTTTTAATTAAAACGCCTTGTCATTTTACTTTAAATGACAGGTCATTTTAAATCGAATGACAGGTCGTTTTTTAAAGCTATTGACTACAAAAATTTTGTATGTTTCGCGAAAAAATATTTCCTTTGTAAAAATATTATTTTACGCATGGAAATAAAGAAAATAACAGTGTCCGACGCAGATTTACGTAAGGGGGCAGAGGATGGTATGGATGCTTTCCTTAAAGTCTTTACAGACAAATACATGGAAGTGACAGGTGGAGAACTTAATGCAGAAACAATGCCTTTGCTTAATGGTTACCAACATTCATTGTTGGGATATCATTTCTTTCGTGAGGAAGTGTTGGAAGGTGGCTTCGTTCAGCTTATACAGAATGGTTACGGACTTTATATCTTTGAAAATCCGTTTGCTAAGGCTATGCGATTGTTTGGCGCAAAGGAATTCTCCAAACTGATATATGATGCTAAAGTTATATATGACGCCAATAAGGCGGATTTACAAAAGGAATGTACTGACGAGGAATTTATGGCTATGTACGAACGGTATGAGGCTTTCGATGATTTGGAAGAACGCTTCATGGATATGGAAGAGATGGTTACTGCGACAATAGCTGAATATGTGGACAATCATTTGGAAGATTTTGCGGAAATAGAATAAATTTTTTAGTTTCTCATGCAGTATTTGTACATTTGTATCATTTATAGTTTAGTTTATTAATTTTTAAAGAATATAGAGATTTATGAAGAAAACAAAGTTCGCGGTGTTTTTTACCGCATTGATGGTTATGTTGGGATTGAGTTCATGTTTGGGTGAGCCGGATCCGTATAATACAGTTACGGAAGTTATGAAAGTCAATAATTTCATGGGGTTATATTCTTTTAGTAGTATTTATGGTTATACTGTAGAGCCGAATGATCAAAGTTTGTTTACTACCAGTATAAATAATGAATTTGCACGGGTAACATATAAATATGATACAAGAACTCTTAATCTGAATTCTGAAAATAACAAAATAGATGCTGATATCCTTTATCTGGCACCTATAGATGAAATTAAATATGCTTACGAAACAATTGAAGCAAATACTGGCATGTATAAAGTTTCAAGTTCAGCAAGTTTCTTTGATAAGGTAAATATGTTTTTGGATCTGACTTATTATTACGAATATTCAAGTGATAAAGATGATTTAAAAGAAGAATTGGCTAAACATTCATTTTATTTGTCAAAGGCTAATGCTGAAGATGATGAAGATGTGAAAGATGGTACTGTAGTTTTGTATTTAAATCATGTTGTTGCAGACCCTGAAAATAATGATGATAGAAAAAATTACGGAACTGAGACTCGTCATTTTAATCTGAATTATGTTTTGGCAGGAAGTGAACCTGATGAAATAATTATCAAGTTTAAACAGAATACTTATTCTGCTGCAGTGGATGATAAAAATGCAAAAGATAGTGATATAACAATTGATTATAAATCTATTGTAGAATATTTCAATAAGAATTCTAATAATTAATCCAATATAATTCTTATTAAGCTTAGACGGACTTTAATAACTGATAAAAAGTGTTTAAAGTCCGTTCTTTTTTATCTGTTTTCTGCTGAATGATTGTTTGTACGAAAAATATCATATCTGCTAAATGGGCTTTATCGTTCTTTTTTATAAATTTGCAGTTCAAATTCCTTTGTGCGAAGGGAAAAGGTTTGATTAAGGTATTAGTCAAGATTATCAATGGATTAGAAACTTAAAACTTAGAAAAATTGAATTACAAGGATTTATTGTCGAGAACATTATTTATACTTTCGTCACCGGCAAGAGCATGGGAACAGATTTCATCTGAAGGAGAATCAAAATCGGTTCTTCCCAATTTTGTTTATCCAATGATAGGACTCTGCGCTGTGAGTGAGTTTATAGGAACTTTTTTTGGTAAAGAGTTTATTCCTGATGTGTTTCAGGTAGCTTTGTCAAATTGTTGTGCTGTGGCTGTAGCATTGTTCGGAGGTTTTTTCCTTTCCGTATATTTGCTTGACAGAATATTGCAGAAATGGTTCCCTGACGTTGTATCAAAGGATAAGGTTACAGTATTTGTGGCATACTCAATGACTGTGAAATTTGTACTTGATATTTTAAGCAGTCTTCTGTCGCTTAAGCTATTGCTGATAATTTTGCAGATTTATACACTGTTTGTGGTGTTCGAAGGTACACGGGGGTTCCTGCGGTTGCGTGAGGATAAGGTTACACTGTTTACTCTTTTGGCAACTGTGGTGATATTGCTTTGTCCTACTTTTATTGAAATAGTGTTTAATGTACTTTCTGCAACACTCAGGTAATCTCTTGTTGCAGGAATAAATTTATTATAAGATGAAAAATACTACCAATAATAATATAAATATCAAGAATAAGCGTGCCTCGTTCGATTATGAATTTATTGACACATATACTGCCGGAATAGTACTTACGGGAACAGAGATTAAGTCTATCAGACAGGGTAAGGCGAGTCTTGTTGATACGTTTTGTTTTTTCTCGAAAGGAGAACTTTGGGTTAAGAATATGCATATTGCAGAGTATTTTTATGGCTCATACAATAATCATCTGGCACGCCGAGACCGCAAGCTTCTACTTAATAAAAAGGAACTTCGCAAATTGCAGCGCGGAATACAGGAAACAGGATTTACCATTGTCCCTACACGTATGTTTATCAATGAAAGAGGACTCGCTAAGGTGGTTATAGCACTTGCTAAGGGTAAGAAACAGTACGACAAGCGTGAAACACTTAAGGAGAAAGACGACAAGAGAATGATGGACCGTATGTTCAAGAGATAACATATTATATGCTTACAAAATCAATACAACAACTTCTGAACGAGCGTATTCTGGTTCTTGACGGGGCCATGGGTACGATGATACAACGATATGGACTTACTGAAGAGGATTTCCGGGGAGAACGTTTCAAGGAACTCCCGGGACAGCAGAAAGGAAATAACGACCTGCTTTGTCTTACACGTCCTGACGTAATTGAGGAAATTCATCGTAAATATCTTCTGGCAGGTGCTGACATTATTGAAACAAACAGTTTCAATGCCACTCCTGTGTCGATGGCCGACTATCATGCAGAACATCTTTGTCGTGAGATTAATCTTGAGGCTGCACGTCTGGCAAGAAAGGTGGCAGATGAGTTTACTGCAATGAATCCTGACAAACCGAGGTTTGTAGCCGGTTCGGTGGGACCTACAAACAAGACTTGTTCGATGAGTCCTGACGTGAACAATCCAGCTTACCGTGCATTGACATTCGATGACTTATGCTCAGCATACTGCATACAGATGGAAGCATTGCTCGAAGGTGGTGTGGACGCTATATTAATCGAAACCATTTTCGATACTCTGAATGCAAAAGCTGCTATAATGGCTGCCTACAAATCTATGCAGATGATTGGTAGGAAAGTGCCTTTGATGCTTTCTGTTACAGTATCCGATATTGCCGGACGGACTCTCTCGGGTCAGACTCTTGACGCTTTTCTTGCATCTGTACAGCATGCTGATATATTGTCTGTCGGACTTAACTGTTCGTTTGGAGCTAAACAACTGAAACCTTTCCTGGAATCTCTGGCTGCCCGCGCACCTTATTATATAAGTGCGTATCCTAATGCCGGTCTGCCTAACAGCTTAGGGCAATATGATCAGACTCCGGAGCAGATGGCAGACGAGGTAAGAGAGTATATCGATGAAGGACTGGTGAATATTATCGGTGGTTGCTGCGGTACCACTGAGGAGTACATAGCCAAATATCAGGACTTGATAAAGGATGCTGTTCCGCATAAGCCTGTGGCAAAACCTCAGTATATGTGGCTTTCAGGTCTTGAACTTATGGAACTTACTCCGGAAGTGAGATTCGTCAATGTAGGCGAAAGATGTAATGTCGCCGGTTCAAGAAAGTTTCTCCGTCTGATAAACGAAAAGAAATATGATGAGGCCCTTTCCATTGCAAGAAAGCAAGTGGAAGATGGTGCTCTTGTGATAGATGTCAATATGGATGATGGTCTGCTTGATGCTGTGTCGGAGATGACTACTTTCCTGAATCTACTTGCTTCGGAACCGGAAATAGCACGAGTGCCTGTGATGATAGACTCTTCTAAATGGGATGTTATCCTCGCCGGACTGAAATGTGTACAAGGCAAGTGTGTTGTGAATTCTATCTCGCTGAAGGAAGGCGAAGAGGTGTTTATAGAACATGCACGCACGGTGAAAGCATTCGGAGCAGCAGTAATAGTAATGGCATTCGACGAGCAGGGACAGGCTGATACATACGAACGCAAGATTTCAGTGTGCGAACGTGCATACCGCATTCTGACAGAGGTGGTAGGATTCAATCCGCACGATATTATATTCGACCCTAACGTGTTGGCTGTGGCAACCGGAATAGAAGAGCATAATAATTATGCTGTAGATTTCATCCGTGCTACTGGGTGGATAAAGAAGAATCTTCCTGGAGCGCATATCAGCGGCGGAGTGAGTAACCTTTCTTTCTCATTCCGAGGAAACAATTATATACGTGAGGCTATGCATGCAGTATTCCTTTATCACGCCATTCAGCAGGGTATGGATATGGGAATTGTAAATCCGGGAACATCTGTTATATACACTGATATTCCTGCAGATGTGCTTGAAAGAATAGAAGATGTTGTACTCAACCGTCGTCCGGATGCCGCAGAAAGGCTGATAGAGACAGCCGAACGCATGAAAGCAGAAAAGGAAGGTCAAACAGAAGGAGACGCCTCTTCGTCTAAAATAGTATGGCGGGATGGGACTTCAGTTGAGGATAGATTGAAATATGCATTGGTGAAAGGTGTAAGTGATTTTCTTGAAGAAGATCTTCATGAGGCTCTTGCCGGATATCCTAATGCGGTGAGTATCATCGAAGGTCCGCTGATGGCCGGAATGAATCATGTGGGTGAGCTTTTCGGTTCCGGTAAGATGTTTCTTCCTCAAGTCGTTAAGACTGCCCGTACTATGAAAAAGGCTGTTGCCGTGCTTCAGCCATATATAGAAGCAGAGAAGAAAGAAGGTGCTGCGAGTGCTGGAAAAGTCCTCTTGGCTACGGTTAAAGGTGATGTGCACGACATAGGAAAGAATATTGTAGGAGTTGTTATGGCATGCAATAACTTCGAGATAATAGACCTTGGAGTGATGGTTCCGGCAGAAAAAATTATTGAGACAGCCATTCGCGAGAAGGTTGATATAGTAGGGTTGAGCGGATTGATTACTCCTTCGCTTGATGAAATGGTACATACAGTATCCGAGATGGAGCGTGCCGGACTTAATATTCCTGTATTGATTGGAGGGGCTACGACATCCAAACTCCATACTGCCTTGAAAATAGCTCCGTCATATCATGCTCCGGTGGTATATCTTAAGGATGCCTCGCAAAATGCTCCTGTGGCATCTAAACTGCTTAATCCGGAGCAGAAAGATATATTCGTGAAAGAACTGTATGATGAATATAAAGCTTTGACTGAAGCCCATCAGGAAAAGAAGGTGAATGTGGTATCTCTGGATGAGGCTCGCGAAAACAGACTTAAACTTTGGGATTGATAATATAATATTAAAGGCGGTTCTTGCGAGCCGCCTTTAATGTTATATCATATTTATAAATTCATTAGCTTTCTCCAGTGTTTCCGGTTTTCCTATATCTATAAGTTTAATTTCCGGTTTTACACATGCTCCGAAGCGTGCTTCATGGCATGTCCCTAAATAGAAGTCTATTATAGGAAACTTACCGTTCCACTTATCTACCATATATTTAAATATTGATGGCGAAACTATATGTATTCCGCTGAAGGCATATTCTGAATGTTTTGAAGAATCAAATACGAAATCTTCGGGTTTTGTCTCGCCACTGCTCTTGTTTATCCATCCGCAAAGTCTGTCTTCATTATTGAATATAAGATAGCGTGAAGTTTTCCTCTGGCTAACCAGAAGAGTGGCATCGTTGCGTGTATGAAGATGAAAGTCGTAAAACTGACTTAAATCTACATCCGACAGTATATCTACGTTATGTATCAGTACTGGTTCATCGGTAGGGAAGAGCTCAAGAGCGTGTTTGATTCCTCCTCCTGTGTCAAGAAGCATTTCCCTTTCATCGCTTATATGGATATTCACTCCGAAGTTATTGTTGGCGTGGAGGAAGTCGATAATCTGCTCTCCGAAGTGATGGATATTTATAATTATGTCATCAAATCCGGCTGTTTTAAGTTTCATTATTACGTGTTCCAGCATAGGTTTACCTGCTACAGGAACAAGTGCCTTAGGCATAGTGTCTGTCAGAGGCTTGAGACGTGTACCCAGACCGGCTGCAAAAATCATTGCTCTCATATTCCTGTATTGGCTTCAAAAGTTTGTTCAACGTTCTGTTCGCGATGGATAAGTTCTACCCTAACATCGAATTTCTTGTGAATGTGTTCGGCTGTGTGCTGGGCCGAATATACTGACCTGTGTTGCCCTCCCGTACAGCCGAAACATATCATAAGGTTAGTAAATCCTCTTTCGATGTAACGTTTCACGTGTGCGTCTGTCAGAGCATATATGTTTGTAAGAAACTCGGTTATTTCGCCGTCCTTTTCAAGAAAATCTATTACAGGCTGGTCAAGCCCTGTCAAAGGCTTGTATTCATCGTATCTTCCCGGATTGTGTACATACCGGCAGTCGAAAACATATCCTCCTCCATTGCCGGAATTGTCTTCAGGGATACCTCTGCGATAGGAGAAACTTATTACTTTTACTGTAAGCTGTTTTTCTGTGTTCATCGTTTTAATATTGTTATGTCATTGATATCCATTTCGGAGAGTTGAACAAGTAGTTTGCTCAAATATGGATATTCGTCTAAATGGTTTTTAAACAGTGTTTGAAGATTATTTAAAGCGTATGGAATACTTTCTATGAAATGGGCTTTCCGTTCAAACAATCCTCTGAAACCGTATGCGCCAAGTACCTGCATGGTGCGGAAAATTACGAAATGATGTAATGTCTTCTTGAAATCGTCTTGATTAATGTGAGTATATTTGTTTGCTTCTGCAATGTATGTATCAATCATCTCCTCTCTCAGCTCGCTATTGAAATTAGCCTTTGCCTGCCATAGGAATGATGCTACATCGTAATATACAGGACCTTTTCTACCACCCTGGAAATCAATAAAGTATGGTTCGTTATCTTTTATTATAACATTACGGCTCTGGAAATCGCGGTACATGAAAGTCTCGGATGGTGTGTCAAGAAGAATATCTGTCAAAGTCTCGAAATCATCTTCAAGAGAATTTTCGTTGAAACTGATTCCGGTAGCTTTAAGGAAGCAGTATTTGAAATAGTTCAAGTCCCACATTATTGTACGGCGGTTGAAATCTGAAAGTGGATAGCACATACCAAAATCCATTCCTTCTGCACCTTTGAACTGTATCGAGGGAAGGCGGGATATGCTTTTACGGATAAGCTCTTTTTCGGAGTCACTGAATATCCCTGTAGTTCTGCCATTGGCAATGGCATTGAAAAGGAGAGTGTCGCCAAGATCTTCCTGAATATAACAGCTCTCGTCGTTTGAAACAGCCAATACTTCAGGAACGGGTATGCCCTTAGTGCGGAAATGGCGTGCCATGTAAATGAAAGCTCTGTTCTCTTGTATAGATTCACCGCATACAGCTATCAGGCTGCGGCAGCCGGTCATTCGGAAATACTGACGGTTAGAACCGGAACCGGTCAGCGGCTCGATTGATTCGTGCTGCTGACCGGTAATTTGTTTGTATAATGTACTAATGATTTCTGTATTCATGCTTGAGTCGTATTCTTTGAATTCAAAATTACAACTCTTTTTCGTTGAATGCAAGAAATAACTGTTATTTCACTTCAACAGTGAGTTTTTTCAGTTTACTAATATCAGAAGTGCCACCATAATATATGGTATATTCTCCTTCTATGGCTCTCATTGTGTTATTCTGAGTATCGAACCATTCAAAGTCTTCTTTGTCGAGAGTGAATTCTACGTTCTTTGTCTTTCCTTTTTCTATATCAACTCTCTTGAAACCTCTTAACGCGTGCGAAGGACCTTCGGCGTCTTTATTGTATTTCAGATATACCTGAACCACTTCTTCACCATCCATCTTTCCTGTATTTTTTAACGGGATTGTAAGTGTGATTTCTTTATCATCTTCAAGAGTATTGCTGCTTACGTCAGCTTTACCATATTCGAATGTGGTATAACTTAATCCGTGACCGAAACAGAACAGAGGTTTCTCTGTCATATATCTGTATGTTCGTCCCTTCATTGAATAATCCTCGAAATCTGGTATTTGTTCTACATTCTTGTAGAATGTTATAGGAAGTTTTCCTGCAGGATTGTACTTGCCTGTGATGACATCGGCTACAGCCTGTCCACCCGCCTGTCCTGGATACCATGCCTGGAGAATGGCATCACAATTCTGTGATTCGGGAACAAGTCCCATAGCTGAGCCTGAGAAGTTGACGTAAACAATCTTCTTTCCGGCCGCTTTCAGCTTTTTGATAAACTCTCTCTGTATTTCCGGAAGTTCTATATTAGTTCTGTCACCACCTTTGAAACCTGGTATTTTGACAGACATTTCTTCGCCTTCAAGAGTAGGAGAGATACCTCCGGCAAATATTATTATATCAGCATCTTTTACCTTATTGACGCTTTTCTGTAAATTTACAGGAACGTAGTAACCCATATCGAAATCCAATGACGCGGCACGGTCGTTACTGTTGAATATGTATTCGATGGTGATGTCGTATTCCTGTCCGGCTTTTGCTTTGAGGGTGTAAAGACTCTCGTTGTTTTTGATAAATCTTCCTTCTCCAACGTTTTCGCCGTTTATGTATAATTTAATTTGGGCATGTGCGGTGAAACAGAAATTTATGTCTGTATCTTTTGCAGGTTTCAGGATGCTTTCGTATTTAGCTGAAAAGTTCTGAATGTTTACTCCTGAAGCAAAAGTTGTACCTCCTGTAGTGATGAAGTGGAAAGGTGTACTTACGTGTGTGACGGTTGCGGGTTCGCCATTCATTTCTGTATTATTCCAGTATGTAGCCTTGAAACCAGGTTTCCCGTCATAACTGCATTGGCTGAATGTGCTTTCCAGTGTAGTGGTTTCTGTGCGGTCGCAACCTTGTTCGTAAATCAGATTTTCAGCCGGAATAGTATTTTTTAGAGCTTCCAGCAGTGTGATTGTATGTGATGGGTAACCATTGTAGTTTGCCCACTGCATGATGGAATCGTTGGCGTTAGGCCCTACAAGAGCAATTTTTTCATTTCCTCTAAGTGGAAGGATATTGTTTCTATTCTGTAAAAGTACCATTGATTCTCTTGCCATCTTGAGTGCAAGTTCCTTATGTTCTTTCGAATCTACAACAGAATAAGGTATTTCGCTCCATGATGTATTTTCGTCCATTTCTCCTAATTCAAATCTGGCTTTAAGGAGTCTTTTCAGTGAAGTGTCTATACGTTCTTCTGTTATGAGTCCTGCTTTTACGGCTTCAGGAAGTGAAGAATAGTTTGGACCACATTCAAGGTCAGTCCCGTTAGATACTGCGTCAGCGATGGCGTGGTTCTTGTCCGGATGTGTCTCATGATTCCCTTTTGTCCAGAAATCGTTGATGGCCCAACAGTCTGAAACCACTATACCGTCGAAGCCCCATTCGTCGCGAAGAATCTGAGTCAGCAGCCTGTTGCTTCCACAGCAGGGCTCACCCTCGAAACGATTGTATGCACACATGACTTCTTTTACATCGGCTTCCTGAACCAGTTCTTTGAAAGCCGGGAGGTAGGTTTCCCACAAGTCCCTCGGAGAAATGTTTTCGGCATTGAAACTATGTCTGTTCCATTCCGGACCTGAGTGTACGGCATAATGCTTCGCACAGGCATGAAGCTTGTCGTATTGGGCATCGTCGGGACCTTGTAATCCTTTTACTACTGCAACTCCCATTTGTGAAGTCAGATATGGGTCCTCACCGTATGTTTCCTGACCTCTTCCCCAACGTGGGTCTCTGAATATATTTACGTTTGGAGTCCACATTGTCAGTCCCTGATATCTTTTCAGTTTTCCATTTTTGCTGAATTCTGTAGATTTGGCTCTTGCTTCGTCCGACACTGACGTGAAAACTTCGTATAACAGCTCATTGTCGAACGATGCTGCCATACCAATGGCTTGCGGGTAAACGGTAGCCAATCCGGCTCTTGCCACTCCGTGTAATGCTTCGTTCCACCAGTCGTATGCCTTTATTCCTAATCTTTCTATTGCCGGAGATTCATTTTGCATCAATAATGCTTTTTCTTCAAGAGTGAGTCGTTTCAGCAGGTCTTCAGCTCTTTCTTCAGGTGATAATGAAGGGTCTTGATAAGGGTACTTATTTTCTTGTGCGCATGAAGATAGAATAGCACAGAAAATACCAGTCTGTAATAAGATTTTAAAATTCATGACAGTTTATATATTTATGTTTTCCTTGGTATTATTTACGGCCTTTTATATTCCGTAACAGATGCAAATTTAGTTCTTATGGCTAAATATGTAATATCTTAATGTAACAAATTCTTTAGTTCATGTTTCATTTTGTCTTTTTCATGGTAAATAGATAATAAAAACAAAGGTTGTGCAACATTTTTACGTACGTTACACAACCTTTGGAAAGAAATATGTATGTAATTTTTTTATAGGTTCATTTTTTCTGCAAGAAACTGTCCGGTATAGGAAGCACCGCATTTGGCAACTTCTTCCGGAGTTCCTGCTATAACCAGATTACCGCCTTTGTCGCCGCCCTCAGGACCGAGATCGATTACATAGTCTGCACATTTTATTACGTCCATGTTATGTTCTATAATAACAATCGTGTGTCCACGCGCTATCAATGAGTCAAAGGCTTCGAGCAATTTCTTTATATCGTGGAAATGCAGACCGGTAGTCGGTTCGTCAAACACGAATATCGTAGGCTGAGATTTTTCCACACTGAGGAAATATGCAAGTTTTACTCTTTGGTTTTCACCTCCAGACAAGGTTGAAGATGACTGTCCCAATTTGATATATCCAAGACCTACTTCCTGCAGTGGCATCAGTTTCTTTACAATCTTCTTCTGATTATGTTCTGTAAAGAATTCTATTGCCTGGTTCACTGTCATCTCCAGTATGTCGTAAATGTTTTTGCCTTCAAATTTAACTTCCAGAACATCGTTCTTGAAACGTTTCCCATGGCATGATTCGCATTCCAGTACAAGGTCTGCCATGAATTGCATTTCTACGGTCACTGTACCTTCACCTTTACATTCTTCGCATCTTCCGCCTTCGGTGTTGAAAGAAAAATATCCGGCAGAATATCCCATCTGTTTGGACAGAGGCTGTTCGGCGAACAGTTTTCTGATTTCATCGTAAGCCTTGACGTATGTCACAGGATTACTTCGCGATGATTTTCCTATAGGATTCTGATCGACAAACTCAATGTCGTTTATCATCCTTATGTCTCCTTCAAGTGAGACAAATTCTCCGGGACGCTCACTTGCCTCGCTGTATTCACGTTTTAGCGCTTTATAGAACACGTCGCGTACAAGTGTACTCTTTCCGGAACCGCTTACCCCGGTAACTACAGTCATTATGTTTAGCGGGAATTTTACGTCAATTCCCTTCAGATTGTTTTCTCGTGCCCCTTTTATTTCTATATAATTGTTCCATGAACGGTGGCTTAGAGGGAGAGGAATTGTTTCTTCGCCCAGCAGATATTTCACCGTGTAGCTGTTGCTTCCTTTCTGCAAGTCCTTCATGTCTCCCTTATAGACTACTTCACCGCCAAGTCGTCCGGCTTTAGGACCTATATCGATAATATAGTCGGCAGCACGGATTATTTCCTCATCGTGCTCAACCACTACTACTGTATTGCCAAGCTGCTGAAGCTGGCGTAGCACTTTTATAAGTTTGTCTGTATCGCGGCTATGCAACCCGATGCTTGGCTCGTCAAGTATATATAGAGAGCCGACCAAACTGCTTCCTAATGACGTAGCGAGATTGATACGCTGGCTTTCACCTCCCGACAATGTATTGCTAAGGCGGTTAAGCGTGAGATATCCTAATCCTACATCGATGAGGAAATTGATACGGCTGTTTATTTCATTCAGAAGTCTTTGGGCTACCAATGTGTCATGCTCGTTAAGTTGCAGAGTACGGAAAAATTCTTTCAGTTCGGTTACTGGCATATCCACAAGCTGGCAAATATTTTTTCCTCCAACCTTGACGTATGTGGCTTCTTTCTTCAGTCTGCCACCTTTGCATGTAGGACAAGTAGTCTTACCTCTGTAGCGTGCCAGCATTACTCTGTATTGAATCTTGTACTGGTTTTCTTCCAGCATTTTGAAGAATGTATCTATACATACCTTGTCGCGCGGACCGTGCCACAGATAATCTTTCTGTTCTTCGGTAAGTTCGTAATATGGTGTGAATATCGGGAAATTGTGTTTTGGCGCTTCACGCAGGAATTCCTGAAGCCATTCGCCCATTTTCTCGCCTCGCCAGCACATGACGGCTCCATCGTAAACGCTTAAGGCTCTGTTAGGTACTACGAGGTGTTCGTCTATGCCGATTATTTTGCCGAACCCTTCACAAGTAGGGCATGCACCGATAGGTGAGTTGAATGAAAACATTTGGTCTGTAGGCTCTTCGAACTTGATACCGTCGGCTTCGAATTTTGTGCTGAAACAGTGAAGCCTTGTTTCGCCGTCGGGCATGTAAAAACGTAACATGCATGTTCCGTCACCCTCGTACATCGCTGTCTCGGCAGAATCAGTCAGTCGGCTTATGGAGTCCTTGTCATCATTGCAGCTCATACGGTCTATCAGCAGATATACCTTGTCGCTTTCGTTGTAGGTATAGTCTTCTATGCGGACTATTTCTCCGTCAACTTCAAGACGAGTGAAACCTTGCTTGAAGTCCATATCCAACTGTTCCTGATGAGTACGCCCGTCGCGTGGAAGCAATAGAGTCAATACAGTATATCTTGTACCTTTTGGATACGACAGCATACAGTTGACAATATCTTCAGGACTGTCTTTTTTTACCAGTTCGCCGCTTACCGGTGAATATGTTTTTCCTACCCTTGCAAACAACAGTCGCAGATATTCGTAAATTTCAGTAGAAGTTCCTACGGTTGAACGCGGATTACGGCTTATTACTTTCTGTTCTATTGCTATTGCAGGCGGGATACCTTTTATGAAATCACATTCCGGTTTACCCATTCTGCCAAGAAACTGGCGGGCATACGATGACAGGCTTTCTACGTATCTTCTTTGCCCCTCGGCATAAAGAGTATCGAATGCCAATGACGATTTTCCTGAGCCGGAAAGGCCGGTTATGACAACCAGTTTGTTGCGTGGTATGTCAACGTCTATATTCTTAAGGTTGTTTACCTTTGCGCCTTTTATTGAAATGTATTTGCTATCAGACATCCTGTTTCGTGTTTATTAATGCAAAGATATTACATTCAATCAGATTTTGAAAATTAAAGTATGAAATTAGATTCTTTCTGTTAACTTTGTAATCATGAAATATACCTAAAAATAGGTATTGACAAGTCTGATTTATATATATTATTTTGCAAGCGAACAAAATTATGGACAGTGTATTGAATATGTATAGGACAAGAATTTACAGACCGACCGATAAAATGAGCGACCTGATATGCGAGAATTATGCTCTCCTTCAAGTATTAAGCCGTTTTGGTATATCTCTTGGATTTGGGGATAGGAATGTACGCGAAGTCTGTGAAATAAATAATGTTGACTGTAATACATTTCTTGCAGTAGTAAATTTCCTTATTGAGGACAGTTTCAGGATGCAGGATCATCTGGAAGGTATATCCATCCAATCATTGATGAGCTATCTAAGGGAGGCTCATAGCTATTTCCTTGACTTCCAATTGCCTTCGATAAGAAAGAAACTGATAGAGGCTATTGGCGATTCAAAAGAGAAAGAGGTGACATTCCTTATACTTCGTTTCTTCGATGCATACGTTGATGAGGTTAAGAAACACATGGAGCATGAAAACAAAAATGTGTTTACATACGTGGAGAGACTTCTTGGCGGAGAACATCCGGAGGAATATAATATAAGTGTATTTGCCAGCCATCACGAACATATAGACACCAAACTCACTGAACTCAAGAATATCATCATAAAGTATTTCCCATCAGGAGGAAACAACCGTTTGCTCAATGCTACCTTGTTTGATATTTTCAGTTGTGAGGAAGATTTGGCGTCGCACAATAGGGTAGAGGATTTCCTGTTTGTGCCTGCAATAAAGAAATTGGAAAAGGAGGCAAAATGAAATCGCAGGATGTTATAAACATAGCAGTGGCAGAAACGTCCATGATAGTAAGAACCGGTCTGATTTCTGTACTGAAACATTTGCCTGACTTGAATATTCAGACACTTGAAGTGTCTTCCATTGACGGGCTTCATTTATGTATGGAATCACATAAACCGGATATACTTATAATTAATCCTATGTTTGACGGGTGGATTAATCTGGAAGAACTGAAGCAAAAGTACGAAGCGCACGAAACTAAATTCATTTCACTCATTTGCTCTGTAGTGGATTCAAATGTGCTGAAAGGATACGATGACAGTATAAATCTTTTTGATAATATTGAAAGCTTGTCGTCAAAGATATCTTTGATGATGAATTTTGAAGAAGATGATGAAGATACCGACTCATTGAGCCAGCGCGAAAAAGAAATACTTGGATGTGTGGTCAGAGGTATGACAAACAAGGAAATTGCTGAGAAACTTTACATATCTGTGCATACGGTTATCACACATAGAAGGAATTTAACTCGCAAGCTTCAGATACATTCGGCAGCGGGACTTACAATTTATGCCATTGTGAACAAACTGGTTGATATAAGCGAAGTGAAAATGAAACTCTGAAAAATACCTATTTTTAGGTATTGCGTATGATTGCTGTCGTTCTTACCTTTGCAGTGTTAGTCATATATAAATTACGTAAACCACAAATAAGTAAAAAAGTTTGTTATTAATTGGGCGCACCCTGCGAAGTGATTCGCGGGGTGCACGCATTTAAAAAATTGAATTTTGTCTGATTGCAAATGCAAATAGGATTATAAATAGTCTTTTTTACATTTTCGTTGTTTTGTGTTATTGATGGTTGTGACTGTTCTTTTATTAATATCTTAATGTTGATATTTTAAAATTGTCGTTTTGTTATATTCTTTGCTTGTATATTGTAAACGAGGAATTGGTCGTATTACTGCACGGCAATCATAATTTTTTTTCAGAAAATCAATTTACATAAACAGTCTTGAAATATTTCTGGAAAATAGTCTTTGCGTTTTCAAGCTGTTCCGGTGTATTATATTCTACGCCTTTCAACTTGTATTCCATGTTCATGGCTTCGTATTTATGTACTCCGAGAGTATGGTATGGGAGGATTTCAACTCTTTCAATATGTTTGTAATCCTTGAAATGCTCGCCAAGTGCTTCCATGTCTTCATTGAAGGCGCTGTACCTCTGAACCAACACATATCTAAGCCAGAACGGTTTTCCGTTTTCTTCAAGCCATGCCGCCGTTTTCAGTGTTTGCTCGTTGCTACGTTCTGTGAGGGTCTTGTGTCTGGAAGGGTTGAACTCTTTTACATCAAGCAGAACGAGGTCGGCCAATGAAAGCATTTCCTTTACATCGTCATTCCATATTCCCCCATTTGTATCCACGCAGATGTGGATTCCTGCTTCTTTCAGCATTTTAAATAATGGAACAAGCGCTTTGGCCTGAAATGTAGGTTCTCCACCACTGAAAGTTATACCTCCCTTTTTGCCGAAAAAAGGCTTCTGGCTTACAGCCATCTTAAGTATTTCCTCAGGAGCTGTTTCCTTGCTTTCTCCTTTTGCGTCTATTGTGTCAGGATTGGCACAATACAGACAACGGAAATTGCATCCCTGGAGGAATACTACAAGGCGGATGCCCGGTCCGTCGTATGTGCCAAGCGATTCGTATGAATGTACTCTTATCATAAAGCGGCTATTATTTTAGACAGATGTCTGAATATAGTTATTGAGATGTCAATATGACCTGTTGGCATGATATTAAAAAATAGCAGAGACTGCTTTTTCTTTGATTGGCAGCCTCTGCTTTATATAGTATCTTGTCGTCGCCAATCTGTAATCTGAGAATGACGAGATACGCGATTCTATTACATACGTTCGTGGAAACTACGTGAGATAACTTCCAGCTGATGTTCGCGACTCAGCTTGATGAAGTTTACGGCATATCCCGAAACACGGATTGTCAGCTGTGGATACTTCTCTGGATGTTCCATCGCATCTTCAAGCATTTCGCGGTTCAGTACGTTTACGTTCAGGTGGTGCGCGCCTTTCACGAAGTAACCGTCCATCATTGTAACCAGGTTTTCGATACGGTTTTCCATATCCACTCCCAGTGATTTAGGTACGATAGAGAATGTGTTACTGATACCGTCCTGTGAGTCGCGGTAACGAAGTTTTGCTACTGAGCTCAGTGATGCAATTGCACCGTTTTTGTCACGTCCGTGCATTGGGTTGGCACCCGGAGCGAAAGCGACACCTTTGGCACGACCGTCAGGAGTAGCACCTGTCTTCTTACCGTACATAACGTTCGAAGTGATAGTAAGGATAGAAAGTGTTGGCTTAGCGTTCTTGTAGATAGGAAGTTTCTTCAACTCTTCGTCGAAGTAGTATATCAGGTCAACAGCCAAGTGGTCAACTCGGTCATCATCGTTACCGAAGCATGGGAATTCACCTTCGATTTCGAATCCTTCAGTCAGGCCGATATCGTTACGTTTAGCCTTAACCTTAGCATATTTGATAGCTGAGAGTGAGTCAACAGCGATTGACATACCAGCCACACCGTATGCAAGATTTATCACGTGGTCAGTATCAACGAAAGCCATCTGAGCCTTTTCGTAGTAATACTTGTCGTGCATATAGTGGATGATGTTCATAGCTTCGTTGTAAACACGAGCCATTTCCTTCAATACCTTCTTGTAGTTGGCAAGAACTTCTTCAAACTGAAGAACGTCACCGCTCAATACAGGAATGTCCTTAACCATCAGTGTACCTGTGTTCTCACATCTACCACCGTTGATTGCAAGAAGAAGAGCTTTTGCAAGGTTACAACGTGCACCGAAGAACTGGATGTGGCGGCCTATATCCTGATAAGATACGCAGCATGCGATACCGTAGTCGTCAGAGTTACGTACTTCACGCATCAGTTCGTCGTTTTCGTACTGGATAGATGATGTATCGATAGAAACCTGAGCACAGAAGTTCTTGAATCCTTCCGGAAGTTCAGGGCTCCAAAGAACTGTCAAGTTTGGTTCAGGTGATGGGCCGAGGTTGTAAAGAGTCTGCAAGAAACGGAATGAAGTCTTTGTAACCTTTGTACGTCCGTCGTTGAAGCGTCCGCCGATAGCTTCAGTTACCCATGTAGGGTCACCTGCGAAGATATCTGTGTAAGCCTGCATACGCAAGTGACGAACCATACGCAACTTGATTACGAACTGGTCAATCAATTCCTGTGCATGTATCTCGTCCAACAGACCGTGAGCCATATCATATTCAATATATATATCAAGGAATGATGAAACGTTACCAAGTGACATCGCAGCACCATCCTGTTCCTTAACAGCAGCAAGATATGCCATATATACCCACTGAACAGCTTCCTGAGCGTTAGTAGCCGGACGGCTGAGGTCAAGACCATATTGCTCGCCCATAACTTTGATTTCCTTCAGGGCCTTTATCTGTTCTGCCACTTCCTCACGCTGGCGGATGCGTGCTTCAGTCATAGGACCTGTCAGATGGCGTAAATCATCCTGTTTTGATTCGATAAGACGGTCGATACCGTAAAGTGCAAGACGGCGGTAGTCACCGATTATACGTCCGCGTGCATAGTTGTCAGGCAAACCAGTAAGGAATCCCAGTGAGCGGAATGAGCGTATTTCTTCAGTGTAAGCATCGAATACACCGTCGTTATGAGTCTTGCGATAGTGAGTGAAAATATCCTTAACCTTTGGATCTACTTCTACACCGTTTTCACGGCATGCTTTTTCTACAACCTTAATACCTCCGAAAGGCTTGATTGCGCGGCGCAGAACTTCGTCAGTCTGCAAACCTACAATAACCTCGTTATCCTTATCTATATACCCTGGAGCGAATGATGTGATGGTAGAAACTGTCGAAGGGTCAAGCGAGCGTACTCCGTTGTTAGCGCGTTCTTCGGCCAAAGCTTCCAAACATTTGTTCCAAACTGCCTTTGTGCGTTCTGTCGGACCTGCCAGAAATGAAGCGTCACCCTCGTAAGGAGTGATGTTTGTCTTTACAAAATCTGTGACATTGATTTCATGGTTCCAACGACCTTCTTTGAAATTCATTACCATAGTGATTAATATTTTATTGTTTAAAATGATTTTTAACCACTGCAAAGATACTAATAAATACCATACTATACAATACCTACAATTAGGTATATTATTAATTTGTATTAATTACAAAGTTATTTTGATTAAAATCAAGTGCATATTAATATAAAATAATGTGGCTTATCTCCTCAATGAAATCATAATGTAAAAAGTATATTTTATTAACTACTTTATAATCAAACGACTATTAAAAAGTAACAAAAAAAAGGACAAAAATGTATGAAAATGTTTGGATATATCGGAAAGTACGCATATCTTTGCACCGCATTTAAAGAAATGCACTACTGAAAAGAAGGAAGTTTGGGTGAGTGGCTGAAACCACCAGTTTGCTAAACTGACGTACGGGTTACCGTACCGGGGGTTCGAATCCCCCAGCTTCCGCCAGTAGTAATGTAAGATGGCCGCGTAGCTCAACTGAATAGAGTAGCTGACTACGGATCAGCCGGTTACAGGTTTGAATCCTGTCGCGGTCACTTTTTTTTTATGGCGCCTTCGTCTAGCGGTCTAGGACGCGGCCCTCTCACGGCTGAAACACGGGTTCGAGTCCCGTAGGCGCTACCAAGGAAGGAAGTTTGGGTGAGTGGCTGAAACCACCAGTTTGCTAAACTGACGTACGGGTTACCGTACCGGGGGTTCGAATCCCCCAGCTTCCGCAAAATAAGCTCTGTAATCAATTGATTATGGGGCTTTTTTTGTATAGTTCTGTTGTTAGTGCTTCTGCGGCTTAAACCTAAAACAGAGTCCATAATAATATGGTATAATATTGATTGAATTATATAATAAATAGTCCTTGTGCAAAAAGAAAGGATATTTGTGTATTATGTATTAAAAAGATTGTATTATGCCGCTTTTAGTGAATGTACTATCAGTTGGCTTTCATCAAAATAGAATGAACTGTTAATCTTATGTGCACTTTTGGTTGCTGATATGGCGATTAAATAATGCAGAATAGTTAAAATGGATTTATTTGTTAAGGCCAATGACGATGAAAAATGGCCTGTCATTTCATTAGAAACGTGCTGAAATCTTGATTGGAATGCCTTGTCATTTTATTAAAGGTTTCTTCATGTTTTATGTTTGGGCAGAAATAAGATTGGAAATTATGTTTTTTCGCTCTATATTTGCCGTAGAATAGTAAGTTTTATATGTGTTATTATGTCGCTATATTTGATTGGTTTGTGTTGATGTGTTATTTATGTATATTAATCTTTACATGAATAGCTCATTTGTATAATAAAATTCTGTCATTATGTATTTATGAACTATGGCGAGAATGGAATTTTTTCAATCAAACTTGGCATCGGTCCGTATTTTATTATTATTACTTACTTAAATTATCATTTTGACAATAAGAAATTGCCTCCTAAGGTTTATTTACTATCTTTGCCTCCGTTTCGATAATATCATGGAATATGAATAAACTAAACGGACTGATTTATGGTATAATATCTTCGGCGTCGTTCGGATTGATTCCGTTGTTTGCCATTCCTGCCATGCGGCATGGTATGGACTTTATGAATGTCATTTCGTATAGATTTCTTTTTGCTACAATAGCATTGGCTGTTCTTCTGAAAATAAGGAAGGTCTCTTTTGGCATAGAGAAGTCAGACTTGCCTACGCTATTGCTGCTTTCAATTTTTTATCTTATTTCTTCAGTATTTCTGTTATGGGGATACAAGTTCATGCCGTCGGGTGTTGCCACCACCATTCATTTCATGTATCCGGTAATAACGACTCTGGTTATGATGATTTTCTTTCGTGAGAGAAATTCTTTGTTTCGTACGTTGGCTATTCTGATGGCTATAGCCGGAGTATATGCGCTCTCGTATTCGGAGGCACAAGGTGAGACTAATATATTGGGAGTGGGTATAGTGTTGATTTCGGCTGTAGGCTATGCTTTATATCTTGTTACGGTGGGGCAACGCAAGAATCAGAGCCTGAAAGGACTGAAACTGACTTTTTATGTGTTTCTTTTCAGTACGGTAATATTGCTTGCAGGAATGTCGTCAACAGGGAGTTTACATTCGATACCCGATTTGACAACTGCCGGTAACCTGTTTTTGCTTGCCATAATACCAACCATAGTGTCGAACCTTACTTTAATAGAAGCCATAAAACACATAGGGGCCACTAAGACATCTGTATTGGGAGCTATGGAGCCGGTAACGGCAGTTATTGTCGGCATAGTAGTATTTGGTGAGGCTTTTACTTTGACGATTGCTATAGGAATATTGCTTATAATTTCGGCTGTTACTATAATTATACTTAAAAAGTAAATGATACGTTAATATTGGATTGAATATGAAGAAACAACTTTGTCCGCAGTGTAAAATTGCATCGATGTATGTGAAGAATGCCGGAGGTGAGCGCCGTCTGGTTTATGTAGATGAAAATCATAACGTTGTTCCGAAATATCCGGAAGAGAGTCTTGAAGGTTTTGATCTTACAGAAGTGTATTGCCTGGGATGTTCATGGCATGGGTCTCCTAAACGTCTTACTGGTAAATATTTATGAAATAATTGCACAATACATGCTTTTATGTGTAATTAATGTCTCTTTTTTTGCCTGTTTACGGTATATTTCAGTATCTTTGCTGTCAAATATAAAAAATATTAATGAATTATATATTATGGGAAAAGTTGTCATTAATTCTTATGATGAGTTTGCACAGTTGGTAGGAAAACAGATTGGTGTTTCTGATTGGTTGGAGATACCTCAGGAACGTATAAATCAGTTTGCGGATGCAACTTTGGATCATCAGTGGATACATGTGGATATTGAGAGGGCAAAGGTGGAAAGCCCTTATAAAAGTACTATCGTACATGGATATCTTACACTTTCAATCCTTCCATATCTTTGGAACCAGATAATCGAAGTAAATAACCTGAAGATGATGGTCAATTACGGTATGGACAAGATGAAATTCGGTCAGGCTGTCCTTTCAGGTCAGAGTGTGAGACTTGTTGCTGATTTGCAGTCGCTGGTTAATCTTCGTGGGGTTGCCAAGGCAGAGATTAAATTCTCTATCGAAATAAAAGATCAAAAGAAGAAAGCGCTCGAAGGAGTTGCTACATTCCTTTATTATTTCAATTAATGTTTCATATAATCAAAGGGTTAATAAGTTTGGGCTTTCCAACTTATTAACCCTTTGTTTTTTTACATCTGTTTGTAATTCTTTGCCAATCCGCCTTCACTCGTTTCTTTGTATAATGAAGGAAGATCGTGTCCTGTCTGTTTCATTACTTCAACAACACGGTCGAAAGAAACACGGTGGTGTCCGTCAGTGAAAGCTGAATAAATATTTGCGTCAAGCGCGCGTGCGGCGGCGTATGCGTTTCTTTCAATACAAGGTATTTGTACGAGGCCGCAAACAGGGTCGCATGTCATCCCGAGGTGATGTTCCAGTCCCATTTCGGCCGCATATTCTATTTGTGCCGGGCTTCCGCCGAACAGTTGGCTTGCGGCGGCAGATGCCATTGAACATGCTACTCCGACTTCTGCCTGACATCCTGCTTCGGCACCGGATATTGATGCATTCTGTTTTACTATATTTCCAATAAGTCCGGCGGTGGCAAGAGCTCTTAATATTCTTGCGTCGCTGAATTCACGGCTTTTCTGCAGATGCAGTAATACCGCAGGCACAACTCCGCATGAGCCACATGTGGGGGCTGTAACGATTTTTCCTCCGGCGGCATTTTCCTCGCTTACTGCAAGCGCGTATGCAAAAACAAGTCCTCTTGAGCGGAGTGAGTCTTTATATCCTTTGGCGCGAATGTAATATGATGATGCTTTTCTTGGAAGGTTAAGTGGACCTGGCAATACTCCCTCAGCGTCAAGTCCTCGGTAAACGGCAGCTTTCATCGTTTCCCATACCTCTGAAAGAAACTCCCATATTCCCGGACCCTCGCATTGTTCTACATATTCCCAATAGCTTTTGCCTGTATTCTTGCACCATTCAAGAATTTCGCTCATGTTTTTCATGTCGTAGATGTCTTTGGTCACTGTCATTCCTTGTCCTTCTTCGGCAAGAGCTCCTCCACCTATGCTGAATACAGTCCATTCGTCGGTGACGCGTTTGTTAGCATCGAGCGATTTGAATGTCATCCCGTTTGGATGAAAGGGGAGGAATACATGCGATTTCCATATAATTTCTACCGGCGCTTGTGGCTGAAGCGTGTCCAATATCGCAACATCTGTCATGTGTCCTTTTCCGGTGGCTGCAAGGCTTCCGTATAGTATTACCTGAAACGATGCGGCTTCAGGGTGTTTCTTGAGGAACATTTCTGCAGCCTTTCGCGGACCCATAGTGTGGCTGCTTGACGGTCCTGTTCCTATTCTGTATAGCTCTCTGATTGATTTCATTTCTAAATCCTTTTTCTATTATCGTTTGCCGTTTCGGCATATTATAAATTTACAACTGTTATTCCGGCACCTCCGAATTGTACATGCTCGTCGTTGAAACTTGAAACTCCGGGTACTGTAGCGAGGTATTGTCTGATAAGTGTTCGCAGGATTCCTGAGCCAGTACCGTGCAGTATTCTTACGTTTTTCGCTCCAACAAGTATTGCGTCGTCAATAAAATATGTAACAGCCTGGATGGCTTCGTCGCCTCTCATGCCCCGTACGTCTATTTCATGCTTGAAATTCAGCTTTTTCTCGTACATGCTGCTTTGTGTTGCCGAACTTACAAAGGTTGCCTTTGCGGGTGCTGCCATCGATGGTTTTGGAGCGTCTGTATGTTCCAGTCGTTCAGTCTTTACGTTTGTTTTCATCAGACCGAACATCACAACTGCGTTTTTACCGTTTATTTCCAATACCTGACCGGTGCTTGTCTGTCCTTTTATGCGGACATAATCGCCTGTCTGTATCGGTTTAACTTTTGGTGCAGCTATAACGTTTTTCTGTTCTGCCTTTTGTCCTTTTTTCTCTTTTTTGCGTTCCTGCTTTTCGCGGAGCTGGTTCATTTTGCGCGCTATTTTTTCTTCCATAGCCGCCTTTTCCATTTCTTCTACCTCACGACGGAAATCTGACAGTTCCTGACGGGCCAATCGTGTTTTCTCCTTGTCGGCTTGTGCTTCTTTAATGGCACGTATGGTGTTTTCTATTTTGGCGTTGGATTCCTGCAAAATCTTTTCTGCTTCTTCCTTTGCTTTGCGCAGAATTTCTTTTCTGCTTTTTTCGAGTTCTTCCATATCCTTTTCATATCTGGCTATGGTGTCCTCCATTTGTTTTTCGCGTTTACGGATATTCTGGCGCTTTGTCTCCCAGTATCGTTTGTCGCGGACGATGTCCTGCAGATATTTGTCGCTTTGTATGTATTCGCTACCTACTATTTCCGAAGCATCGGCTATAACGTCTTCCGGAAGTCCGATCTTCCTTGCTATCTCAACGGCAAAAGAACTTCCCGGATTACCTATCTGTAATTGGAATAGCGCGCGCATTTCGTGTCTGTCGTATAGCATGGCTCCGTTTATGACGCCTTCATTGTCTTCGGCAAAGTGTTTCAGGTTCTGATAGTGTGTGGTAATCACTCCGAATGTCTTTTTGGCATTGAAGCGTTTCAGAACTGCCTCGGCTATGGCACCACCTATTTGCGGTTCAGTACCTCCACCGAATTCATCGATAAGTATAATACTTCCTTCGTTGCAGTATTTCATCATATTCTTCATGTTTGTAAGGTGTGAAGAATATGTACTGAGGTCGTCTTCTATACTCTGTTCGTCGCCTATATCTATGAATATGTCGCTGAATATACCGGCATGGCTTCGTTCGTTCATTGGTACAGGTATGCCGCATTGCAGCATATATTGCAACAGTCCTACTGTCTTCAGGCAGACTGATTTACCGCCTGCGTTAGGACCGGATATAAGAAGTATTCTGTCTTTACGGTTTAAAGCTATTTCCAGCGGTACCACTTTCTTGTTATGTTTCTCGAGGTTTATTCTCAACAGCGGGTGTATTGCATCAAACCAGTCTATAGTCCTGCTGTTTTCCATTGCGGGCTTGACAGCCTTTATGTCAATGCCAAACAGAGCCTTTGCCCTGATGAAATCTATTTTCGCGAGAAATTCGTATGAAATGAGTATAGCCGGAATGTGTGGACGTATTTCTTTTGAGAATTCTGTGAGAATTCTTATTATTTCTCTTCTTTCTTCGCCTTCCAGCTCACGTATTCTGTTGTTTGCTTCTACCACTTCGGCCGGTTCTATGAATACAGTTTTTCCTGTTGCCGATTCATCGTGAACGATACCCCTGATTTTTCTTTTCATACCCGGCGCTACAGGTATTACGAGTCGCCCGTCGCGGACGGTAGGAGTAACGTCCTTGTCAACAAAACCTTCAGATTGTGCCTGTCTCAAAATGGAGTTTAGGCTTCTTGATATGCTGCCTGCTGTAGATGACAGTTCTCGTCTGATGGACAATAGTTCAGGTGAGGCATTGTCCTTAATCTTTCCGAATTTGTCGAGTATGTTGTTTATTTTTGCGGTAAGTTGCGGAAAGACCATGATGTCCTCAGCCAGTTTGTATAATGTCGGGTATGGACTGGATTTCTCGTCTTCCTCGGTATCGTCGTTATTGTCTTTTTGGAAAAACATGACAATATCCCTGATAGTCTCGAGTGAACGTCTGAGGTCAAAAAGTTCGGCTTCGTTCATGTACATTCCTTCAATTCTTATTCTTTTCAGCGAAGGGCGCACATCGAAAAAGTTCTGGTCCGGGAAATCATTTTCTCCCTGCAGTATTTGCGTGAACTCATTAACCTGGTCCAGTAATAGGTTTACATTGCTGAAATCATCGGAAAAAGCCATTTCGTCCACTTTTTTTTCGCCTAATGTACACAAACATTTTTGCTTTATTAGCGAACGTATTTGGTCGAACCCTATTTTCTGTTCAAAATTAAGGGGATATATCATCTTTCTTTTAGTTAAAATGCCATTTATAAATACGCGGCAAAGGTAGCACAATGCTGTTTCATTTCAAAAAAAGAAGATGAATATTTGTCTGTGGATTGTTTATATGTGTTCAGATTTTGTTTAGCGTCCGTTAAACTGTATTTATACCGTTTCTCAATGTCTCATAAAAACAAATTTAAACTTTGGAATGTTATTAACATAATAAAGTGGTAAGTTTTTTATAGTATCATAAGCGCTTAATTTGAATTATTTATCCTTTTTTAGTAAATTTGCGCAGGAAAAACAGGTAATAGTCTGGGTATGAGATTGAAAAAAGATATAGAATTAGAAAAGGGACCTGATGGATATATCCTTGGTGGAAGTGATATGGAGGCATCCGAATATGATATGCTGATTCCTCTAAGCGATGAGGCGGCTTTTTTAATACGCGAGATAGGCCAGGAAGAATTTGACGAAGATACTTTGGCCGAAATGCTTTGCAGCGAGTTTGGTATGGATTACAGCCGTGCCCTGGATGATGCTTTGGTATATATGAACCATTGGCAGGATATAGGTATAACACGTGAATAACATTCTCCTGACGATGTTGGTTAATAAGAATTCTTTTTTAGAGATATTCAATACAGTTTCATGGATGTGGAGGCAGATGGCGGGATATAGAGCTCCGGTATTTGCCTCTGTGTTTATGGGGGTGGTCAGAATAGTAGCGTCATTGGCTTTTATCTGGATAAGTAAAGAGTTGATTGATGCGGCTGTTAATTCAGAAACAAATCTTACGGGCTTTTCTGTAGGTTTGATTGTCGCTATTTCAGTAGAAATAATATGTTCGGCTTTACAGGGATATTTGGACAACAAAACTGAGGTAGGGTTGCGCAATTCCTTAAGAGATAGTCTCTTCAGAAAGGCTTTGAACGGACGGTGGTCCGGTAAGGAAAAGTGGCATACCGGTGATGTCGTCAATCGTCTGGAAGAAGATGTTCGCGTAGTAGCCGATACTTTATGTCGTCTGTTGCCCGGGACAGTTATTACTCTGGTACAGCTGTTTGCGGCTTTCATATTCCTATGGTCAATGAATAGGGCTTTGGCATGGGTAATAATATGTATCCTTCCTTTATTCCTGCTTATTTCAGCTTTTATGGCACATCGGATTAAAAGGCTGACCTCTGAAATCCGTAATTCAGACTCTCGTGTACAGTCTATTCTGCAGGAATCTCTTCAGAAACGTATTGTTATAATAGCGCTTTCGAGAACAGAATATATATTGAGGCGTTTGGATGATGCCCAAAAAACGCTGTTTGATAAAGTTATGAGAAGAAATAAATTTACCATAACGTCACGTTTGGCTATCATGGCAGGATTTGCAACTGGATATCTTACAGCATTTATATGGGGAGTGCATCGTATGCAGGATGGTATAATAACCTTTGGTATGTTGTCGGCCTTCCTTCAGTTGGTGGGACAGATACAGCGTCCTACAGCAGACATGAGTCGCCGTTTGCCTAATTTGATTCATTCAATGGCATCTGCCGACAGACTTATAGAACTTTATAATTCTGAACAAGAAGAGTCGTCTGTTTGTGGCTGCAATGTGCATGGCTCATGGAATGGAATCAGATTTGAGAATGTCACATTCGCCTATCCTGACAGCGATAGGAAAATATTGGATAATTTCTGTCATGATTTTTCTTCGGGCACATCGACTGCCATTATGGGTGAAACAGGTGCCGGTAAAAGTACAATGATGAGACTTATGTTGGGTCTCCTTAAACCTGAAAGTGGAAATGTGGTGTTATATAATGAATTTGGTGAAACAACATGTCCTTCTCCAAGTTCAAGAGCTGATATTGATTATGTTCCGCAGGGAAACAGTTTGCTGAGTGCTACAATCAGGGATAATCTTATAGGCGGTAATAAGGCAATATCCGAAGAAGATATAAAAAAAGCCCTTTATATGGCGGCGGCCGAGTTTGTTTATGAGCTTCCTGATGGACTTGAAACTTTGTGTGGTGAAGGTGGAGAGGGACTGAGTGAGGGGCAGGCACAGCGAATAGCCATTGCCAGGGCTTTGCTTAACAAAGGACGTATTATGTTGCTCGATGAGTTTACTTCGGCTCTTGACGCTGTAACAGAACATAGATTGATGGAGCGTCTGATAAAAAATAATTATGACAAGACATTGGTGTTCATTACACATCGCAGCGAGATAGCAGAGCGTTGTGATAATATAGTTAGTTTATATAGAAAGAAAAAGTCGGATGAAAAAGCTGGTAATGCCTAATGAAATTATTTTGGGAGAAGTGGAGAGACTTTTATCACAGGGAACGATGGTGACCATAAATACCAAGGGTTGCAGTATGCTGCCGTTTATTGTAGGCGAAAGAGATAGTGTAGTCCTTAAATCATACGGAGAACCACGTATTGGGGATATAGCGCTTGCGCATCTTGATAACGGTGTATATGTGTTGCATCGGATAATAAATATCTCGGATGACGGTTTTGTTACATTAATGGGAGATGGGAATATTCGTGGAACAGAGAATTGTCATATCAGCCGTTTATGTGGAAAGGCTGTAACTGTTGTCAGAAAAGGCAAAAGATGCAATCCTGATTCGGGAAGTTGGAGGTTGATGTATATAGTATGGAGAAAGTTATTGCCCGTAAGACGTTATTTGCTTGCGATATATAGAAGACTTTTGATTAAAATAATATAATTATTGTATATGGTTAGATCGTATATAGTTGGAGGACATAAATTCAGTGTGTCTATGCCTGAAAATTCCGTATTATGGAACGGTATGGATAATTACAGACCTTTCGTTTCGGATATGATTGATACTGATTTATGTGATAAGGACATATCGGATTCTATTTTCGTTTTGGATATAGATTTATGCTCTGATGGAAAAGATATTATTGACAATTCAAGCCGTATGGCGGAATTTGACGATGAAACAGCATATATCTCTTTAATGTCAGGTCCGGAAAAACAACGTGTTTTCATTATTGCCCTTAACAGTGGTCTAAAGGAATTTGGAGGATTGCTGGTAGTAGGGAACGGAATTAACAAGTGTAAGTTATATATGGGAGCCTGCACAAATTACGGTCATGGCCTGTTTGTTATAAATAACTCATTGATGTTGTTGTATGCATTGTTCACATCCGTCAGAAATACAATGTTGATTCATGCTTCAGTTGTTGTTGCCGATAACTTGGGATATGCTTTTCTGGGTAAAAGCGGTACAGGTAAAAGTACGCACACTCGATTATGGTTGCAGAATATCCCGAGAACATGGTTGCTGAACGATGATAATCCCGTTGTCAGGGTCGATGACAATGGCAATCCCATTATTTACGGTTCTCCCTGGAGCGGGAAAACTCCATGTTACAAAAACGAGGGTGTACGTCTGAAAGCTGTGGTAAGACTTAGCCAGGCACCCCAAAATGCCATAAGAAAACTTTCAGGAATATCTGCTTATGCGGCTTTGGCGCCGTCGGCATCTTCTATGAAATGGGAGAAAAAGATGGCCGATGGTCTGCACCGGACTTTGACCAGGATTATTGATATAGTTGGAATATATCATTTGGAATGCCTTCCTGACGCGGCTGCTTCTATTTTATGTCATGATACGGTGAAATGACATAAAACATCATATCATTTGAATGGATTTAAACATTATAACATTATATAATATATGAGAATTAAGAAAGGATTTGTTTTACGTGAAATTGTGGGCCAGAAAGTCGTGACAGGCGAAGGTCTTGAACAGGTTGATTTCAATAAATTGGTTACATTGAATTCCTCTGCGGCTTATTTATGGGAACATGTCGTGGACAGAGAGTTTGATTTGGAAACATTGGTCGATTTGCTGTTGGATGAATATGACATCGAACGTAGTGTCGCTTTGAAGGATTCCCGTGTCTTGCTTGAAAACTGGAAGTCTATAGGATTGATAGAGGAATGATACCATAGTTTTGTTTTTGAAGGTGCATGTATGCAGTAGAATGTGTACATGCATTTTTTTGCAATATATATTAAGTATAAGGTATATATTTGCGAATATTCAATGTTTTTTGATATAAAAGTCTTGATAAGATGATTATTTATGCAAAAAAGAAGTAACTTTGCCGCCGTTTAGAGTTTTTTATTTGAAATGCAAGAAACAGTGAATAACATAATCGAGATTTCTCATGTCTCGAAATACTTTGACGAGAAGGTTGCGCTTGACGATATCAACCTGAATATCCGTAAAGGCGAGTTTGTAACAATATTGGGACCTTCAGGTTGCGGTAAAACAACATTGCTGCGTCTTTTGGCTGGTTTCCAGACAGCTTCGGAAGGAGTGATAACAATCAATGGTAAGGAAATTACACAGACTCCACCGCATAAGCGTCCGGTTAATACAGTTTTCCAGAAATATGCTTTATTCCCGCATTTGAATGTTTACGACAATATAGCGTTCGGCCTGAAACTCAAGAAGATGCCTAAGGACGAAATCATGCGCAAGGTGAAGAACGCCCTGAAGATGGTGAGTATGAGCGATTATGAATATCGTGATGTTAATTCACTTTCAGGAGGTCAGCAGCAGCGTGTTGCCATTGCCAGAGCTATTGTCAATGAGCCGGATGTATTGCTTCTTGACGAGCCGCTTGCAGCTCTCGATCTCAAGATGCGTAAGGACATGCAGATGGAGCTTAAAGAGATGCACAAACGTCTCGGCATAACCTTTGTTTATGTAACCCACGATCAGGAAGAGGCGCTTACATTGAGCGACACCATAGTGGTTATGAGCGAAGGAAAAATTCAGCAGATAGGTACACCTACGGATATATACAATGAACCTGTAAATGCTTTTGTGGCAGACTTTATCGGCGAGAGTAATATTCTTAATGGCGTTATGCTTCGCGACCGTCTTGTTCGTTTTGCCGGAGTCGAGGCTGAATGTGTGGACGAGGGATTTGGGGAAAACACACCGGTTGATGTCGTAATACGCCCTGAAGATCTTTATATATTCCATGTAAATGAGTCGGCACAGTTCCGCGGAAAAGTTACATCGTGCATATTCAAGGGCGTACATTATGAAATGATTGTCGAGACAAACGGATTTGAGTTTGTAGTTCAGGACTATCATCACTTCGAGGTTGGTTCGGAAGTTGGCTTGCTCGTGAAGCCGTATGATATACATATAATGAGGAAGGAAAGAATCTGCAACACTTTCGACGGAAAAGTCATTGACGAAACCCACGTAGAGTTTCTTGGTTGCGAGTTCGAGTGTACGAAGGAAGCTACTGCCGGCATAGAACCTGGTACTGATGTGATTGTGGATGTTTCTTTCGACGGAGTAGTCCTTGACGATAATCAGGAGGACGGAACCCTGACCGGAAGCATCAGTTTTATTCTTTATAAAGGAAATCATTACCATATCACAGTTGATTCCGACTGGGACGAGGATGTGTATGTCGATACCAATGATATCTGGGACAAGGGCGACAATGTGGGTATCAGCATTCCGGCAGAACACATAACTATACACAGAAAATTAAATAACTAACAATAACGTTAAACGAGGTGAAACTAAGTAACATTCGTATATTTCTTACTTCGCGTAAGAGCTGGACGTTGCCGTACATTATTTTTTCGGCATTTTTTGTAGTCCTGCCACTTATATTGATTGTGGTATTCGCATTTACCGACGAGAACGGTAATTTTACTTTCGGCAATTTCGTTAAGTTCATGTCGCATCCAGAAGCGGTGAACACTTTTATCTATTCCATAGGTATTGCCATAATAAATACTCTTATTTGCATTCTTTTGGGTTATCCTGCAGCATATATTCTGAGCAGGCTCAAGTCAGGCTATTCGCAGATAGTAGTGACGCTTTTCATCCTGCCTATGTGGGTAAATATTCTGATACGTACTCTTGCTACGGTGGCACTGTTCGATTTCTTCCGTGTACCGTTGGGAGAGGGGGCATTGATTTTCGGTATGGTTTATAACTACATTCCGTTTATGATTTACCCCATCTATAATACACTGGTCAAGATGGACCGCAGCTATATCGAGGCTGCCCAGGACCTTGGAGCAACACCATTGCAGGTATTTACAAAGACTATTCTTCCTCTATCCATGCCGGGTGTGGCGAGTGGGATACTGATGGTGTTTATGCCTACAATTTCAACTTTCGCGATAGCCGAGCTGCTTACGATGAACAACATAAAACTCTTCGGTACAACAATACAGGAGAACATTAACAACAGTATGTGGAATTACGGTGCCGCGCTTTCGCTCATTATGCTGTTCCTTATAGGTGCTGCAACGCTTTTTGCCTCCGATGATAATCAGGAGAGAGAAGGAGGTGGATTATGGTAAAGAAAATATTATGTCATGGATATTTGTGGCTGCTTCTTTTGCTGCTTTATTCTCCTATTATCATAATAATGATTTATTCGTTTACCGAAGCAAAGGTACTCGGAAACTGGACCGGCTTTTCCACCAAGCTTTATGAAAACCTTTTTGTACAAGGTACACATCATTCTCTTGTGAATGCTTTGTGGAATACTGTAACCATAGCGCTTCTCACAGCTGTCGTTTCCACTGCCTTAGGAACGATTACAGCTATAGGGATGTATAACATGCGCTTACGACAGCGAAAAATGGTGTCGTTCATCAATAACATTCCTATTCTGAACGGTGATATAATCATGGGTGTATCCTTGTTTCTTCTCTTCGTATCGCTCGGCATTCATCAGGGATATACCACTGTCCTTATGGCTCACATCGCATTCTGTACGCCATACGTGGTGCTTAGTGTGTTGCCAAGACTTAAGCAGATGAACCCGAACCTTTATGAAGCCGCACTCGATCTTGGAGCGACTCCTGGACAGGCTTTAAGGAAAGTCATCATACCGGAAATATTGCCCGGCATGATAGCCGGCTTCATGCTTGCCGTAACTATTTCCATCGACGATTTTGCCGTTACCATCTTTACTATCGGCAATGAAGGTCTTGAGACACTTTCCACGTATATTTATTCCGATGCAAGAAAGGGCGGTCTGACTCCGGAGCTTCGTCCGTTATCTACCATAATATTCCTGATTGTGCTGGTTATGCTTATAATGATAAACCGCCGTGCGGGTAAGAAGAACGTAAAATAATCATTTTTGTCATGAGGAAATTTTATACAATATTTCTGTCATTGCTGACTGTTATGCTCCTTCCGGGGTGTTACGACTGCGAGTCGCGCGAGAATGTCCTTAAGATATATAACTGGGGAGACTATATTGACGAGGAAGTGCTTGCCGCTTTTCCCGAGTGGTATAAGGAACAGACAGGTGAAGATGTCCGTATAGTATATCAGACATTCGATATCAACGAAATAATGCTTACCAAGATAGAGCGTGGAAAAGAGGATTTCGATGTCGTTTGTCCGTCTGAATATATTATAGAGCGAATGCTGGTCAAGGATTTGCTGGTGCCTATTGATACTGCGTTCGGCAAAACGCCAAATTATATACATAACATATCGCCTTATGTACGTGGCGAGATGGAGAAACTCAGTGTCCCGGGACGTCCAACTTCAAAATATGCCGTGGGCTATATGTGGGGAACTGCAGGAATACTTTATAACAAGAGTAACGTTACACGCGAGGAGGCTTCTACATGGCATTCACTCTGGGACAGTAAGTTCCGTAACAAATTGCTGATGAAGGACAGTTACCGCGACGCATACGGTACTGCTGTGATTTATGCCAACCGTGACGCTCTGGCAAAAGGCGATATAAGGGTTGAAGATTTGATGAACAATTATTCTCCCGAAGCAATTGCCACAGCCGAAAAATATCTCAAAGAGCTGAAGCCTAATATTGCAGGTTGGGAAGCTGATTTCGGTAAGGAGATGATGACAAAAAACAAGGCATACCTGAATATGACATGGAGCGGCGATGCTGTGTGGGCTATAGAAGAAGCCGACGCGGTAGGAGTGGAGCTTGGTTACGAAGTGCCGATGGAAGGAAGTAATGTCTGGTTTGACGGTTGGGTGATTCCGCGTTATTCGCGAAACAGGAAGGCCGCAAGCTATTTTATAAATTACCTTTGCCGTCCTGATGTAGCATTGGCAAATATGGAAACCATAGGCTATGTCAGTGCCGTAGCCACACCTGAGATTCTTGAGGAAAAGATTGATACCACTCTTGAAACATATTCCAATCTGGCTTATTTCTTCGGTCCTGAGGCAAGACATATACAGATAGACCCTATCCAGTATCCGGATAGCAGTGTAGTGGCAAGATGTGCCATCATACGTGATGCCGGAGACAACACTCAGGCTGTACTTGATATGTGGTCGCATGTGAAAGGTGATAACCTGGGAGGAGGATTGGTAGCCGTCATACTAATAACTCTCGTTGTATTGGTAATTTATGTTTCTTATCAGAAAATCAAGCGCTATAAGAACAGGCAAAATCAGAGCAGGCGCAAACGTAGAGTTAAACGTCATGTAAAATGATTATTCCAATTTATATAACGTCATTCAAGGGGTAGCCGCAAGCTACCTTTTTTATTTGGTCGATAAAATCCACTTGTATATCTAAACTTTTTTTCCGGCGCCTTTTTGCTGTATATTTTTGTATTAAAATAAAAGTTTTAGAGATATGCGAGTTATAAAAATGAAATTACCTTTGCTTTTGTCAAGCCTTTTGACTCTGTCCGTTGTCTGTTTGTCATCATGCGATGACGACAGTGATATAAGAATTTACCAGCCTATTGACAAAATGCATATTGGCGAAGAATTCATATATGAGTGTACAACAAATAATATAAAACAAGGCGATTCTGTAGTAGTATTGAATTTTTATAAGGATGAAGTGACAGCTCTTGATTATGTGGATTATGACGAAGAGAATTGCTGTTTCGTTTTTTACAAGGGTGTTACGTCAAAATATAAAATTAAGTGGGATTTCAATTCATATAATAACTACGTTGAGGTTCAATATGGGCAGAACGGTATGTGGCATAAGATGAACCAGTACGGGTGGTCGGAATATATTCTTACGGCCAATGATGGTATGACGGTCAGAATGATATGCGAGCCTAACAAAAGACAGATAAACCTGACGGTAAATGATTTCTCTATAGAAGAGTATGTTCCGGAAGAATAGGACTGTTGCGGTGATTATTCAATTCGTATTAGTTTTATATATACCTCAATTATTAGTAGTAAAAAAAGGCTATATTCCAATCCTCTTGACAAGGACTTGAAATATAGCCTATATTATTTGTTCTCTGTTCAGTCTGTTATTTTGCGAAACTTACGGCGCGTGTTTCCCTTATCACAGTAATCTTTACCTGACCCGGATAAGTCATTTCGTCCTGTATCTTCTTGGCGATTTCTGTTGACAGGCTTTCTGTCTGCTTGTCGTCAATCTTGTCCGCACCGACAATTACGCGCAACTCACGTCCGGCCTGGATAGCGTATGTCTTGGTTACACCAGGATAAGACATCGCAAGCTGTTCAAGGTCGTTCAGACGTTTGATATATGCTTCAACAATTTCGCGGCGGGCACCAGGACGTGCACCTGAGATAGCGTCGCACACCTGTACGATAGGAGCCAGCAAGCTGTTCATTTCCACTTCGTCGTGGTGAGCACCGATGGCGTTGCAGATATCAGGTTTTTCCTTATATTTCTCAGCCAGTTTCATACCGAGCAGTGCGTGTGGCAATTCCGGTTCTTCATCAGGCACCTTACCTATATCGTGAAGCAATCCGGCACGTTTTGCTTTCTTAGGATTCAATCCAAGTTCGGAAGCCATCACAGCACAGAGGTTGGCTGTTTCGCGTGCGTGCTGCAGCAGGTTCTGTCCGTAAGATGAACGGTATTTCATCTTACCGATGATACGGATAAGTTCAGGATGCAGACCGTGGATACCGAGGTCGATAGTAGTACGTTTACCTGTTTCGATTATTTCTTCTTCCACCTGCTTGCGTACCTTGGCAACAACTTCTTCGATGCGTGCCGGGTGGATACGTCCGTCAGTAACCAGCTGATGAAGTGCAAGGCGGGCGATTTCGCGGCGAACAGGGTCGAAAGCAGAAAGTACGATAGCTTCAGGAGTATCGTCAACTACTATTTCCACTCCTGTGGCAGCTTCAAGGGCACGGATGTTACGTCCTTCACGTCCGATGATACGTCCTTTGATTTCGTCCGATTCGATATGGAATACAGTTACAGAGTTTTCAATTGCGGTTTCAGTAGCCACTCTCTGGATAGACTGTATTACTATACGCTTGGCTTCGCGGTTTGCTGTAAGTTTGGCGTCGTCCATAATGTCGTTGATGTAAGACTGAGCCTGAGTCTTGGCTTCATCCTTGAGCGATTCAATCAGTCTTTCTTTTGCGTCCTCTGCAGACAGTCCTGAGATAGCCTCAAGCTTTTCGCGTTCCTGCGACTGCAGGTGGTCAAGTTCTTCTTTCTTCTTCTCGATAATTACCAGTTGTGCGTCAAGATTTTCCTTGATGGCTTCTGTTTCGTTACGTTTGCGCTGAAGTTCTTCATTCTTCTGGTTCAACACCATCTCACGTTGTTTCAACTTGTTTTCTGCCTGCTGGATTTTCTGGTTGCGGGCGGCTACTTCCTTTTCAAGGTCGGCTTTCTTGTTCAGGAACTTCTCCTTAACTTCCAGGAGTTTGTTTTTCTTGATTACCTCGGCTTCTGTCTCTGCCTCTTTAATGATATTTTCATATTTCGATTTCAGACCGTATCTGAAAAAGATATATGAAAGAGCTCCTCCTACAAGGAAGGCTACAACTGTTAATATTACTGTTGTCAACATCTATAATTTAAGTTTAAAATATAAATAAAAACGCACAAGCCACAGATGTCTTATCTGTAAACTTGTGCGCGAATTTCCTTACTCTTGTTCTAAAACAATTACTTGCTATCTCTGATATATCCGTCTAACTCGTCCTCCAGTTGTTTTATTTTCTCCATATATGGTGTTATATCTACTGAATCTTTTATTTTGGCATTTTCGTATGCCAGTTCCAGTGCCACCATAGTCCAGTGTTTCATGGTTCCGAAATCCGGATATAGACTGCGGTATTTGTTTAGTTTATTATCAATCATCTTGGCAGCGTCACGGTAAAATATCTCTTCTTCACGATTAATCATCAGCGGATACCGTTCTCTGTCAATCTGCAAGTTTATTTTCAGTTTGTCGTCCATATATTATAGTTCACTGTCTTTTCTTTCCTTTTATTTGTTCAGTAAAGCAATACATTTATCGACTTCACGCACCAGCCTCGTAAGTCTTTGTTTCGTGTCTCTGATTTCATTGTCGTTAACACTTATCATACGGGCCATTTTCAGGTTCGCATATCTGGTTTCAAGTTCTTTTATCCTACTTTCCAGTTCCTGAATTTCAGTATCTTTCTTGATTACCGTTTCTCTCAGGTTTGCGTTCTCCTTTTTTTCTTCATCGTATAAAAATAGGATATGTCTTAGCTTTCCTTCAAAACTGTTTAGTAGATTTTTATCCTCTTCTGTCATCTATACTACCTAATTTCTATGACAAATATAGCATATAACTTCGAAATATGAAAATTTTTTTCTCATTTTGTATATTTATTTTGTTATTCAGCTTGTCTGTATAATGGAATTTGCCATAAATCTTAAAGTTTGATAACCTTTTGCAAAAGCTTTTCAAACAGTTTTAAATTTTGCTTTAGATGTATGTGATATATTGAAAAACAGTCCAGCCAAGATAAATTACGGCACATATTCAGATACCTTGGAGCATTTGCACTTCCATCTTGTTCCTAAGTATGTTGATGGTCCTGATTTCGGTGGCGTGTTCCGAATGAATCCTAAGGAAGTATATTTATCTGACGAAGAGTATGCTTCGATGATTGATAAGATAAAGAAAGAGCTTTAATATATTTATTAGTTTAACCCGGTTTCCATCCTGTAGTTCAGGTGCGGAACCGGGTTATAATTTTGGTGGCAAATCTTCTTGTTTGTGTATATCTGTTATTTTGTAAGTGGAAAGTCCTTTTATCTGTCAAAATGTTTGCATTTTTATCTATTATGTATTATTGCTATTTTCGGAAAATATTATTCTAGAAGGAAAATGTTAATCTATGTTAGTTTTTACTTTATAATATTTGAATTAAATTTCCTTGAAATGTAAAATAGGATATCTGTGTTAACATAAATTCTGCTTGTAAAAAATATTTTTTGCCTAGAAGAAAAAAAATTTCTTCCTGTTATGTGATTTAAAACGCTTGGACGTTTCGGATAAAACGTCAAAACGTTTTTCTTGAGGCTTCCACAAGCCGTTATTTTTATCTGGATTTGTCGTGTTTTTAATATAATTTGTAATATTAAATAGAAAGAATTATATTATATAATGTGAAATTTTGCTTGTGTAATTGGTGGAATAGTATATTGGTGAATGTTTTGTGTCTTATTGCGTGTTATTTTGTTTTGTTTCGTATGTCTTGTGGCTTAAATTTTTATTGATGGATAATATCTTTCTTCTGAATATTTAAACCTTGGAAGGTTAGAAAAGCAAAATGTCAAAATGTAAATTATGTCTTTATTATTGTTTGGTTGTGGATTTCACTTTTATGTATTATTTTTGTTTATACATGTTTGAATAATTGATATAAACGTAACTTTGAAATCTATCAAAGAAAATTATGGCTAAAAATACAGATAAACAAGCAATTGAAAACATGTCGGATAACTTTCGTGGTTATGCGGCATTGCTTCGCAAAATCAAGCAACGGGTACTGATAGCCCAGCAAAGGGCGATTTATGCTGCCAATGAAGAAATGCTCAGGATGTATTGGGATATTGGCGGCATGTTGCAGCAAAGCCAGGATGCAGACGGTTGGGGCAAGAAAACCTTGCAACGGCTGGCAGCGGACTTGAAGAACGATTATTCCGAAATAAATGGATTTACTGTACGTAACATGCAATATATGGTGCAGTTTTTTAATGAGTATAATCAGGAACTTACGATGATAAAAAGGGCAGTTTCCCCAATTGCGAAATCATTGATTTCGCAATTGGATGAATATAATTTCACCCTACCTATCAAGCATTTGGATTGGACGCACAATCTTGTATTGATAAAGCAGGTCAAAGATATTCGTGCACGCTATTGGTATATGGTGCAGAGCATTACCAATCACTGGACAACACGCTATCTGCAAGAAGCCATCAAACTTGATGATTATGGTAAGCACGGAGCGTTAGCTAACAATTTCACGGAAACTCTGCCTGTTCCAGAGGCAAATGATGTGAAATCAATGCTCAAAGACCCATATATATTTGATATGCTGACTTTTACAGAGCAATACAATGAGCGTGACGTGGAAATCGGCTTGGTGAAGCATGTGGAGAAATTCCTTGTAGAAATGGGTGCAGGCTTTGCTTTCATGGGACGACAGTATCATATAGAGGTGTCTGGCGATGATTATTATATTGACATATTGATGTATAATACCTTTCTGCACCGCTATTTGGTGATTGAATTGAAAGATACGGAGTTTATACCGGAGTATATCGGTAAACTGAATTTCTACTGCTCTGCCGTAGATGATATTCTTTGTCGGGAGGGCGATAATCGAACCATCGGATTACTCCTTTGTAGGAGCAAAGACCGTATCAAGGCAGAATATGCATTGCGTGATATTCAGAAGCCTATCGGAATTTCCGATTATGAATTAGGGCAAGCTCTACCAAAAGATTTCCGAGGTAGTTTGCCTACTATTGAAGAAATTGAGAAAGAATTAGAATCTGACATGTGATGAACAGATTTTGTTGTCATATTCAAATGCCATTATTTCAAGGTCTGATAATCTGGAAACTACTCCTTTTCTAGGCACATTCCCTGATTCATTGGCAAAATTTCCGGCTACTTGCTTGCATATGTTCGGACATTTTGCTAATATTGCTTATGATATTTGCCCATTAAAAGTATGCATAACTTTTTATACATAAATCTTTTATCAATTTAATTATACTAACGGTATGAAAACAGGAAATTTATTCAAAATTCTTTTATTAATAATCTTTGCAGCGATATTTGTCGCATGTGAAAGTCGGGGAAAAGATGGAGATTGGGAATCGATGAAATGGGAAACCAATGTATCAAATATCAATAAAAACAAGATAGAAGTACCAAATAAGGGTGGTGTTTATGTCTTTAAGTGTACGAATTATAAAAGTTTTTGGATTTATGCCTTGTCTGAAAACGGTGAGTATCTTTCAATAAGTTATGAAGATAAAAAAATAGAAAGAGAGTGGTACTCTATAAAAATAGATGATGAAAGCATTATGACTGTTTCGATTCTCTCGAATAGTAGTGATGACAATAGAACTTTGGAAATAGGAATTCAAGCAGAAGATGTTTTTGACTCATTTTTGTTTGAGCAAAATAAGAACTAAGATAACTTTTGTATTCCTAGGAATAGCTACAATATTTTACTCTTCAAAGAATAGCAGATATTCCATCTTTCTTCTCCACTTAATGCGCGGAATACTTTTTTGTATGGTATAACCCTTTAAATGACTTATAAAAATCTGTTTTTTCATTTATTGTCGTTTCGGCGGAAAAATATTATCTTTGCATTGTATTTTTAGTCAGATGGATAATAAGATAAGATATAATGATTTCGGGTGTTTTCTGGCAAAACACTTCCCGTATAAGGTTCAGAAAATCTCAGTCAATGCAGGCTTTACATGTCCTAACCGTGACGGTAGCAAGGGATATGGGGGATGTACTTATTGTAACAACCAGACATTTAATCCGGAGTATTGCCGGACAGAGAAGTCTGTGAGACAGCAACTTGAAGAGGGAAAGGAGTTTTTCTCAAGAAAGTATCCCGAAATGAAATATCTTGCTTATTTCCAGGCTTATACCAATACATACGCTGAGTTGGAAAAACTCAAGGCGATGTATGAGGAAGCACTTTCTGTAGATGGAGTAGTGGGACTGGTTATAGGTACACGTCCGGACTGTATGCCGGATTCTCTATTGGATTATCTGGAAGAGATAAACGGCAGGACTTTCCTCTTGGTGGAGTATGGTATAGAGAGTACAAACGACGCTACCCTGAAACGCATAAACCGAGGTCATGATTTTGCGTGTACAGCTGATACTGTGGAGCGGACTGCCTTAAAAGGTATAATGACAGGAGGACACGTCATATTGGGACTTCCCGGTGAGGATAAGGATATGATTATACGTCAGGCGAAAGATATATCATCATTGCCCCTCACTACACTGAAGATGCACCAGTTGCAGCTTATAAAGGGAACAAGAATGGCGCACGAGTACGATGAATGTCCTGAAGATTTTCATCTGTATTCGGCAGAAGAATATATCGATCTTGTTTTGGATTATATAGAGCATTTGCGTCCAGACCTCGTATTGGAAAGGTTTATATCGCAGTCGCCGCGCGATTTACTTATTGCTCCTGATTGGGGATTGAAGAACCATGAATTCACTGCGAAGCTGAAGAAGAGGATGATTGAAAGAGATTCGTATCAAGGGAAAAAATTAGTCAACATATAAATAACAAATTCATATTTAAAATGGAAATTAAAGGTAAAGTACATTACGTAGGTGTGAACGACCGCACCAAAGCATTGTTCGAAAATCTTTGGCCGTTGCCATACGGCGTGTCATACAACTCTTATCTGATTGCAGATGATGAGATGGTGGCATTGGTGGATACAGTTGATGTTGCATTCTTTGAAGTATATCTGAAGAAAATACGCAGCATTATCGGCGACCGTAAAATCAATTATCTTATTATAAACCACATGGAACCTGACCATTCTGGTTCTATAGCTCTCATCAAGCAGTATTATCCTGATATCGTACTTGTAGGTAACAAGAAGACTTTCGAAATGGTGGAAGGATATTACGGGGTTACCGGCGACCGCTATGTAGTTGCCGACGGTGATTTCCTGAAACTTGGTTATCATAACCTTCGTTTCTACCTTGTTCCTATGGTTCACTGGCCTGAAACAATGGTTACATACGATGAAACAGACGGAATCCTGTTTGCGGGTGATGCTTTCGGATGTTTCGGAGCTTTGAACGGTGGATGCATCGACAGGAATATCAATACAGATATTTATTGGAATGAAATGCGCCGTTACTATGCTAATATCGTTGGTAAGTTCGGAAATCCTGTACAGAAGGCTTTGCAGAAACTTGGCGGACTGAAAATTAATACTATCTGTTCTACTCACGGACCTGTTTGGGAAGAAAAGATTCCTCAGGTCGTTGATATGTACGACAAGATGAGCCGTTACGAAGCTGAAGAAGGTGTTGTGATAGCATACGGAACTATGTACGGCAATACAGAGGAACTGGCTGAGGCAATAGCTGAAGAACTGAGCCGTCAGGGTATCAAGAACATTATCATGCACAATGTTTCTCACACTCATCATTCATACATTTTGGCTGATGTGTTCAAGTACAAAGGTCTTATCGTGGGATGTACTACATACAATATGAATCTTTATCCTGAAATGGAATCGCTGTTGAGCAAGATTGCATCCCGCGAAGTGAAGAACCGTGTGATGGGCTACTTCGGCTCATATACTTGGGCAAGTGCTGCTGTGAAGAAGATTGGCGAATACACTGAAAAACTGAAGTTTGAGGTTGTAGGCAACCCTGTAGAAATGAAGCAGTCTATGAAGCAGGACAACTATGCTCAGGCAAAAGAACTTGCAAAGGCTATGGCTGACCGTCTGAAAGCTGACAGAAAATAATCAGTTTTAATGAATATAATAAGAAACAGATTGTTCCGTATGTGGAATGGTCTGTTTTTTTTATGGTATAATTATTTTGTCATTTTCTTGCATAAATGTCATTTATAAGTTACCTTTGTGCTATGGACAAGATAAGGCAAGTCAGGCAGGAAAATGAATACAACATCACTTGATCAGATTAAAGAGCGTTATTATGGAGAGAAAGGAACTCCTGAACGTGATAACCTGGAAAGAGAACTTGAAGCTTTGCGAATAGGGATAAAAATTCGGGAAGCAAGAGAGAAAATGAAATTAACCCAGTCTGAATTGGCAGATCGTATTGATAAAAAACGGTCTTTTATATCAAAAGTGGAGAATGACGGTGGAAATATCACTCTTAAAACTCTTTATGATATAGTAGAGAAAGGGTTGGGCGGTAAATTGAAAATAGAAGTCCAGATATAATCGTAGAGTGTTATTATAAAACAAAATACGGGCTGTTACGAGAGCATAAACTAACGTAACAGCCCGTTCTGTTTTATTTTATATTGTTTCGAATCTTGCTAAGATAGGCATGTATGCCGTCGGCATCCTTGCGGCTTATAATGTCAAGAAGCTCGTTCAGCTCTGTACGTATTCCTTCCACCTGTTTAGGAGTACGTGGGTTGAAAAGGATTTCCTGAAGCAGATAATCGTCTTCGTTCAAAACCCCCTTGGCTATTGCCATGTGGCGTTTGAAAGTTGTACCCGGCGCATCCTGATGTTTCATCACTGCGGCGAATACGAATGTTGATACGAAAGGAATAGACAGAGAGTAAGCCACTGTATCGTCGTGCTCATCGAATGTATATTCGAAAATGTTTAGTCCAAGTCTTTGGTAAAGGTCCTTGAAGAACACTTTGCCCAGACAGTCACCTTCCTTTATTATTATGGCATTCTCCGTACTCAACTGGTCGAGGTTGGCAAATGTGGGACCGAACATAGGGTGGGTTGATACATATCTGAAGCCGCAATTGTCATAGAACTCCTGAAGACCTGTCTTTACAGACGCTATATCGCTTATGATACAGTCTTTAGGGAGAACAGGAAGTACTTGGCGGAATGCTTCGAGGGTGTATTTCACTGTCGCTGCATTAATCACAAGTTCAGGGCGGAATTCCTTAATCTCGTCTAATGATGTAAAACGCTGGCAGTTGTACATGAAACGCAGGTTCTGAGGCTTTACATCGTAAACCGCTACTTCGTGGTCGAAACTCAATACATCGGTAAAAAAGGAACCCATTTTGCCGGCTCCCATTATTAATATACGCATTTTTTAAGTTTTTAAGTTGTTGAGTTCTTAAGTTTTTAAGTTGTTGAGTTTTTAAGTTGTTGGATGATAACAAACTGACAAACTTAAAAACTCATGAACTTATTTGTTTATTATTTCCATCTGCTGGCGTACGCTTTCTTCGTGTATAGCTTCGAATACATGTTTCACAAATTCAGAATCCATACCGCACAGAGAACCTTGTGCGCCACGCTTGTCAAGGATTTCATTGTAACGTCCTGTCTGGAGGATAGTCATATTGTGTTCTTTCTTGAATGTTCCGATTTCACGGCACACGCGCATACGTTTTGCCATAATCTCCATCAGTTCGTTGTCGCATTCGTCTATCTGGCGTCTCAGCTCGCTAAGGCTTTCTGTTGACTGGCGTTCCTTACGTATAACCAACAGATTGAGGATATAGTTGAGCACATCCGGCGTAACCTGTTGTGAGGCATCGCTCCATGCACTGTCAGGATTGCAGTGGGATTCCACAATCAGTCCGTCGAAACCGAGGTCCATAGCCTGCTGGCATAGTGATGCGATAAGTTCACGTTTACCACCGATATGGCTTGGGTCGCACAGGATAGGAAGGTTAGGAATACGTCTTCTCAGTTCGATAGGTATATGCCATTGTGGAAGATTACGGTAGATTTTCTTGTCGTATGAAGAGAAACCGCGATGAATGGCTCCCAAACGCTTAATTCCTGCGTTGTTTATTCTCTCCATCGCTCCAATCCATAACTCAAGGTCAGGGTTTACAGGATTTTTTACAAGAACAGGTATGTCAACTCCTTTCAGGGCATCGGCTATTTCCTGTACGGCAAACGGGTTGGCAGTGGTACGTGCACCAATCCACAGGATATCTATTCCCGCTTTAAGACATTCATAGACATGTTTTGCTGTAGCGACTTCTGTAGTTACATACATTCCTGTTTCCTTTTTAACCTCTTTCAGCCATGCCAGACCTTCAACTCCAATACCTTCGAAGCCTCCCGGTTTGGTACGTGGTTTCCATATTCCGGCGCGGAAAATTTTTGTGCCATTGTTGGCCAGCTGTTTTGCTGTGCTCATTACTTGTTCTTCTGTTTCTGCGCTGCAAGGTCCTGCTATAATCAAAGGACGTTCTTCTGATACGCCTTCCAGTCTGATGGGTTCTAATTCGAGTGCCATAGTTGTAATATTTTAGATTTATTTGTATTGTAAATTTTATTTCATATTCTTGATTCTTTCGAGCGCTTCTGCTAATTTTTCATCTTTTGCGCAAAGCGAGATGCGGATGTATCTCTTTCCGTTGCTTCCGAATATAAATCCCGGAGTGATGAAGACTCTGGCTTCGTGCAACACTTTTTCTGTCAGGTCTTCCACATCGTTGTATGATTCCGGAATCTTGCCCCAGAGGAACATTCCTACCTGATTCTTGTCGTAAGTACATCCTAGCTCGTCCATAATTCCTTCTGCCAGTTTGCGGCGTCGGCTGTAAACATTTATGTTTGCCTCCTCGTGCCATTCGGCGCTGTTCTGATATGCCTGTGCGGCTGCCAACTGCATTGGTCGGAATGTTCCTGAGTCGATGTTGCTCTTTATTTTAAGTATCCACTGCACGAAAGTGGCGTTTGTTGCAAGCATTCCCACACGCCAGCCCGGCATATTGTGGCTCTTGCTCATAGAGTTGAATTCAATACAGCATTCTTTCGCTCCAGGAACATTAAGTATGCTTATAGGTTTGCGGTTGAGAATGAAGCTGTAAGGATTGTCGTTCACAACTACGATGTTGTGGCGGCGTGCGAAACCGACTATCTTTTCGTAGAGTTCCATTGTGGCATTGGCTCCGGTAGGCATGTTAGGGTAGTTGGTCCACATGATTTTCACTCCTGTAAGGTCCATCTTCTCAAGTTCGTCGAAATCCGGCTGCCAGTTGTTGTCTTCGCGCAGGTTATAGTTGATTATTTCACTGCCAAGTATTTTGTTTAGCGAAGTGTAAGTAGGGTAGCCAGGATTTGGAACCAGAACCTTGTCGCCCGGATTTACCAATGCCAAGGTAACGTGCAGGATACCTTCCTTTGAGCCGATAAGGGGCTGTATTTCTGTTGCCGGGTCAAGATCTACATTGTACCATCTTTTGTACCAGTCGGCCATGGCCTTTCTCAGTTCCGGTATTCCCACGGTAGGCTGATATCCGTGCGCGTCTGCTTTCCTGGCATTTTCACAAAGTACGTTGATGGTTTCTTCTGAAGGCGGCATGTCAGGACTTCCGATTCCGAGGCTTATCACGTTTTTGCCTTCGGCGTTCATCTTTGCCACTTCCTTCAGCTTTCTGCTGAAATAGTATTCACTGACATTTGCCAGTCTGTCGGCCGGCTGAATGTTATATTGTTGATTCTCCTTCTGCATATTCTCCTAAAATTTTAAGTGCTTTTGTAAGCGGTGTAACAGCATCTATAGACTGTTTGTATCTTAAATAATCATTAAACATCACGTCAACGTAGAACATGTATTCCCATTCGCGTCCGATTATCGGCAGTGACTGTATCTTCGTCAGGTTTATCTTGTAGAATGAGAAGATTGAAAGTACTTGCGAAAGGCTTCCCTCGCTGTGTGGTAATGAGAATACTATGTTAGCCTTGTTTACCTTCGAGCGGTCTTTTATTTCATCGGCAAGCCAAGGATTGCAAACTACCAGAAAACGTGTGAAGTTATGTTTGTTTGTTTCTATTCCTTCTTCCAGAATTTTCATGTCGTAAAGTCCGGCAGCATATTTGGAACAGATGGCCGCATGTCCTTTCAGGTTGTTCTTTCTGATATTCTCGGCACTTCCTGCTGTGTCTTCTGTTTCCACTACTTTCAGTTCCGGATGGCTGTGGAGGAAATCGCGGCACTGAGCCAGGGCTACAGGGTGGGAGTTTACTTCTGTAAGGTCTTCCCAGTTATCTTCCGGCAGACACATTATGCTGTGGCTTATTCTGAGTTTGTGTTCGCCTATGATTGTGGCGCCACTTTCACGAAGGAGTTCGTAGTTATGCAGCAGGCTTCCTGCTATTGTGTTTTCTATCGCAATCACGCCTATCACGTCGCTGTCTTTCTTCATTTGTGCAAACACTTCCTCGAAGGTATTGCAACAGATAAGCTCAATTTCTTCTTCCTTGAAATACTTGTGGGCAGCTATGTCGTGATATGAGCCCTTTACTCCTTGAATTGCTATCTTTCTCATTTTTTTATTTAACCATTAAAAAAAATCCCGCCTCATATAGAAGCGGGATTTCGTTATTTTATTTTGTATTGATTATCTTTCGTATCATGCACATACGACTTCCCGCTTCACTTCATTGCTAAAGTAAAAGTAATAAAAGAAAAAGAAGAAGTATGTAGCAAATGTTTTCATAAAATACTTTTTGTTATCGTTTCTGATGCAAATGTAATACTTTTCTTGAAAAAACAAGAATATGATGAAAATTTTCTTCAAAATTTTTAATTTTCAAGCATTATTACCTTATTTTGTAATGCTTAATTGATATTGCAACAAACAAAATAGTCATTATGAAGTATAATTTTGATGAACAGATTGACAGAAAGAATACGAATGCTGTCAAGCTTGACGAAATGAAAGATATATGGGGTAGGGACGATCTTATCCCGATGTGGGTGGCAGATATGGATTTTGCCACACCGGATTTTGTAATCGATGCCGTGAAGAAACGTTGTGAACATCCTATATTAGGTTATACAATGAAGTCGGATGGTTATTACAACTCTATAGTAAACTGGGTGAAGGACCGTTATGGTATGGTGGTCGAGAAAAAACATATTGACTATGTGCCTGGTATAGTTGCCGGACTGGGCATGGCATTGAAATGTTTTACATCCCCCGGCGATAAAGTTGTGATTATGCCTCCGGTTTATCATCCTTTCGCATGGCTGACTACGAAAAACAACAGGCGGTTGGTGGAATGTCCCATGATATTCGAGAACGGGGAATACAGAATGAATCTTGAACTTCTACGGAGCATAAAGAAAGGTGTTCGTGCGCTTATTCTTTGCAATCCTCATAATCCGGGTGGGGTAGTGTGGAAAAAAGAAGAGCTTCAGGAACTTGCGGAAATCTGTGCGGAGGACAATATCCTTGTGTTTTCTGACGAAATACATGCCGACCTTACTCTTCCACCGCATAAACATATTCCATTTGCCATGGTTTCTGAAAAGGCAAAGAATAATTCTGTCACTTTCATGGCTCCAAGCAAGGTCTTCAATATGCCTGGGGTAGCTGCTTCGCACACCATTATTTATAATGATGCTTTGCGCGCGAGGTTCGAGACTTATCTTGAAGCCGGTGAGCTTGGAGCGGGCCATGTGTTTGCATTCCCTGCCGTTGAGGCTGCCTATTCGAATGGAACAGAGTGGCTTGACCAATGCCTGGAATATATTCAGGGAAATATAGATTATGTTGACTCTTTCCTGAAAGAGAATACCCCGAAAATCAAGGCTATACGTCCGATGGCATCATACCTGATATGGCTGGATTGCCGTGAATTGGGATTGAATCATGGGGAGCTAAATTCATTCTTCGCCGACAAGGCTGGTCTTGCATTGAATGACGGCGAGATGTTCGGTCGTGAAGGCGCAGGGTTTATGAGAATGAACGTCGGCACTCAGCGTTCTGTGGTTGAGCGTGCCATGAAGCAATTGTCAGAGGCGTATAAATCTTTATAACAACCATAAAAATAAGTCCGGCAATAAAAGTTCTTTATGCTTTTATGCCGGGCTTTTATTTTGTTTAAATACCGTTTAAACAGTGTTTAAATACTGTTTGAAAATGGATTAATATATTCCTACTTTATTTTCCTGAGAGAAATTGTTGTAATTGCCGTTTATCAGATTTTCGCTTTCCGGATTAAGTTCTATAGCTTTTTTCAAGTCCTCTACAGAACCATCCTTATCACCCTTAAGCAATTTCACGCGTCCTCTTTCCTGATAAAGTTTGGCATTCTCCGGTGAAAGTTCCAACGCTTCGTCATAAACTGCAATAGCTTTGTCGAATTCTTTGCTTTCCAGCAGGACTGTACCTTTTATTATATAAGCCTTTTCGTTGAAAGGATTCACGGATAGCACTTTATCTAAATACGAGATACCTTCTTCCTGCTTTCCTGTCGCTGCACAAATCTCTCCTTTCAGGACCAGAGCATCCTCATCATCACTCTCCTTTGACAGGATAACGTCAAGGTCGTCTATAGCTTCTTTGGCCTGCCTCATGCTCCATAGCACTTCGGCTCTAAGCTGGTATGCATCCTTGAAGTCTTCGTCGAGGGCTATTGCTTTTGTCAGCATCACGATAGCCTGTATGTAATCCTTGATTCCCATTGCAGCCTTTGCCGCCAGATAGAAAGCCGCTTTGTTTTTGTCGTCTATTGCAATAGCTTTATTACAAACTTCTTTCATGGTTGAGTAATCTTCCTGTATGAAGCATACGCCTGCAAGCGATAGTAATATCTTTGTGTTTTCCGGTTCAAGTTCTGTCAGGCGGTTATAAACAGTTCTTGCCTCGTCTGTCTTTCCTGTTTGAATGTATGAAGCGGCCAATAGCTCCATTGTTTCAGTATCTTCCTTCAAAGCTGTAGCTTCTTCGAAACATTTGATGGCATAAGGCAGTTGATGGATATTGCGCGCTCTGATGCCGTCGTATTTTAAAATCTCAAAATTCTTCTTTTCCTGTTTCTCCTGTTCGTTGCTTTCGTCTTTCTTGTTCCCGCCGAACAGGGATGATAATAGACCCATAATCTGATATATTTATTTGTTAGTTGGTGCAAAAATACAATTTTTTTTGTACACCCTTAGAGAGTTGAACCAAATTTGAACTTTGTAATTAAGAATAAAATATTTAATCATTTGGAAACTTGTCACGTTAAAAATAACATGATTAGGCTTGTACCATAAATTATTCAGGAATTTTCTCTGTGTATATTCCCTTGATAAAATCAGCGATATTTGATATTGGAATAGTGCTGGTATCGAATGTAATATTATAGTTTCTTGAATAACCCCATTCTTGACCGGTGTAATGGAAATAATGTTCCTTCCTATTCTTATCTGTTTGTTTAATGGTTTCTAATGCCTTATCTGATGAAACGCCATATTCGTTAATTACTCTATTTATTTTAAATTCCATGTTTGCATATAAAAATACATTGATAGTGTTTGGACGGTCTTTTAAGATATAGTCAGCACAACGACCAACAATAATACATGGTTTTTCAGATGCAATGCGTCGAATGATTCTACTTTGTGCAACGAACAAAGCATCATCATAGGACATACTTTTATTTAATGGGGCTTCGTAATCCTGCATTATCATTTGATATAGTAGTGAGTTAGGTAATTTCTGCTCATTTTCGGATATAAAATCCTCACTAAAATTTGTTTCTCCGGCAACTAAAGTTATAAGTTCCTTATCATAGAATGTAATTCCTAATTGTTTTGCAAGTATTTTACCTAAATTGTGCCCCCCCACTACCATATTCTCGTGATATAGTAATAACCAAAGGTAAATTTGTATTATTTGTATTTTTGGATGTGGCTGTTGTTGCTGTTGTTCCTGTCAACCAGTTTCTCAAAGAGAAAAGTCGCGGCATGATAATACGAACAAATGGTCCTGTAAGAAGTGATGTAATTACAGTGCCTTCTCGTACTCCTTCAATATTCCCGGACATAACTAATGAGCATATAATGGCAATAATTACAAGAGATACATCAAATCCGATTTTTATTGTTCCAAAGTCTTTTTTAAAGCGCATTGTAGCAAATTGTATTGTATATTCAGCGCTAATCATTGTCACATCGGCTATGACTTCCAAGCATATTCCAAGCGCTAATATGATACATCCGATAATCAGAGAAATGACTTTTAAAAAATATGATTCAAGGGTGAGGCTGGTTGTTAACCACATAGTCAGATCTGTAAAGACAGACAATACAAATGCAACCGGAAACTGCATTAACAGTTCCATTTTCTTTTCTTTTATCTTTTCTTTACCTAACAACAATAATTGTAATATAATCAGGACTATGGTAAATAAAAAGAAATACATGCCTAAAGATACAGACGTGTTAAGGCTTGCTACATAAGGCACACTTGTTATAGGCGATGTGCCTAAATCGGAACGTGTGATGATACTGATTCCTAACGCAATAATTAAGAGTGAGATACAAAAAACAAAATATCTGCGGATTAATTCTTTCCTTATCATATATAATAATGTGGTATATTTATGAAAATATTATGTCTTAGAATAAACTGAAAAAACTTTATCCGGCATTAAAGCCGGATAAAGTAAATTAGAAAATGAGTTTTTTTATAAAGATTATGTTGGGTTCGTTTTTTTTGAGTGAATCATTAATAGTAAACGTTTAATGATAAAAAGAATACATCCTTGCCTGATGATTTTTCTTCCTCAAACTCAATATTTCCTTCTCTGGCTAACCAGCCTATAGCTGCATTCAATTCTCTATCTGTTAGTTCAGAAGCTTTTTTAAGGTCATTATAATACCATTTTGCCTGATTACTAATAGGTTAATATTCTGTTATCGGACATTCTATATGTTGAGGCTTTGGGGAATTATGTTAAGATCATGCGTCGTTCAGGAGGTCATGTCCTTACGCGTAATAATCTGAAATCTATATACAATCTTCTTCCATCTGACAGATTCCTAAGGATTCATCGCTCATATATCATAGCATTAGATGTTGTTTTATCATATTCGCATACAAAAATTACATTAAAAGGAGACATTAGTTTGCCTATAGGAATTCAATATGCTTCGTTCGTAGCTAAAAGATTAGGTGAATGAATCATTTGATTTCTAAAAATGGATTGATAAATTTGTTATGGCATACAAAAAGAGAAGTATTGAAAGTCAATAGTCTTTCAATACTTCTCTTTTTGTACACCCTCAGGGATTCGAACCCTGGACCCACTGATTAAGAGTCAGTTGCTCTACCAACTGAGCTAAGAGTGCATTCTGCTATTTTGAGGTTCCTGGCGGATTCGAACCGCCGTACACGGTTTTGCAGACCGCTGACTAAGCCACTCATCCAAGGAACCGTAGCAATTAATTTTTTCAGTAAAGTGAGGTTCCTGGCGGATTCGAACCGCCGTACACGGTTTTGCAGACCGCTGACTAAGCCACTCATCCAAGGAACCGGAAGGCATTTTGATATTGTTTTTCTCAAATGCGATGCAAAGGTACTTCTTTTTTTTAAATGTGCAATACTTTGTATTAAAAAAATATCTTTTAATTTGTACTTTGTCGCTTGTTTAATAATTGCAATACTGATTGTATATCCATTAAAGACGGCTGTTTGTCTTGTGTTTCAGAGCATTATGTGTAATATATATTTTCAATGTCTTTTTATGCTCTATTTTTGTAGATAAACACCTTCTAAACGGTTTGTAAACACCTTCTAAACGTATGGAAAATTTATTCTAAGATTTCTTTTCGCATGCATTCTTAAGGGCGCATCCTGCGCAAGAGTCACATGCGGATTTCCCTTTGCCTGATAATATTCTGTATATATGTATCCCTACGAAAACGATACAAAGGATTAATATTACTCCTATAATTATAGATTGAATGTCCATATTATATAAATAGTTTTCCGATTTGAAATACGAGGAATGACACAATCCATGCCAATGCTGTAGTATAAGTGGCGGCAAAAAGTGCCCATTTCCAGCTGCCGGATTCTTGTTTGATGGCGGCTATTGTCGCCACACAAGGGAAGTATATCAAAATGAAAAGCATATATCCGAAAGCAACAAGTGGAGTGATGTTCAGTCTCTCGGCCAATCCTGTACTGTCAACGTCCTCATTGTCGGCATAAAGGACTCCCAATGTACTTACTACAAGTTCTTTGGCACCAACTCCTGAAAGGATACCTATACCCATTTTCCAGTCAAATCCTAATGGCTCGATAACAGGTTCGATGGCTTTTCCTATCTGGCCTATGTATGAATGTTCCTGCTGCTCTGCCTGTGTAGCGTATTCATTATGGTTAGGATAATATCCCAGGAACCAGATAATGATAGATGCCACCATGATTATGCCTCCCATCTTCTTAAGATATTGTACGCCTTTTTCCCATGTATGCCTTAGTACTGATTTTACAGTAGGCATCCTGTAAGGCGGAAGTTCCATTACGAAAGGGGCATCGTCGTCCTTTACAATAAATTTGCTGAATATCCTTGCCACGATTATAGCAAGCAATATTCCTGTACTGTATATTGTCAGCAATACAAGGCTTGCATGTTTCTGGAAGAATGCACCGATAAGTATAAGGTAGATTGGCAGACGTGCGCTACATGACATAAGCGGTGTTATGAGCATTGTCACAAGTCTTGACTTGCGGCTCTCTATGATGCGCGAGCCCATTATTGCCGGCACGTTACATCCGAATCCCATAATCAGCGGAATGAAAGATTTGCCGTGCAAGCCCATCTTATGCATAATTTTATCCATAATGAATGCGGCACGGGCCATGTACCCCGAGTCTTCCATTATTGAAATGAAAGTATATAGGATAAGTATGTTTGGAAGGAATACTATTACACCTCCAACACCGCCTATTATACCGTCAACTATCAAATCTTTAACCGGTCCGGCAGGAATGAAATTATCAGCAGCCTGAGCTATAACTCCAACCAACCATTCGATAGCCTGCATAGGGTAGTCGCCTATGACAAATGTACCTTCGAACATGATGTAAAGGAAGATGAAGAAGATAGGAAATCCCCATATCCTATGCGTTACTATGCTGTCCACTATGCGTGTAAATAACTCGGTGTTCTGGTTGTTGTCTGTATATGTTTCTTTCAGAGCTCCTGAAATGAAACCGTATTTTGCATCAGTGATGGCCTGTTCGCTGTCTTCGTTCATCGCGGCCTTTATTCTTTCGGCTTCTCTGTTTCTGATTTCGATAATAGTGTCGGCGTTAGGCATGTCGGAAATTATGCGGCGTTCAATATCCTTGTCGTTTTCCAGCATTTTGATGGCAAGGAAACGTGTAGAGTATTTGTGCCTGATATTATCTATTTTGCCTATTTCCTTTTTGACAGCTTCTATGCTTCTTTCAAGTTCCGGTCCGTGATTGATATGTATATGACGGATGAAGTTTCGGGGTGTGAAATCGTTTTCCTCTTCCTTGTGGCTACCGTATTTATGGTCCGGAACGTATGCGTCATGCCATTTACGGTACTCTGAAAGGGCTTCATTCTGGATTTCTTCTTTCTGTCCCATGAAGTCCGCTCCTTCGTATAGCCCGATAATTACGTGGAACAGTTCGTCTATACCGTCGCCTGTACGGCTTATTGTAGGTACGGCAGGAACCCCCAACAGCTGGCTCAGTTTCTTTATGTCAAGCTTGTTTCCGCTGTTCTGAAGCGCGTCGTACATATTGAGCGCAATAACCATTCTGACGTTCATGTCAATCAACTGCGTTGTAAGATACAAGTTCCTTTCTATATTTCCTGCGTCAACCACGTTGATAATAACGTCCGGTGTCTGCTCTATAATGTGTTTCCTTACGTACAGTTCTTCAGGACTGTATGCTGATAATGAGTAAGTGCCAGGAAGGTCTATAAGGCGAAAATGATAACCCTGGAAATCGAAGAAGCCTTCTTTCGCATCGACTGTTACTCCACTGTAATTCCCTACATGCTCGTGTGAGCCTGAAGCTATGTTGAACAATGATGTCTTTCCACAGTTTGGATTGCCAACCAATGCCACGTTTATAGTACGTCTTTTACCCTGTGCCAAAGCTTTCATCTGTTCTTCTGTTACCGGTATGTTTTCGGATATAGGGTCGTACAATGATGTTCCTGTAGCTGTTTTTCTTGCTTCTTCTTCACTGATTATTTCTATCATCTCCGCTTCCTGTCGGCGTAATGAGATTTCGTATCCCATTATTTTATATTTGATAGGGTCTTTTAGGGGAGCGTTCAGTATTACTTCAACGGTTTTTCCCTTGATGAATCCCATTTCGATGATTCTTCTTCGGAAGCCTCCGTGTCCCAATACTTTGACTATAACTCCTTTTTCTCCTGTTTTGAGTTCCGATAATTTCATGATTCTTCTATTTTCCTGCAAAGATAGCTGATACTAATTTTTTATGCAAGCTATTTAGATTGTTTTTAAATAATAAAGTTGTGGCTTGTGTGGCTTGGCGCTTCCTGACAATCGTTTATCTATAAAATCTATATACTTTGATATATCATCTTTACAAAAATGCTACATTTGCAGTATGTTAGAACGTAGAATAGAAAGATATATACATGATAAGGAACTTTTCGGCCATAGCGATAAGCTGGTCGTTGCCTTAAGCGGTGGAGCCGATTCTGTGGCTTTGCTGAGAATCTTGTTGTCGCTGGGTTATGATTGTGTGGCCGCGCATTGTAATTTCCATTTACGCGCAGAAGAATCGGATAGGGATGAGGCTTTTGTAAGAAATCTTTGCGGAAGCGTGTCTGTACCTCTTGAGGTTGTACATTTTCAGACAGCCGGATATGCAAAGGAAAAAGGCTTGTCTATAGAAATGGCAGCCCGCGAATTGAGGTATGAGTGGTTTGACGCTATCAGGAGAAAAAATGGTGCTTCGTATATAGCTGTTGCCCATCATAAGGATGACAGTGTGGAGACTTTTTTGCTGAATCTTTCCCGTGGGACCGGAATTAACGGTCTTAAAGGTATTATGCCAAAGAATGGATTGATAGTACGCCCTATGCTTGAAGTCGGTCGTGATGATATATTGGAGTATTTGGGCGGTTTAGGACAAGATTATGTCACGGACAGCACAAATCTTGAGGATGTCTATACACGAAATAAGATTAGACTTGATATTATCCCTTTGTTCAAACAGATTAATCCTTCTTTTTGTGATTCTGTATCGGAAACAGCATCGCGCCTGGCAGGAGTGGCATCCATATACAGGCAGGCTGTGGCAGAATCTTTACAGCGTATAAAAATCTCACCAAATTCTGTATCAATCGGAAAATTGTTATTGGAAGTGTCTCCTCAGGCTGTTCTGTTCGAATGGTTATCACCGTTAGGATTTAATTCGGCACAAATTGATGATGTATTGAGAAGCTTGAAGTCAACGTCCGGTAAAATGTTTTATTCAAAAGACTGGACATTACTTAGAGACAGGGATACGCTTTTGTTGAGAACAAAGGATAAGGAAACAGAAAGTTTTGTTCTAAACTATAAAACTTATAGAGTTGAACCAGGTTTTGAAGTTCCAAAACGTTCAGATGTAGCATATCTTGATGCGGATAAGCTTTGTGGAGAGTTGAAGTTGAGAAAGTGGCAGTCCGGTGACAAATTTGTTCCTTTTGGAATGAAATGCTTTAAGAAAATTCGTGATTATCTGCGCGACAGGAAACTTTCATTGTTTGAAAAAGAGAATGTTATGGTTGTTACTTCAGGTGATAATATAGTGTGGATAGTAAACGAAAGAACAGACAATAGATTCCGTGTTGACGGTAAGACAGAAAACGTTGTCGAGATTGAGGTCTTGTCTTCAAAAACCTGATATGGATAACAATTTTTCTTTTCTGTAAAAAAAGATATTAAGCTAATATATAATAAGATATAAGATTATATGTTTTTTGGTTAAATATAGTAAAATGTATATCTATTGATAATGTAAATCCAAGTTTTTGTATTTACTTTGAAGAAACCAAGGTGTTTATTATGAACGGATTTGGCCTTTTAGAATTTAATAAATTATAATTTATGAACGAATTAATTGGAAAGATTCAGGAATTGAGCGCGGCTCTTATTGCTGATGCTACTCAGCAAGCTGAAAAAGGAAACAAAGCTGCCGGTACACGTGCACGCAAGGCATCTTTGGATTTGGAAAAAGTGTTGAAAGAATTTAGAAAAGTTTCTTTAGAAGAATCTAAAAAATAATGTTTTGGCAACGCTTTATTTAGAGGGTTGTATTACTTCTGTATTTTTGGAGTGATACAACCTTTTTGTTTAAATGTTTTGTCATGAAATAGTTTGGCGGTTTGGCGTGTATCGTCATATATTAATTTAATTAAGGAGATTGAAATGAAGAAATTCTTCGATATGTTTTTGTTTTTTTTGTTACTTGTGACAGTCTCTTCTTGTCATAAGGATGTTGTGCGTGATGCTGTAATGTCGGAGATAGATTCATTAAATAATCTTTCGTATAATTTCCGTTATAAGGACCTCACTAAGTCATCGGAATTTGCTGAGCAGGCATTTAATCTTGCTTCACCTGATTATTCGGATTTTCCGGAAGTACTTAATAATATGGGCTTTTGTGCATATATGCGGATGGATTTCGAGAAGTCCATAAAATTGTATTCCACGGTGGTGGATATTTCCGACAATGAGGTTGAATGTCTGGTGGCTGATGTTGGATTGATGAAAATATGTCAGCGTACTTCTTCAAACAAGGAATTTTATGATTATCGGAACCGTGCCCGACGCCGGATAAAAAGAATAAGTCAGGATAAGGTAGTGGAGACGGATTCTATATTGTCGGCGAGGTTCAACTATGCGCTTTCAGAGTTTCATATAGCTTCTGGGGTTTATTTCTATTATCTACAACAGGAAAAAGAATCAATGGCAGAGATTGATGCCATTGATATAAATAAGATTAAATCTGATACGGCCCAATTACTTAACTATATGTATATGAGGGGATCGGGTGGTATGTATTCTGCTCCTACAGCCAATGAGGTAGTTATCGGAGAGTTCGGCTATCTTTTGGACTGTTTGAGAATCTCTCATGAAAAAGGTTATGTATATTTTGAGGCAAATTCGCTTCAGGCTATGGCTGAACTTCTTAATTTCAGGTCTAATAGGACTTTGATTTCTGAAAAGAGGAAGGCATGGCTTGAAATTGTAAACGATGATGACTGTCCTATTGACAGTTTGCCGTTGAACCTGGCTAAGCGTGCGCTGAATCTTTTCCAGACTTATGGAGACTGGTATCAGATATCGGGCGCATACAGAACTATGGCTACATATTATAATTATATGGGGATGCCTGAAAAAGCTTTGCCACTCCTTGACATGGCATTGCAATATGTCAACATGCATCATGAAAAGTTTTATAATTGCAATGACTCAACGGACCGACTGAGAACATATAGTCCTGATATACCCTATTCGCTTGAGCTCAAATGGATAAACAAGGATGGTATTAAGACTGTTCCCGAGTGGATTGCACGCTTGAGGGAACAGCTGAGCCGTACTTATTCGGCAATGGGGATGAAAGCGCAGTCGGACTATAACAGAAATATTTATCTTGATATATTGGATTATACCCGTCAGGACAAAGAATTGGAAAGCAGATATGCCGCTCTTGACCGAGAATCGTATCTGCTGAATGTCCTGCTTATGATGGTTATGCTTGGCTTCTTTATTCTTGCCGTTGTTATGGTTTTGCTTAACAGGTTCTGGAGAATAAGGAATAGTCTTTATATAGACAAACTGAAAAAGGTTCTTGAGGTATGTCGTAATATAACAGCTTCTGTACCTGTTGAGGCTTCTGGAGCTGATGAGGTGGTGACAATGGTTGAACAGGCTATAAGGCTTGACGTGCTGAGCATTACCGGATCTGATGATTTGTGGATTGAATTATCTTCAGGTGAGAATATTTCAGACAAACCACAGTGGGTTTCAGGTAACAGGATGCCTGTAATTGACCTTGTCGCTCCTGGAAGAAGTGAAGCTGTAGGGAGGTTATGGCTTAAGAAAACAGGAAAACTGAGACGCGACGAGACATCTGTAATGAAACTTGTAATTCCTTACATGGCGTGGACGCTTGAAAACGGATTGAACTTAATGATGCTGACTGACGAAAAGGTTAGACTGGAACATGAGGAGTATATTCACCGTAAACATATAGCCGAGAATAAGCATCAGAATGAAGTGAAAAAAGCTTGTGTGTCAATAGTTACTGGTATAATACCCTATATAGACAGAGTTATAAACGAGGTGGCTAAACTACGAAAAGCCTCATTCACCAAAGTAGATGATGTCAGAAATTCCAAGTTGGATTATATTGAAGAATTACTCTCAAAGATTAATGACTACAATGAGATTCTTGCGGTCTGGATTAAGATGAAACGTGGAGATATAAGCCTGAATATAGAAAATTTCGGACTCGACGAACTCTTTGCTGTCATCTCAAAGGGCAAGCGTACTTTCGAAATGAAGAAGCAGACACTCGATGTTGGCGAGTGTCATAGTATAGTTAAGGCAGATAAGGCTTTGACCATGTTTATGATTAATACTCTGACGGACAATGCGCGTAAATATACCGGCGCAGGTGGCAGTATTAAATTATATGCAAGAGAGGAAGATGACTATGTGGAAGTTTCAGTTACAGACAATGGTCCCGGACTTTCACAGGCTGATGTGGAACGTATATTGAACGAGAAGGTTTACGACTCATTAAAGATAGGTGTGGATACAGCTGCTGATACTGATGAGCTTGCGCGTCAGAAAGGTCATGGCTTCGGACTGATGAACTGTAAGGGTATTATTGATAAATACAGAAAGACAAGCCCTTTGTTCAGTGTTTGTATGTTCGGAATTGATAGCGAACCAGGAAAAGGAAGCCGTTTTTATTTTCGCCTTCCAAAAGGTGTAAGGAAAGTTATAACTCTGTTTATCCTGTTGTTCTCTTTCGGAGTCCTGCCTTGTAATGCATTAAGTAGTCCTGAATCAAAGGCTTTAACTCAAAATGGTTATGTGATATCTGGTTACGACAGTCTTCTGTCTATTGCTAATATGTATGCCAATATGGTTTACGAGAGTAATGTAAGGGCAGAATACCGTCAGGCTTTAAGCTTTGCCGATAGTGCTTTCCATTATCTGAACATGCATTATCTTGAATATTCCGGAAAGAAATCACCTCTTCTATATACTGAGAACAAAAATAAAGTTCCTGAACTTGTATGGTTGAATGAGAATTTTGATACAGACTATTATATTATTCTTGATGTACGCAACGAGGTGGCTGTAGCCAGTCTTGCCGTAAAGGAATTTTCAAAATATTATTACAATAACAGGGCTTATACTTCACTCTATAAACAAATTAGTGAGGATAAATCGTTGGAACAATATTGTCAGAAGATGCAGCGTTCTTCGAACAACAAGATTGTAGCGATTATGCTTTTCGTGGTATTGATAATAGTGGGTCTGGTGGCATATTATGTAATGTATCTTAGGCGAATGCTTCATTACAGGTATAATATGGAACAGGTACTTACTATCAACAGTTCCGTATTTTCGTCACTTGCGTCGGACAGTAAATCACAGTTGCCGTCCGAAATATGTTCAAAAGCCGTAAATGTTATTTTCCGTGATATTAACGAACTTCTTACCATTGAAAACCTTGTTATAGGCGTTTACGATGAGGTTGATAAGAAACTGAACTGCTCATGGTATAAGGATTGTAACGATGAAAATATTCTGGACAAACTGAATAAATCATATTTTAGTCAAAGTATAAGTTACGATGAATACAGCAACTGGATTTTCATTCCATTGCGTGTAGATGTTCCTGATGGCGTGAAGTATATAGGAGTTATGGCTATGATGTGCGATGAAAGGTCAGTAAGGATAGAGGACAGATTATTGCTCGAGGTTGTAGGAGAATATTTGGGAGTTGCGCTATATCATACCATTGTACAGGTAGAGCAACGTTTTCAGGATATTGAATTGGCTAAAGATGAGGCATTGAGAGCCGAGCATGAGGAGAATACGCTCCATGTTCAGAACCTTGTGCTTGACAATTGTCTTTCTACTATCAAGCATGAGACTATATATTATCCGGGAAGACTGAAAAGAATTGTTGACCAGGTGAGGAAAGCGGACAATTTCACTACTGATGACGTTTCAAAGAGCCTCGAAGATATGGATGAACTGGTGAATTATTACAAAGAAATATTTACACTTTTGTCATCATGTGCATCAAGGATGCTTGATGGGGTAACTTTTAAGCGTTCGTCAGTCGATGTCTCGCATGTGCTGGAATATACCCGTAAGTATTATCTGAAGTCAGTTAAACGTATGAAGTCGTATCCTGTACTTGATATAGAAGTCCAAAATAACTGTATTGTGACAGGCGATGAAATATTGTTACGTTATCTTTTTGAAAATCTGTTGGATGAGGCGTTGAGGTATGCTGGTGAAGGAGAATTGTTGCTGAAAGTAGGCATTGATGACGGTTTCGCAAGATTTGATTTCATTGACCGAAGACGAAGTTTCACTCAAGAAGAGCTGAATTTGCTGTTTTATCCTGATAATGCGAAAGTTGGTGTATCCGACAATGGTGATGTATTGTACGGAACGGAATATCTGATTTGCAAACAGATTATCAGAGACCACGATGAATTTGGCGGACGAAGAGGATGTCGCATAAATGCTAATGTAGCCGATGACGGTGTGGGATTCAGTGTATGGTTCACTTTGCCGTTGAAAACTGTGATATAGGAAATATAAGAAAACAAAGATATATATTATTAAGATGGAAAAATTTAAAGTAATAATAGTAGAGGATGTAAAGTTGGAATTGAAAGGAACTGAAGAAATATTCAGACATGAAATTCCAAATGCTGAAGTTATAGGCACTGCCATGACAGAAGCGGAGTTCTGGAACTTGCTCGAGACAAAATCTCCTGATATGGTTTTGTTGGATCTCGGATTGGGTGGTTCTACAACGATAGGTGTTGACATCTGTTCGCGTCTGCATAAGCAGAAGCCGGAAATCAAGATTCTGATATTCACTGGCGAAGTACTGAACGAAAAATTGTGGGTTGACGCTCTTAATGCCGGTGCCGACGGAATAATTCTTAAGACAGGCGAGTTGCTTACGGCTGTAGATGTACAGGCGGTAATGGAAGGGAAGAAACTTGTGTTCAATTATCCTATTCTGGAAAAGATTGTAGCTCGCTTCAAGCAGAGTGTAGCTGCCGAACAGAGACGTCAGGAGGCAATCATTGACTATGATATTGATGAGTATGATGAAAGACTGCTCCGTCACCTTGCCCTGGGTTATACAAAAGAGATGATAACAAATCTCAAGGCTATGCCATTCGGCGTCAAGTCCATCGAGAAAAGACAGAATGAGCTTATAAACCGTTTGTTCCGTCCTGATGAAAGGGTTGGGGTCAACGCATGCCGTCTTGTAACCCGTGCATTCGAGTTGAGAATACTTGATATCGACAATCTTGAGCCCGATGAGGAATAGAAACATTATACATCCGGCTACTGTATTCTTCCTGCTTTGGTGGCTTGTAGCTATAATCTCATGGATTGGTAGCATATATGCCTGGAACGGTGTTAAGAATATTATTAGTACAGAAGCGTTGAGATGGTTTCTCAGATATTCTGAAGAGAGACTCATGTCATCGCCTGTACTATATATAGCCATAATATTCTTCATGTCGGTAGGGCTTTTTGTTCATTCAGGTCTGGGCGGAGTACTTTGGCGGATAGTGCGTCATGAGCGAAAGCTTTCGGGTAAGGAGAAGAAATCGCTTGTTGCGTCTGCATTGATAGCTGTGGCTTATTTCATAGTTTATGCCTTGTTGGCATGGGGACCGTGGAATATAGTCCGTGGCGTTACAGGCAGGTATGTCGATTCGCCATTACACGATGGGGCTTCAGGTATATTGGCATTAGGTTTAGGCTTGGTGTCAATGATGTATGGATATTCGGCCGACCATTACCGAAGTGATACGGATGTGGTAAAAGGAATGTCGTATTTGTTTTCACGTTTTCCTTCATATTTAGTATCATTGTTTTTTGTTATAAATTTTGTTACCGCGTTTGATTACAGTGGTTTGGCTGAATATATAGGAATGACGCGCGAAATGTTTGATATCGCTGAGTGGATATGTTGCTTCCTTCCTGTTATATGGGAATTTTGCCTTCATCAGAAAATTAAATATAATTAAAACGTTATGTTCTATATCATAATTAGACAATAATGATATAAATTTGCAGACAATAATTTTAGATTTAAAAACAAAAATGAAAAAAGTATTACTATTTGCTGCAGCAGGTGTGATGGCATTGGCTGCATGTCAGGAAAAAGGCGGTTATACCATTAACGGTACTATTGCCGGTGCGAAAGATGGTGACTATGTTTACATGCGCTATTACGAAGGTAAAGAAGCCGTTACAGTGGATTCTGCCATAGTAAAAAACGGTAAGTTTGAATTTAAGGGAATGCCTGATTCTATATATGCGCCAAAATTCATAACTTATGGTGACGATATGCAGTATATCAATGCATTGGTCTTTACTGAAGAAGGTAATATTACACTCCAAATGGCTGAAGGTAACTCTAAGGCGTCAGGAACTGCCGCCAATGATGCCTTTGCCGCATTCAGTGAGAAATATGCAGATTATGAAAATCAGATGACAGCGATTGCTACAACCTATCGCACAGATTCTACACTTACAGATGTACAGAAGGATTCTTTGGTTGAAGCTTATGACAAAATAATGGACGATTGCATGGACTATATCTATAGCCAGACAGAAGTTAACATTGAAAATGCTGTAGGAGCATATCTGCTGCAGTCTAACGGATTCTCTTTCGATGTTGAACAGGCTAATGCTTTGATGCAGAAATTGCCACAAAAATTCATGTCTTCGTCTATGGCCGGACTTAAGGAATATCTTGACAATGCGATGAAGACAGTAGTAGGAAACAAGTATATTGATTTCACTATGAATACTCCTGAAGGAGAAACTGTTAAATTGTCTGATTTCGTAACTAAGAACAAATATACACTTATTGATTTTTGGGCAAGCTGGTGCGGACCTTGTCGTCAGGAAATGCCTAATGTGGTCGAAGCTTACAAGCAGTTCAAGAACAAGGGCTTCGGTATTGTTGGCGTTTCATTGGATAAAGATGCTGAGCAGTGGAAGAAAGCAATTAAGGATTTGAACATTACATGGCCTCAGATGTCTGACCTTAAAGCATGGCAGTGTGAAGGCGCCAAGCTATATGGCGTTCGTGCGATACCTGCTACAGTACTTGTAGATCAGGAAGGAACAATCGTTGCAAGAAATTTGCGCGGTGATGAGATTGCTTCAAAGCTTTCTGAGTTATTAAAATAATATAAGGATTAAATTTGTGTCAGCTTAATTTAGTATCTGAATTAAGCTGACTTAATACAGATTTACTTTACACCGTTTTAACAAATTAGAGATTAAAATGGGAAAGAAGAAATCAACACATCGAAAATTTGATTTGGAATTTAAGTTATCAGTATT
>NZ_JACJLQ010000150.1 GCF_016902295.1 Bacteroides caecigallinarum | reverse complement strand
AAGACAGCAGGAAAAAGCATGATTCCTGACAGGGTATCCATCCATGAAAGACCGGCAGAAGCCAATGGAAAAAGATTTGGAGACTGGGAGATGGATTTAGTTATTGGAGTAGAGCAAAAAAGTGCAGTTCTTACAATAATTGAACGAAGTAAGAATATGTTTCTACAAACAAAACTTCCATCCAAGAAACCTGAGGATGTAGAGAAAGCCGTAGTAAGACTTCTGCTCCCTTTCAAAAAACATGTGTATACTATCACAACAGATAATGGAATTGAATTTCGTAATCACAAGGCTATATGCAAAGCGCTGGATTGTACTGTGTATTTTGCAGATCCATATTGTTCGGGACAAAAAGGGGCAATTGAAAATATGAATAAAATACTTCGGGAATATTTCCCTAAAGGTACAGATTTCAGACAGGTGTCTCAAGCGGAACTGAACAAAGTACAATATCAAATTAATGATAGACCGCGCAAAAAATTAGGGTTTTCAACCCCAAAAATCGAGTTTTATAAAAGTATTTGCTAATTTTGCACTTGCCACTTGACTCTACA
>NZ_JACJLQ010000149.1 GCF_016902295.1 Bacteroides caecigallinarum | reverse complement strand
CTGCGCACGCCTGAAACTGAATTATGACGGCTATCATTTCAGCTTTAAGTCACCGGGGATGTATAATCCTTTCAGCCTTCTGAATACCTTTGCCAATATGCAGATAGATAATTACTGGTTTGCTACGGGTACGCCTACATATTTGGTTGAACTGATGAAGCTGCATAACTACAATGTTGAGGAGATAGAAGACATCGTGACCAGCGGTCCTGTTCTTGATTCCATAGATGCGGCATCCACTGACCCGGTTCCTGTAATCTATCAGAGCGGTTATCTGACAATAAAGGGATATAATGAAGAATTTGAGAACTACACTCTCGGCTTTCCTAACCGCGAAGTTGAGCAGGGTTTCTTCCGTTTCCTTCTTCCCAATTATGCCTCTGTCAGCGTAACAAAATCCCCATACGAGATACAGCGTTTCGTAACCGACGTGCGCAAAGGTGATGTGGATTCATTCCTGAGCCGCCTGCAGACTTTCTTCGATGATATACCATACGAACTTGCGCCACGCGACCGTGAAGTACACTATCAGAACATTCTCTACATAGTGTTCAAGCT
>NZ_JACJLQ010000148.1 GCF_016902295.1 Bacteroides caecigallinarum | reverse complement strand
GTAACAAGGTAGCCGTACCGGAAGGTGCGGCTGGAACACCTCCTTTCTGGAGAGATTCCGTAAAAGACAAGAAGGTTTTTCTTTCTTGTACTACAGACAAGTTTGTTTTTATTATATAGTCCTATAGCTCAGTTGGTTAGAGCGCTACACTGATAATGTAGAGGTCGGCAGTTCAACTCTGCCTGGGACTACTTTTTAACCTGATTACTTGGTTGAAAAAATATAATAAAAAGTTGCTTTTTTATTTGCGAGTTCAAAATAAAACGTTTACCTTTGCACCCGCTTTTGAAAACAACGCCATGGGGGATTAGCTCAGCTGGCTAGAGCACCTGCTTTGCACGCAGGGGGTCAACGGTTCGAATCCGTTATTCTCCACAGAATACAAGGATAGACTTGCGAAGCAAGTCAATCTCATAAAATTCTCCACAGAAATGTGTATTCTCAATAGAGAAAACAGAATTTTAAGAAGATCTTTGACATGATGTAACAAGCTGAAAAAGAGTAAATAATTTTGGTCAAAACCAAAAGAGCTGAAAGTATATATCATCCGCTCTGAATTATA
>NZ_JACJLQ010000147.1 GCF_016902295.1 Bacteroides caecigallinarum | reverse complement strand
ACGCTTCGAGAGTAGATATAAGAAGACTCTTGCCAAAACGGCGGGGACGGCTGAGGAAATAATATTTACCTGTAGCCACCAACTGATATATCAATGCTGTTTTGTCAACATAGATATAATCTTTCTTACGTAAATCTTCAAAATTCTGTATGCCTATAGGATAAAGTTTGCTCATGACTGACTGATTTTTAATCTTATTTAAAGATAATAATTTAATTCTGGAAAATCATTTAATCCGACACTATCCACCTGTCTATAGTTCTTGTTTCCGAACTGAAATTCACTCCTACCTTGACAACTTTTCTTCCGTCGGCAGCAAATGCGGAGGCATAGCCTTTTGAGTCTATCTGAGCCATGGCTTCCTCGGCTGTCCCATCAAGTTTGAATTCCATGACATAGATATAGTCGGAGGTTTTAAGCACAAGGTCAACACGTCCACGCGATGTATGATATTCCACTTCTGCATGGAATCCCATGAGCTTGAACACTATGTAGAGAATGTTCTGATAGTGTACTTCACGGTCGCGTGGCGCAAGTTCGTATGGTATATCATCGAAGAAAGTCTGCAGGCGGCTCAGGAATGAAT
>NZ_JACJLQ010000146.1 GCF_016902295.1 Bacteroides caecigallinarum | reverse complement strand
ATACGACTATGGCAGGAAAAAGTAAGAATATGAGCCAGATCAAACAACTTCTTCTATTAAAGAAGAATGGAGTCTCCAACCGCAAGGCTGCCGATATAATCGGCATGAACAAGGAGACAGTGAACAACTACATGAACAAGGTCAGCGCTGACAGCCTGAGCCTTGATGAACTTATCAGGCTGGACGATCCCATTCTTGAGCACCGTCTCAAGGGCGGCAATCCTGCATATAGTGACAAACGCTTTGAAACATTCAAAACCCTTCTTCCATATCTTCAGGAGGAGATGAAGCGCAAGCATGTCACGCTGAAGCTTCTTTGGGAGGAATACCGTAATGAGCATCCTGACAACCACTACAGCCTGACACAGTTCCGTTTTCATTACAATCAGAACACAGAGGCCGGAAAGGAATCGCCATCTACCATACTTGCTGACATGCGTACTGGCGGTGAAAAGCTTTTCCTCGATTTTGCCGGTGATACCATGGGATACGTTGATATGGAAACCGGTGAGGTCGTCCAGTGCCAGGCTTTCGTAGCCACTCTGCCTGCAAGCGACTACGGTTATATCCTCTTCGTACGTTCACA
>NZ_JACJLQ010000145.1 GCF_016902295.1 Bacteroides caecigallinarum | reverse complement strand
TATGTCAAGTACAATTTCTTTCATAAGGAGCAGAGAGCAGACAAATATGTGACAAATCCTTTCAAACAGGAAAACCTGTATTATAACAAGGAGAAAGACTATTATGTTTGTCCCATGGGGCAACACATGGAGCGGACAGGTGTACGGCATTCTAGAACTGAAAGTGGATATGTTACAGAAAGTATCGCCTATAGTGTTGCAAGATGTGAGGGATGTCCTCTCAGATGTATGTGTTTCAGATCAAAATCATAAAGACGTACCATAGAAGTCAATCACAGGCTAAAAGAATATAAACAAAAAGCGCGTGAAAGACTTACCTCAGAGAAAGGCATAAAACATAGAAGGCAAAGATGCATAGAACCTGAAGCTGTCTTTGGACAAATAAAATACGACATGGGATACAAAAGGTTCAGGCATTTTGGAAAAGACAAGGTCACAATGGACTTTGCCTTCTTTGCCATTGCTTTTAATATAAAGAAAATGTGTGCTAAAATCAAAAACCAGAAGATGACAGACAAAAATTATCAAAATATAAGAGTGGCATAAGCCATCTACAGCCGATTATACTACTTGAAAGCATGGAGATAGGGATAATACGGAAA
>NZ_JACJLQ010000144.1 GCF_016902295.1 Bacteroides caecigallinarum | reverse complement strand
AGCTGTTGGCTCGACCTTGTTATAAGCTACATTGTTCTGTTATTATATTCTTTATTATTTTAGAATCTGTGCCATTCAGCATGTAAACGCTGCATAGTTTACTAAGAGCTTGCTGAATATCCACATCCGTTATCCCTAAATTGAACATTATACCTAAAGGTAAAAACCAAGAATCAGGAACTTGCTCATCTTCAATATTTACCATTGGGATATGACTTTCTGCATCATTTTCACAACTCAATACACACCCTCTGTCTTCTTCTTGTAGATTTCCTGTAGCATCTAATTCGGCACAATAGAAACGCTTTTCTTGGCTTTCATCATAATAGCCATAGGCGCAACGATATTCCCATAAATCTATCGAGAAGTAATAGACACCGCATTTTGCCGAAAGTCTTTTACACAATGTTTCGTAAATATATCGCAAACATTTTCCTTCAATGATATAATATCCGTTAATTAATGACGAAATCAATATCTTATCCACTCTCGGTAAAAGGTCATCAAAATAATTGTCTGCATTTTTATAAGTAGTACAAAGTATAGGGTTGTTATCCCACTGCTCATTTTCAGACAAAAGGGTTAGTCCTAATATATCTGCAACATC
>NZ_JACJLQ010000143.1 GCF_016902295.1 Bacteroides caecigallinarum | reverse complement strand
GGAGCAGCGGGTAAACTCTTCCGGTATCTCTACGCCATGAAAACGAAGAAGAGACTTGATGCGGTTCTTCGCACGGGTGCTGTCTTTTACTATCAGGTTTCTCATCCTTATCAAAGAACGAAGTTCCAGAGTTTCCACTCCGGGAACGTATATTCCAACCAATGAACCGGAACGTAATTCACGAGCCAGCTTGTTGCAGTCAACGGCATCTGTCTTGCGAAGTTTTTCCTTACTCATAGTCGGTACATCGGCAGGATTGACTACTATGTTGGTTATGCCCAAATCTGTCAGTCTCTCGTGTATCCAAAAGCCGCAGAATCCGGCTTCATAAACAGAGAAGTAATTGGCTCCAGGATAATTGCTGACAAGATACTTGTGCAACGCTTCCGGTTCGGGACTTTGGCTGAATCGCTTCAGAACACTGTGCTCTGACAAAATTGCAACAGACCAACTTTTCAAGTGGACATCAATTCCTACGTAAATATTTTGTCCACTAAAATCTAATTTGTTACTTTGTACACACTTCATAAGCTATATCGTTATTGGTTAATATTGTTTTTCTCTTATATACAAAGTTAACTATAATGGTATAGCTTTTTTAGTGCTAT
>NZ_JACJLQ010000142.1 GCF_016902295.1 Bacteroides caecigallinarum | reverse complement strand
TTACAAGCCGTCTGGCTATCTTTACAATTGATTTCTGTGGATTCATACGTTTACGGTATTCCGTATAGGATACAGTCATTGCAGGATCCTTACGGATTGCAATCCATGCAGCTTCAATCAAAAGACACCGAAGCATAAAATGTCGGCGTACAGTTATATCCCCTGTGCCGTTACTTTCACCGCTCGAATGGCACATTGGTACCAGACCGATGAAAGGAGCCAGATGGTCAGCATTCTTAAAACGCACTATATCATCAAGCTCAACCATCAGGGTGGCAGCTGTAGTAACGCCTATTCCGGGAACAGAAGTCAGAAGGCGTATAGGCTTCTCAAAAGGAGCTTTACGTGAAATCTCACGGATGGCACGTGTCTCCTGCAGAAGCATCTTACGAAGACGGATGAACTGCTCAAGATGAAGTTCAAGTGTCTTCTTGCCATACTCAGTGGACAGTTCAAGAGCCTGTAACCAGGAAAGGAAGCGTTTGGACCAACAGCCAACGGAGCAGCGGGTAAACTCTTCCGGTATCTCTACGCCATGAAAACGAAGAAGAGACTTGATGCGGTTCTTCGCACGGGTGCTGTCTTTTACTATCAGGTTTCTCATCCTT
>NZ_JACJLQ010000141.1 GCF_016902295.1 Bacteroides caecigallinarum | reverse complement strand
ACGAGGATTTTCTGAATAATCCGATGAGAGCGGAACGGTAACTAAAAACTTAAAAACATCAACAAACTCGAAAACTTAAAAACTCATAAACTAATATGCAGAATATAGCTTTGATTACGGGGGTAACGGGTCAGGATGGCAGTTACTTGAGTGAATTACTATTGGATAAAGGATATGAGGTACACGGGATAATACGCAGAAGTTCTGTGGACTATCGTGAGCGTATAGCTCATCTGGAGGGGGTTCCTAACTTCCATCTGCATTATGCGGATATGAGCGACTCTATGTCATTAGTAAAACTGGTAGGTAAGGTTCAGCCTACTGAGATATATAATCTGGCAGCACAGAGCCATGTGCAGGTGTCGTTCGATGCTCCTGAGTTTACGGCTGATGTGGATGCTGTGGGGGTGTTGAGGATATTGGAGGCTGTGCGTACCAATCATCTGGAGAATACTTGCCGCATATATCAGGCTTCGACTTCGGAGCTGTACGGAAAGGTGGAGGAAGTGCCTCAGAATGAGAATACTCCGTTTCATCCGTATTCGCCTTACGCTGTGGCGAAGCTGTACGGTTTCTGGATAATAAAAGAGTATCGTGAGGCTTATAATATGTTCT
>NZ_JACJLQ010000015.1 GCF_016902295.1 Bacteroides caecigallinarum | reverse complement strand
ATCCCTTATCTACACATAGTAGAAATTACTTAGTCATATAGACTTTGATAAGTACAAGAGAAGACAGTTTTTTATCTACACATAGTAGAAATTACTTAGTCATATAGACGTATATACCAGGTCAGGAAGCAAAAAAATCTACACATAGTAGAAATTACTTAGTCATATAGACTTTAACCTGTGGTCTTTCAAGGAATGGATCTACACATAGTAGAAATTACTTAGTCATATAGACCCACAGCATCCACAGCAATGCCTTATATATCTACACATAGTAGAAATTACTTAGTCATATAGACCTCTCTCACGTCGCCAATGCGTGTGAGATCTACACATAGTAGAAATTACTTAGTCATATAGACACTTATAATGCAAATATCAGTATTTTCTATTAATAATCAAATAAATAGACAGATATTTATTTTAGATTATCACCCCACCTAACCAGAGACACTTCAATTAGCACATTGATAATCACCACATTATAACTTCAATTACTCTTTTAGAAGACTTATAGTTGTGTATAGACGATAATCACTAGAAAAACACTATATCTGTATCACGATGGATAGCATTACCATATTTTATCAAAGAATCCTTACCAACTTCAAAAATTACCACACTATCATCTGCACTAAAATGTTTGGAATACGCGACAATCTTTATTTTTATATTCTCAATCACTCTTTTCGTATTAACTACCTCATAAACTGAATATTGCAAACGAATTGCACCATTTTTAACCAGCATTCTCTGAAATCGAGAGCGGATAAGGTCATCCGATATGTCATAACTAACTATTACCATTAATATTTAAATAAAGGGAACTCTGTTTCTAATTTTCTCTGCATAAAAAATCTATAATAAGATTGTATGTATCTGAACACATCCATTTTATACCCAATAAGAGTAGAATAAAATAATTTATAATATTCACCACAACATTCATTCTTCAAATGATATTCTGACTTCAATAACACAAAGTCAGATTTTTTAAACTGATTTCGATTAAAAGCCAATAATATGGTATGGTCTATAATACATCTGAACGGTTCCATCAAATCGCAAACCAAAGATTTACGCTTAAACCAAGCTCTATGATATATCCCTTTGTACAAATCGAACCCAAACATCCTTACAAAACACTCTATGAAATTGAACAAAATAGAATATCCTATATCCAATGTCACATTCAGTATATCCATTTTCGTTCTTGGCAATCTTTTATTCCAACCGAGAGCATTATAATATGCTTTGAAGAATGTTTTTGAAACCAGCCCTTCCAATCCCAGCAATTTATTATAGTCCGAAATATCATATATACAATCAATGGCAGCTTTACATGTATCAACGGCAAGTACTGTCAAATCATCTTTTTTCCTTGTTTTATTCAATGCTGTGAGCTGATTTTTAATTTTATTGCAAACTATATGCTTAGCAATAGTTATATCATTATCAGGGTATTCATATTGCTTCTTTCTCAAAAGGAAATTTGCTTCGGCATAATCTGCCCAATAAAATACAGGACGTAAATTAGGTTTCACCACAGCAAGAGCTACATTATATTTCTTACATTTTTCAAGTAAAGGTGTAGTAACCGTTAAATGTCCAATAACAAATAACGCTAATAATTTCTGAAAAGGTATCTTAGTCAATGTTTTATTTTTCTCACCGTTTTTCTCTTCAAGTAGCAATTCACCATTCATTACCCTAAGACTTCTTTCATGCTCAATACAATTAATCACAAAAACGGTTTTGACATCAAGATCTTTAAATGTATACATTTTCTATTCTATTTTTGTCACAAAGATTACAGTATATACAATGCCGACATTTATTTGCATTAATATTTATATCAGAAGATGGATTATATTTCCTTACCATACATAGAAAACTTACAAACTCTTCCCGATCATTAGCTCCAGGCAACGGTACTGGAATCATTTTGTTCGTAGATATTTCATAAAAAGCAAGTTTCTCAACCCTTATCCCCATTTCGCACAAGCAATAATATTGTGCCCATAGCTGATATATTTGCCCACGAAATATATTTTTCAGTTGATACTTTCTTTCAATAAGAGTTTTAGAAGAATATCGATACAAATCTATTTTTCCAAAAATTCTGAACTCATCCGAACAAACGGAGACAGAAACCAAATCACCCTTCCCATTAGTTGTCTTCTTTTCATCAACAGTTTTATGAGCAATACGCCCCATTGTTTGGGGAACAGCATGATACTGACTTTCATCCGATTCCATATACACATTATGCAGGTATATGGAATACGGACAAAAGATAAAGTCATTCAGTAATGATATAGCTATGTAATCATCCATTTTTGCAACAACCTTGAGCAAATGAAAGCCATTCTATATTAGTTATAGATAGAGCAAGCTTCTTCTCACCGTTACTTTTCTTAATCTTATCAAGAAGTATCATTCCTTTTCTTGCAATGTTATATGCTCCGTTTGCGTCCGCATTTTGCGGAAGTGTTTCATCTACGTTTCTGCTATCGAAAAATTCACCATTTTCATTGCATACAGGTGATACCAGATAATCTATATCAGTACCTGTCCAACTATTACGCATCTGTAACACAAGCTTAAATAGGAATATCAGTTCGATAAAGAATTCTTTTTCTGTACGTTGCATTATCTCATCTTTCAAATTTGAAGAGAAGTTGATGCCAAACCTTTCAAACAGCAGCTTAATATTTTCGGTAAGATTTATTTCTTTATTATCCCATTGAGAATTTTTATCCGGATTTCTAAAAGTGATAATTCGATTACCGTAGGAACAAACAGTCCAATCAGTTTTGGTTCCTTCGGCTTTTTTCGTGAATTTACCATAATTGAATTTCCATTCAAACATATCTCTTTCCACATTATACCTTATAGAATCGAACTTACTGAAAAAACTTTTTGCCTTATCAACACTTTCATACTTCACATCAAACAAATTTACAAAACCTGTTATAGGATCCATTTTACTGGTATTCCAAGCGGGGATATAAAAGAGAAATCCGCTTTGTTTACCTAAAGTATTAAAACTCTCAAATTTATTAGTTAACTGATAAGCATGCATAAGTCCACCAGGCAAATCAGAAGACTGTTTTTTGAATACGAGATAATTTAACTTCTCAATGAGTTTCTTTTCAAATTTCTGATAAACCTGCTTTTCAACCTTTTGTCGGCCACGCATAAATCCAGCATTCAAATCCTCAAGCACCACAATCGCATTATATTTGACTATCAATTCAGAAATCTTATGAATAACCTGACTTAAATAGCCTTCTTTCAAGTCCTTTATGTTAGCTATACTTTGCCAGCTCTGTCTTGCCTGCTTTCTTTCATTCTCCTTGACATTAAGCAAATCATGGTAATTTGTTGAATACTTTTCACCATTATATTCAACTTCTATTTCATTTAAAGAGAATTGCTCACAAATTTTTCCATTTCCATCAATCACTACAAGATATAACAAGTTTCGTTCACCACGGTCAATCCCTATTATATGAGTATCTGATGCCGAACGTAAATAGTCCATCGCTTTCTGGTTTATATTTCCATTTCCATCCGCCTTGAAATTCATGGTTATTGGTACATGAAACTGGAACTGGTCTACAGTATAACGCTTATCTTTAATCAAGTCATATTTAAGAATTCTTTCTTCATCTTTATGTTTAAGATTCTTTTTCTTTATGGGTATGTTAGCCGGATGAGTGGGATGTGATACATTTATACTTGCCTTACGGAAAAAGACTTCAGCCTCACCATTTAATTTATATACCACATCCCCAAGATTTGTTTCATTAAACAACATTTTCCAATACAAGGTATGCATATTGGGCATACCTTTGCTATGCTCAGAAAAATCCTTGTTATAAATCTGAAACAGAAAAATCTTACCTTCATCAACAAGCTGATCCACATACGCAGCATCAATCGGCTTAAAGGATAATTTATAACCTTGATTCTCTACTTCTTTATAAAAGCCACTCATATCTTCATAAGTAGAAGTATCAGAGAACTTGAAACCAAAATTCTTCCAATTATCATGTTTATCCAAAGACTTCTTAAAGAAATCTATCAAAGTATGACAATCATCCAAACTAAAACAATCACTTGATTCCTTATATGAACTTTTTGATTTAATAGAAAGAATATCATTATTTGGCTTAAATATTCCAATTCTAGATTTAGAGAAAAATACATGCCATAACGATTTTGATTCCAAAAACTTATACTCCATCTTTTCATAACAATCTTTACCTGTCCCTGATGGATATTTCAAAAAGACTTTTCTGCATTTGGTATTCATTATGGCGAGATAATACTTATCATCACGACGCAATATCACAGAGGTATTAGCTGTTTCTTTATTAAGATCCCATCCGTCTAATAAAGTAGGATTCCGGAAATTAATTTTTATTTTATCTACAGAATATGGCTTCTGAGTGACATAATTACGAACCATATTATATAAAGGAGTAATCAAGTCAAGCAGACTCCAATACTCAATCAAATCGCCATAAAACCTTTCATCCTTACCGGTTTCATCACCATTACCCAATAATGGTTTTACATAAGCCTGTAAGTCTTTAACTGCGTCAAGGAACTGTTTTATCTTTTGAATAGAATCATTATCTTGTATTAATTTAGTATCAGTCGATTCAGAATAAAAGCCAATCACATCTTTCACATCTGTATATGTATTGAAAATATGCGAAAAATGATTTTCTTTCTGTAACGAACTGCTATTCACAGCCCCTAACTTGAGAAAATAATCTTCAATCTTATACTCACCACGAAGGCACTCGTTTATAAAAGCTAAAGAAAAACTTTTATAAGACTTGAATAGCTTATCTATGCGTTCTTGATAACCCTCATAAGACTCTTTTTTCTTTTGAGGATTCATCACCTCTATTTTTTGCTTTATCTCAGAAGATATTTTACTCCAACTACCTGTTGCCTTTTGTGATATTTCAGTAAGTTGTAAATTATTCTTTAGGAAAATACCTTCAAGGCCATAACTACCCAATGAAGCAATAATCGTTTTCAATCCTCCTTCTGCAAGAACTGTATCATGGATAGTATTCCAGAAATTCACCATTGCACCGACAACCTGACTATCATTCTCAAACTTCTCTGGCAGCCATGACGCACTTTCTCTATCACTAAGTATCTGCTTGAAAAGAAGCTTCATCTTGGGTAATTTCTCTTGCTTATGCTGCTGGTTATAAAAATTAATATATTCATTAAGACCTTTAATCTTTTTACCTTCTGATGTGGTTTTACCACCTATAACAGTATTATAAGCATCTATTTGTTTCTGACTTAAAGTCTTATTAAAATACCCCAACTTAAACATTTCACAAAGGGTTACCAACTCCGGGCAAAATTCTTTCTGTATAACATCAAAATTATCCGAGATAGAAGTATTCTGTATTTTAGCGAACACTTCTATATTATCTATGAATTTTGGAAGGTTTTCATGAATCAGACGAAAGGCGATAGAGGTGGACTTTTCTTTATCTGAATACATATTTTTACGGTTTTTATGGAAACCTTTGAAATACACTGTAAAATTACGGAACTCAGAGATTAATGCTATTTTCTCATTTGCCTCAGGCTCATTTTTAACAAAATCAATCAAATCTTCCTTAATCAAATTTTGCTTATAAATTCTTTCGTATAATTCATTCTTTGTTAGCTGCTTTACTATTAGCTTTCTCAAATTAACTCTTACCGTAGATAACGATTTTTGAATTTTGTCTGTCTTATTGCGAATATTATGATACAAGTAATATTCCTCCAAAGAATTTGCTTTACCCGTACTTTCCACAGGCAATTCAAATCCTGATAAAGAGCTTTCAATATAAGCCCTATGATAATCATCAATAATAGACTTTACCTTCACATAACTCTCAGCCCTATGCTGGTCTTCTTCCAATATTCCACTACAAATAAAATGTTTCAATGTTTCCCCTACAGGAATCAATCTAAACCGCAATGTCTTTGACAAAGGGTACAAATTTGTAAACCCAGAAAATGTTTCCATAATTTATATTATTAAGTTACATTATTTCAATCTCACCCAAATCTACTTTATATTTCTCATCAATATGAATACCTTGTCCATCACCTTCCATATACCCCTCAACTACAGCCCTATTCATAAGAGACTTATACTTTACCGCATTATCAATTAAAGGATAAGCACCCCAGCCCTCTTCAAGTGGATTCTGCTTTATCCTATCATCGAATATATGATTATAATAATCTACGCTTATTACATTTAAATCCCTCAAGCGATGTACAATAGCGGCAACCGACACACCATACATACCACGTAAAGACGACAACTCAGAGACCGACAGATTATCGCGAACCCTACCGACATACGTATAAACAATTTCTTTTGGCAATAAAATTGCTGATGCGAATCTATGACACATACGTTCTTTCTTTTTGTAATCCATTTCGTCTAAACACGGGAACAATATATGCGCCAACTCATGCAACGCAGTAAATCTCTTGCGCTCCACTGTTACATTGTTTTTCTTCAGAACTATAAACGGAGTCTTTTTATTCACCCATCCGCACAATCCATCAACATCCTCTTCAATCTCAAGTTCAAGAACTTTTATTCCAACCAATTCCAGAATTCTGCACACAGATGCTATAGTATCGTTCCCAAGTCCCCATTTACGCCTCACCTGTATGGCAGCGTTTTCCATATCATCAAAATCAGCAATACTTAATCCGTGCACAGGATTCCTAAATGATGTAATCGCATCAAAAAGATTCTCTAATGCCAAATAATGCTCCATCCAGATTTGCACTTGAGATAGTATGCGCTGCTTTAACTTCTGCGGAACTTGTTCTTTACTACGAAATGAAAAATCGGAAAGCACCACTGGTTTACGCCCTAATAAGAAATCGGGAGAAGCCTGATAAAGCTTACATAAGGCATCCAAGACTACAGATGAAGGTTTCATCAGCCCTCGCTCATATTTAGAAATAGCCTGTTTTGTAACCATTCCATTTAAACGTTGACTAACCTCATCTAAAGTCAGGCCACGCATTCTCCTTATATTTTTCAGCCATATTGAAATTGTGTAATTCATATCATTATCACCTTTAGTTTACAAATATATAAAACCCAATAGGAATATCAACCGATAAATATATGTTTATCAGCATAGAAACGTAATTATATACAAAAATACAAAAAAGAGAGCATTAAAGCCTTTAGAGAAGGATCTGCAATCCAACCCAGTACTTTAAATACTCTCTTTAAAATATTTCTTAATATATGGATATTGTATAACTCAATATTCCACTCACATTTCTGCCAAGAACTCCAGCGTCCTCCTACACCTCTCCCCAGAATAAAACTCATCAAGCACTTCTCCGAAAATATCACCAGGTTGTATCGCATCGAAAAGTGTCATGCTCGACTTAAGCTTCATGGCGTCAATATCGCCCATGATTTGTTCTATATCCTTCCCCTTATGAAGAAGCAGGCTTGCAGTTATTTCAATAAGTCTTTTTCCCAGAAGCTCATGATTAAGATAATCACTGGCCTCCTGAAGTGAGGAGATGCCGTAGTACTCCGAATTATAGCTGAAACCAAGACCTTTCATTTGTGGGAAAATATACCATATCCAGTGCGAACGTTTCACGCCGAGACGTATCTCGGAAAGTGCCTGCGCATAATATTCGTTCTGCGCGTCAATGAATCTCTGCAAGCCTGCTTCCATATTGTTCTCAAAATTATTATCCAAGAATAATCATTTCATAAATGCAGGTACTGGCAGATGCATACCGGCTATCACAAGACCGTTTTCACGGGCATACTGAACATAATGCTTACGGCTTTTTACAGCTCCGGACTTATCCATATCGTAAGTGGCACAGATTTCAGGATATTTCAGCTGAAGGGCTGCCCCATGCATCAAGTCGCCAATTACCAACAGATTGCCTGTACGGAACACTGTATGACCGGGAGTATGTCCGGCTGCCTCCATGGCTACTACATCACATGGAAGTGTGTCGCCAAAAGCAAACAGATGAAGACGATCCTTATAGGCTTTCATTGTATTTTCCACCTGCGATTTCTTATCTGCCGGCATTTTCATCCATGCATCATACTCGACCTTGGACACATATACTTGGGCATTGGGAAATACCGGGACACCTTCTTTCATCATACCTCCAATGTGGTCGCCATGAAAATGTGTGATGTACAGATAATCTATTTCGGACGGATTAATATTCAATGCCTTTAGGCCTTCAGGCAGCTTGCTGTCGGGTGCTCCCATTCCCGCATCGAAGAGAATCCGCTTACCGTCCTTCTCGACAAGGAATGTACTTACTGATGCCGGTACACCATCCTGAAGGGAAAGACTGTCTATCTGCGCTTTTGTGGCATCAGGGAAGAGAGAGAGTGGCATAATACGGTCATTGGCATTATCGCGTATCCAGGTGACTTTCATATTGTCCAGTTCCATGGTAGAAAGTAGTTTATTGTCGTTCTGTTGCACCTGAATGTCGGCAGTATCTGATTTTGCACTTTTTTCTTTTGACTGTTTGGACTGGCCAGTACAACCTAACAATAACATTGAAACCATCATCAAGACTTCGATTTTAGCAATAATATTCTTCATACTCATTTTATTTTTACATTTTATTACTCCATTTATCTACAAATTTACAGTTTCAACAAGAAACTTCATAATTTATCTCAAAATATTATTGATATTTTTCCACCATCAGAACATAAAAAATCTGATTAAGAGAGTATTCACAATGTTCACATTTTTATCATGGATTTACCCTAAAAAAAACGTGGGCAAATTCGATCTAAAACGTGGGCAAGTTTGAAGTTAAATTTGGGCAAGTTTTAGAAAAACGTTTGGGCATTAAAAAAAACGGGAATTTACTGCTTTATTTATTGTTTTACCAAATAAAATTTGGAAAGCACAACTATATATATTATCTTTGTATTCAAATATAGCGTCTGCTTAAACGGACAATCCAGATCTTTTTATCATTTCATAAACAACAAAACAATTTCAAAGATGCGAAACAGCAAGTTTATGGATTAAACAAAATCATTCATCAAACTAAGTTCATTCCTATGGCTGCAAAGAAAAAATGATGCGGCAGCAATTGCTGTGCTCTTTGACTTCTGGGTTCATACCCGACACTTCGACGGGGAAGAGGGGGTTCTATTTTGAAAACTGGTTGTCAGTTTTTAGTTGTTAGACTTAATTATCACAAAAAACATGTTGTTTATGAAAAATGTATTCTTACGCGTAAAACACAATTTCGATTTAAACTCAAATAATTTTGTACCTGAATATGCCGACTGCTACCTTGATGTAGAATTCTCTGCTCCAAAAGGACTGACGGGAGTAAAAGAAATGTCGGTCCGAATTTATTCCGCTTCATACAGACTTATGGGCACCGGATGTATAGCACACAATCCGGAGAGGATGCTGAAAAAAATTTCTTTCCAACTGGCAAACGACGACTTGTGGGATGCCGGAATGTATCGCGCATACATATATATAAACGGAACTGTGAAATGGTTCTGCGAGTTGAATCTGCCGATATCGTCGAACTACTGGACACGGAAAACAATGCAGTCAATAGAAGAGAATATGCAGGAGAAATTCTTCGCGGAGAAACTTGCCTTCACAAGCTGGTGGAACAAACTGTACTGCGGACGTTTCAAGGAACCTCTGGTGAGATTGCTGATAGAGAGACTGTATGCTTTCAGTAATGAAATGGAGAACAGAAGGACAGGGAAACTGCCTCATCTGATTGTGACCGGCGAAGGAGAGACCTGCGGGGCCAAGGCTCTGGCTTCTATGATTCTGGGAGGATTTATCACGGAAGACGATGTCTCGCTGAAATACTGTCTATCGCTCGGAGAAATAACCACGGGGGCGTACGGATGGAAGCACATGGAGGATAAGGTGGCGAAAGCCAAGGCGGTGATAGTAGAGGTGCCGGAAATGAACTACAATGACCATACCGTTAATATAGTGAACCTGATGGCCAGCATAATCCGCTTTGACACGTTCAGGGAAACAACATTCATCTTGCACGGTAAGGACAGGGATATCGCCATGATGATGGAGAAATGTGTGTTGATGAACGGACTGTTCACAGAAGAGACTACTTTCCGCCTGTCGTCGGACAGGTCTGTCGGAACAAATTATGAATATGATGAGGAAAATGAAGATTTCCTGAAACTGATGGAAGGACTTCTGGACGATAAATTCAGTTGCAGCACCGGCAATGAAGAAGTACGACCGTCATCCGGAAAAGCAGAAAAGGAACTGGAGGCTATGATTGGACTGCAGAGGGTGAAGGACGACATGAGAGAGGCCAGAATGATGTCGATGTTCAACAAGAAGAGGGCTGAGATGTGTCTGCAGACAGACAACGAACAGAGAAACCACATGCTTTTCCTGGGTAATCCGGGTACGGGAAAAACCACTGTGGCGAAGCTTGTGGGAGAGATATATCACGATATGGGCCTGCTGAGCAAAGGTCACACCGTAGAGACCAACCGCTCCAAACTTGTGGGCGAATATATAGGTGTGACGGAGAAGAAGACTCTGGAAGCCATAGAAGAAGCACGTGGAGGGGTGTTGTTCATAGACGAGGCATACACTCTCGTTTCTCACGAAAGTGACACAAAGGACTTCGGAAAGGAGATACTGAATGCTCTGCTCACTGTACTGTCCGAACCTCAGCCTGACATGATTGTGATTCTGGCAGGATACGAGGACAAGATGATGAATATGATGAGAACAAATCCGGGACTGAAAGACCGCTTCCCGCTGACATTCCATTTTGACGACTATTCTGCTGAAGAGCTGATGGAAATGGCTTGCGCCACACTGGAAGCAGGAAACTACCGGCTGACTGACGATGCTCATAAATGCCTGAAAAGCCTGATAGAAAAAGCGGCGGCCAACCGCAACGAGTATTTCGGGAACGGACGCTGGGTGCATAATCTGATTAATCAGGGGATCATAAAGAGTATGGCTCGAAGGGTTATGTCAACATCTGTCACCGGAAGAAATATAGACATCGACATGCTGTGTGTTATTGAAGAAGCGGACATACTTGAGACCGAGAAAAACTTTCTGTGTCTGAAAACCACAAAAATTTCATCACCACGCCCTATTGGTTTCAGGGCGTGAGTGATATCTGTTATTTTTTTAGTAATTTTGGTTCAGAATTAATAAAGAAAAAATTATGATATCACTGGATAAACTTAAGGACATAGTAATGAACGCTTCGGAACTGATGGTAACCGAAGGATTTGACATTTCGAGCAAGGAAGGATATTCAAATATTGTTACATCATCGGATATAGCAGTACAGGATTACTTGTGCAAGCATCTGGCAGAGGCAATGCCGGGCAGCGGATTTCTTTGTGAAGAAGAGGATATGCATGATGCAAACCATGAATACACATGGATTATTGACCCGATAGACGGAACTGCCAACTATAGCCGTGGGATAGCAGAATGTGCCATCTGTGTAGGGTTGAAACACAATTCGGACATGATTATGGGGGTTGTATATCTTCCGAGGACAAAAGAAATGTTCTATGCAGAAAAAGGCAAAGGCGCTTATCTTAACGACCGGAGAATACATGTTTCCGACCGTACTTTCGGAAATGCCATAATGTGTACCGCCCTGCCGGTCTATCATAAAGAATATGCCGAAATATGTTCCGGAATAATACGCGAAGTGTTCGGAAAGTGTAACGACATCCGCCGCTTCGGGGCTTGTGCTCCAGAACTGTGCTACCTGGCTATGGGAAGATGCGAACTGTATTTTGAGTATCTGCTGAGCCCATGGGACTTTGCTGCCGCATCACTGATACTTACAGAAGCGGGCGGAGTGATTTCTGGTCTCGACGGTAAACCTCTTGACTTTATTTCTCCATGCGGAGTAATAGCCGGAAACAGCGCGGAAAATCTGAAAGAGCTTTTCACCATCATACAGAAACACATCTGATAAATCCAACATACAGGTGTCTGACTGCAGAAAATGCCGACCAATTCAACCGTGATTTTGGTCGGCATTTTCTGTTTTGTACATCATATAAATCATCAAAGCACTGATAATCAAGGCATAGAGTTCCGGCTTTGTGCATCAGAATATCATTATCGTCCTACAGAATCTATTTATCTTTGCCTACGGAAACAAAAACAGAACCGGACTTGATATGAAAAAATCATTATTAATCATTATTGCAGCCACAAGTATATCATCGTGCTGCACTGTATTCACAGCATCGAAACAGAACGTAACGTTTATGGCTCCAAACGGAACAAAAATTTATGATGCAGAGACTAATATAAAAATAGCTGAAGTGGAAAAAGAAAACATAGTAACCACAAAAATAAAGAAGAAAGTTTCGGACAAACAGCTGATTGCACGAAAGGATGGCTACTCTCCTACTCCTTTCATGCTGGAAACGGCCTTCAACCCCTCTTCTTTATGGAACATACTTTTCTGGCCGGGATTCCTGGTTGACCTGGGTACGGGAAAGATGTTCAAATGGGATAATACTATAATAAATCTGGAACTGGAACTGCGACAGGAACCGAAAAATAAAAAGAAACTAGACTAAACTTAACTAAACTGTATCTTTAAAAACTGACTGCTCAAAAATTTAGGGTTAAAGAATATCTGTAAGGTACGGATACAAAAAATCCTGCTTCCATTTTCTAAATAACGGAAGCAGGATTTTATTTTGTCAGAATACGGAAAACCGAATTCGTGAATTATTTGATATTTGATTCTTCAAGCTTATATCCGAATTTCTTGTCGGCCACTTTAAGAGCAAACGCTACCAACAGAGAAAGTACGGCAAAGCCTGTGAAAATACACATCGGGAGTGTATAATCGTATGAATTAGTACCAGCAGCAGTCTTTCCTGTGATGCAATAATTATCAAGAACAAAACCAATAAGAGTAGGTACTCCCCAAAGACCAATGTTCTGGATAAAGAATATGAGGGCGTATGCTGTTCCAAGCTGATGTGCAGGGAATATCTTAGCTACTGAAGGCCACATTGCCGACGGTACAAGCGAGAATGCTATGCCAAGAATTATCATAAGGATAATAGCGATGTATGAACCTGTAACGAATGGCAACGCATAAACGAAATGTACAAATATCAACATCGCGGCACCGAACATCATTATACTTGCGGCTTTACCTCGCTTATCGACCATTCCTCCGAATACCGGTGTCAGGAACAGGGCTCCAAGAGCAGGAAGTCCGGCAAAGAAGCCTGCCACGTTTTCGTCAATACCATATTTTGTTATCATCAGCTCTGAAGCAAACTTCTGGAACGGGAATACGCATGAATAGAACAATACGCAAAGCAAAGCAATAAGCCAGAATCCGGGATTTGAAAGGATTGTAGCTACGTCCTTGAAAGAGAACTTTTCATTGTCGGCAGATTCGTCCTTGATTTCTTCCATCTGTGTGTCAAGCTTCTTGTCGAGTACAGAGAATGAGAAGAATGCTATCATACCGCCTACAAGGCACACAAGACCGATAAGAACCGGTGTTGTAAGCTCGAACGAACGTGCCACAGGGATGGCAACGGCGTATGCAGCCTGCGAACCTACACGTGCAAGAGCAACCTGTACGCCCATAGCTGTAGCCATTTCCTTGCCACGGAACCACTTGGCAATCATCTTTGTGACGGTGATACCTGCTACCTCTGCTCCTACTCCAAATACTGAATATCCGGCAGAAGCGACAAAAACATCGGCCTTATATCCAAGGATCGTATCAGCCGTTCCTACCATACTTGTCATTGCATAGTATTCAAGCCATGTACCTACCACCATAAGTATTGTGGCAAGCTTTCCGGTGAAACGTATACCGAAACGGTCAAGAATAAGTCCTCCCCATATAAGCATCAGGCAGAACACATTCAGGAAGCTGTAGGCACCTGTATAGATACCGAAATCGCTACTGGTCCATCCCAGACCGTTTTCTGACGGTGATGCCTCAAGCATACTCTTGAGAGGCGCTACCACATCGTTCACATAATAAGCAGCCATCATTGTGAAGGCTACAATAGCCAGAGCACCCCAACGCATGCCCCACGAATCGTTTAACTTTTTCTTTACCTGTTGTGTCATTTTTATGTATATCTATTTATTATTTTTCAAAAAAACGATGCAAAGATACACTTTTTCTTGCATTCAGGAAACAAATACACATTTATGCCAACGATAATATCAACAGCTGTGCCGTGAGTACGCGAAGGAACATTGTGAGCGGATAGACAGTGGCATAACCTACTGCAGGCGCATCGCACGATGTCTGGTCGTTGGAAAAAGCAAGTGCGGGCGGATTGGTTGTAGCGCCGGAAAGAACACCTATCAGTGTATAATAATTGAGCTTGAATGCATATCGTCCTACCAATCCTGCTATAATTAAAGGTACAACTGTGATAATAACTCCGTAGCCAATCCATACATATCCTCCGTGATGTACTATAGTATCGACAAATCCGGCTCCAGCTCCCAGACCGACACAGGCAAGAAACAGCGAAAGACCTATCTCGCGGACCATCAGATTAGCACTCATGGTAGTGTAAGTGATGAGCTTATACTGCGGACCGAAACGGCTTATCAATATAGACACAATCAGCGGACCTCCGGCAAGACCTAACTTGACAGGCTGAGGTATGCCCGGGAATGCAAAAGGAATACTTCCAAGAATACATCCTAAAGCTATACCAAGGAAAATAGGTATCAGATTCGGATGGTTAAGCTGTTTAAGTGAGTTACCAAGAACCTTCTCTGCCTGACCTACAGCCAGTTCATTACCTACTATCATCACACGGTCGCCTATCTGTAGCTGCAGGTTGGGCGAAGCCACAAGGTCCACACCGGAACGGTTTACTCTGATGACATTGGCCCCAAAACTGTTTCTTATCTTAAGCTGTGAAAGCAACTTACCGTTTACTTCGGAACGGGTGATAACGACGCTTCTTGTCACCAGGTCAGTTTCTTCTTTTTCCCAGTTCATCTCTACCTGACAACCGATAAATGCTGTAATGGCATCGATATCTATAGGTGCGGAAGTCAGAAGAATCCTGTCGTTAAGATGCAACACAGTATCTGCGCCTGCCATTTCTACCGCTCCTGTAGAAGCATGGTATATATGCGAAACGACGAAATATCTCTTCACAAGTGGATGTATCTCACGCAGTTGTTTACCTATTACAGACTCGTTATGAACCTCAATCGTTATCGGTCGGACAGTGAGTTCCTGAAGATGTCCTGAGCCACGCTGGGCATCGGCCTCTTCTTTGTCAAGCTTGACACAGAGAACATATCTCAAGCCCCAAAGAGAAAGAATACAGCCTATTACACCAAGCGGATAGGCTACCGCGTATCCAAGAGCAATCTCAGGAGCATCTATGCCATTGAGGTCGCTGTTTGCCTGCTGTGCGGCACCGAGTCCCGGTGTATTTGTTACGGCTCCTGAAAGGATACCTACCATAGTGGTGATAGGAACTCCTGATACAAAATGAAGTACTATTGCCAGAATAACACCCGTAAAGACAACCGTCATGGCTACCATATTAAGCGTCAGCCCTCCTTTCTTGAACGCTGAAAAGAAACCTGGTCCCACCTGAAGACCAATAGAATAGACAAACAGTATAAGTCCAAACTCCTTAAGGAAATGAAGCAGATGTTCATCAAGGTTCATATTGAAATGTCCGAAGATAATTCCTACGAAAAGTATCCATGTGATACCCAAAGAAACACCAGCCACCTTTACCTTACCAAGCGCAATACCTATCGTTATCACCAGCGACAAAATAAGTACGGAGTGCGCCACTCCCCCTCCCCATAAATTGGGATAACCCATAAACAGGTTTTCAATCAATTCCATAATTTTAGTTTTTATATTGTATTAAATTTCCATAGATTCTAAATTACGGGGGGCAAAGGTAGTAACAATATCTATATAAAGAGAATATTTGTGGAATAGAATTATTTAATTTAAAACTCTGTTATTGGAACTACATCTATTTTATATCCGTCCTTCTCTATTGTGCGTTTATCACTATAAGTCACTATAACAAGATTATCACACTTCAATTCTCCGGCACACTCAATAATACCATCCACTTCCCGCTTTTCCGTTTTAGGACTGCTCATGTCATAACATACCTGGACAAGACGTAATATGCGAGTACCCTCACGAAGTACAAAATCGACTTCCTTATCATTCCGTGAACGATAATAAAAGATTGTTTTCTCCACATCATAACCTCGACGAACAAGTTCTATGAAAACCTGATTTTCAAGCAATCGTCCCAAATTGTCACTTAAAGAAAAAGCCTTTGATGCCACAAAACCATTGTCAACTACATATACTTTTCTTGGAGCCTTTTTCATCAACCTAAGTTTATTATTATAACGTGACAAATAATAGAAAAGGTATGGTTCATGAAGGTAGTCCATATATTTCTTGGTAGTATTGACACTTGAGAAGTCAAGTTCATAAGTCAATTCATTAGCACTGACAGGATTACAGAAATTAGAGACAAGATACATGGCCAAATTGTTTAAATCTGCCACATTACGGACATTATGACGTTTAGCCACATCTTTCCATATGATGGAATCAAATAACGTGTCAAGATAATTGCGAATCAATTGACGTGAAGCAACTACTTCCGGATAACCTCCATTCCTCAAATAGTCATCTGTCAGAACAAGGGACTCTGTTTTGTGTTCTGATTTCAGATTATGCAAATCAAGATTGTTCCAATTGAAAAACTCTTCAAGACTGAAAGGCAACATCTCTATCTGGAGATACTTACCTGTCAATACTGTAGCCATCTCACTGCTGAGCATTCTGGCATTACTGCCCGTTATTACGAGATTTTTTCCCATTCTATATAGTTCACTGACCCACAAATCCCACCCATCAAGGTTCTGAACTTCATCCAACAAAATATATTCATAGCCGGGATAAACATCATCCAACATCCGCATAACCAAATCCGAATCCCAGGCTTCCAGTAATTGATAACTATCGAAGTTCAAGTATGCAAAATTCTTGTCACGCAGCATTAATAATGCCTGAGTTGATTTTCCCACACGTCTTGGCCCTGTTATCAACTTAATCAGATGACTGCCCAATAACGATTCTGTATCTTGGAGGGTCTTGCGAATCAAATACGGACGAGACATTAGCTCATCACGCTCTTTGCGTTGGTTCAGAATGATTGTTTTCATCTTCCAGATTTTTATTCGAATTCGAATACAATATTAATACTTTTTACTCAAAAATCATTGCTTATTGCACAAAATATATACTATTTTATGCAGTATAAAAATATTATTGAACAAAATCAAATCAGAAAGCCCGAATAATATCAGTTTAGATACAAAATCCGACCTAATAATAAATGATTAGTAACTGAATGTTTCTGTACTCTCCAGCTCCCTTAGAAACAGTCTGGCACACATTTCCGCATCATTACCTGCTCGGTGGTGCATACCCTGCTCAATACCAAGCTGCGCACAAAGATAATCCAGTGAATTACATCCAAAGGAGTAAATCTTACGGGCCATCTGCAAAGAACATATCCATTTCAGTTCGGGCAGATGAATGCGGTAAAGCTCAGCAGAATGCTGCAAACAGCTTCTGTCGAAAGGTACATTATGTGCCACAAAAGTGTCGAACTCATCAAGATAGGTCCGTTCTATCTCTTCCCATACCTGACGGAAATCCGGGGCATTCTCTGTATCCTGCGGACGTATGCCATGTACCTTTATATTCCAATACTGATAATAGTTGTCTTCCGGACGTACCAGCCACGAGCGAGTCTCTGCTATTTCTCCATTTCTTACCACACAGATACCAACCTCGCATATTGAAGCACGTTTGGAAGTAGCGGTCTCAAAGTCTATTGCTATGAAATTTATATCTGACTTGTCGTACATGATTATCCTTGATTAAATAGTCATTATTAAATTGTATCTCAAAAATACATTATAGGCATGAAATTAACAAATATAAAATATGTAGTTCAATATATAAAAAACAAAAAAGTGCTGCAACTTTGTCACTCTGACAAAATTGCAGCACTAAAATTATCTGCGTAGTCTATAGATTACTTGCGCTGTCCCAATTTATCATCCAGATAAAGGATACCTGAGTGGTCGCCGCAACGTTTCAACTTGTCAACGATACCCTGGGCTGTAGCTTCTTCTTCAACCTGTTCGCGGACATATCCCCACAAGAAATCCTGTGAAGCTTTATCTTTAACTTCTGAAGCGATGTTTACGAGTTCGTCAATAAGCTGTGATACATGGCATTCGTGTTTGTAAACATGTTCGAATACTTCAAGCGGGCTGCCCCATCCTTGAGGAACAACATCAATCTTGTCAACCTTAGCCTCACCACCACGTTTCATCAGGTAGTCAGCCAGATTGTATGCATGGTCAAGTTCTTCCTGTGACTGCTTTTTCATCCATGTAGCAAATCCGTCGTAACCTTCTTTCTGAAGATAGAAAGACATTGAAAGATAAAGATTAGCCGACCACATTTCGGCAGTAATCTGCGCATTGATTGCGTTCTGTAGTTTTTCTGAAATCATAGTTTATAAATTTAATATATAAGTTGACTATCTCATAGCAAACTCCATGCCACCGTCAATCCTGCCATTACTATTGCTACCATACTCATAAGCTTGATTAGTATGTTCAGACTCGGACCGGATGTATCCTTGAAAGGATCGCCCACTGTATCGCCAACAACCGTGGCACGGTGTACCTCGCTGCCCTTACCTCCGAAATTACCTTCCTCAACGTATTTCTTGGCATTATCCCATGCTCCTCCGGCATTAGCCATAAATACAGCAAGCACAAAACCTGATGACAATCCTCCGATAAGAAGACCTATCACTCCGGAAACTCCGAAAAGTAATCCGGTAACTACCGGAGCTATTATAGCGAGTACCGACGGAAACACCATCTCGCGCTGTGCTCCCTTAGTGGAAATCTGTACGCAACGCGCATAGTCGGGTTCTGCCTTACCTTCAAGTATTCCTTTTATCTCGCGGAACTGGCGGCGTACTTCTTCTACCATGTGGGCAGCTGCGCGTCCTACCGCATTCATCGTAAGACCGCAGAACAAGAATGCCATCATACTGCCTATGAACATTCCAGAAAGTACTTTAGGATTCATAAGTGTTACATCGTAGTATATCATGAAATCGGTAAATGAAGCTTCATGTATTGCTACGCTGATCCCACTTGGCAGTTCAAGTACGGTATTGCCAAGACGTTCAAGACCTATTCGTATTTCTTCGATATACGACGCAAGAAGGGCCAGTCCTGTAAGAGCAGCAGAACCTATGGCAAACCCCTTACCAGTGGCGGCTGTAGTATTGCCCAGCGAGTCGAGGGCATCTGTACGCTTGCGGACTTCTTCGCCCAAAGCACTCATCTCGGCATTTCCTCCTGCATTGTCGGCTATAGGTCCGTATGCATCAGTTGCAAGTGTTATTCCAAGCGTAGAAAGCATTCCAACCGCTGCTATGCCTATTCCATAGAGTCCCATTCCGATGTTTGACAAATCGAATCCAGAAGCAAGCCAATACGAAAGAATTATTCCGGCCACGACAGCTATCACCGGTATGGTGGTTGAAACCATTCCGAGACCAATACCGGAAATAATAACCGTGGCAGGACCTGTCTTGCCGCTTTCGGAAAGTTTCTGTGTAGGCTTATACGACTGAGAGGTGTAATACTCAGTAGAACGACCTATAATGATACCAACTATCAGACCTACTACCACCGCAAAAGATATGTTTACCCAGTTCTTCATATCAAGAAGCCACAATATGAGAAATGTTGCTATCACTATAAGTATTGAACTGAGATTTGTCCCTACAGAAAGAGACTTAAGAAGCTCCTTCATACCCGCATCCTCGCGAGTACGTACAGCAAATATTCCAATAATTGACAATATGATACCCACTGCGGCAATAAGCATCGGCGCTATCACAGCCTTGAACTGCATCTCTGTATCGCCCGTACCGATGAATGCCGCTGCTCCAAGTGCCGCTGTGGCAAGGATGGAACCGCAATAAGACTCGTAAAGGTCTGCTCCCATACCGGCTACATCACCAACATTGTCGCCCACATTATCGGCTATCGTGGCAGGATTACGCGGATCGTCTTCGGGGATTCCCACTTCAACTTTACCTACAAGATCGGCACCTACATCGGCTGCTTTAGTATATATACCTCCTCCTACTCTGGCAAACAGGGCTTGAGTAGAAGCTCCCATACCAAATGTAAGCATTGTGGTGGTAATCATACATAGTTTTGCTGTAGGATTGGAAGAATCGGCATCTATAACTTTGTCAAGGAGCAGATACCAGAAAGAAATGTCGAACAGACCAAGACCTACCACAACGAGTCCCATAACTGCTCCGCTACGGAAAGCCACACGCAATCCTTTGTTGAGTGACGTACGCGCCGCATTGGCTGTACGAGCAGAAGCGTATGTTGCTGTTTTCATTCCCAAATATCCGGAAAGACCGGAGAAAAATCCACCGGTAAGAAAAGCTACAGGCACCCAATGGTTCTGGAGATTGAATCCGTATGCCATGATAGAAAATAAGATTACCAGCACTATGAATACCATGGTTACTACCTTGTACTGCTGTTTGAGATAAGACATGGCTCCCTGACGCACATGTAATGCTATCTTCTGCATCTGTGGAGTCCCTTCACTTTCCTTCATCATCTGCCGGTAGAAATACCATGCAAGTACCAATGCCAGAATTGAGGCTATGGGCACTATCCAAAATAAACTTGTTTCCATAAGGTTATGATTATAAGATTAATAGCTTTTGCCAATAAATATAAGTATTTATTTTGGAATTTAAGAATATTTGCCGGATTATCGCATAATAATGTAACAAAAAGGCACAAAAAAGGCGTCATCCAGTTACCATGAATGCCGCCGACCATCTAAAGAACCCCCCAATTAAGGGTTCTTTTCATCTTTGGTTTTTCAAGTGTTACGTTATCCCTAACCTTTTTTCTTCTTACCTGGTTTTCCTAAAACCTATTAAAAATCTAATCCCTAAATCCTGAAAACTAATTAATCTCTCTCTTAACCTTAATCCAAAAAACCAATTCCTTGAAAACCTCTTTACCTTTTAAACTAATAACTTTAACCTAATACCTTAAAAAATTACCTTAAGTCTAATCTAATACCTTAATATCTTTTGTGTTATTTACTTCTAATTAAGTCTTATTGGTTTCACAACCACGATGCAAAGGTAAGGGTTTAATTGATAAAAACATTGTTGAAGAACATGTTTTTATCAAAAAATATAGTTTTCTTGATTTATATCAGTTCAAAGTATATAAAACACGCTTTATGATAACAAAAAGTGCATTAATTATATAAATGAACGTACAAGAAGTACAATAAAATACATGCATAAAGCAAGTTTCATTACTGTACCTAATAGAAATCCCAAAAGAGCGCCTGCACCTGAACGCAATGCGGACTTAATGTCTGCATCTCCGAATAGTTCACCGACCATTGCTCCCAAAAACGGCCCAAGAATTAATCCCCACGGAAGAAAAAACAATCCTATAACAGAACCAATGAACGCTCCCCAACTACCCCATTTGGTTCCACCGCTGTATTTACTTCCAAGCACCGGAATAAAATAGTCTATAATCTGAGCTATTATAACCAAAAGGAGTAAAACTATGATTTGGGTAGCAGAAAACTGTATTTTATCAGTGAAATGGAGTAATAGAAAACCTATATATGACAAAGGTGGACCTGGAAGTGCAGGAAGAATACATCCCAACAAGCCGACTAACATAAATAATGAGGCAAGGATTATCAATAATATATCCATATCAGAAAAATTTAAGCATGTTACAAAAAAAGCTGCTCCCCGACTCACGTCGAAGAACAGCCACAACACAAACACAAAATAAAACACGACAAAACTACTATTTGTATCTGTGAAAAACACAGACTTACATACCCATATTCACATACAGTCATGTAATTATATAGTTTTATTACGTTGTCAAATATATATTTCTTAATTACATAATGCCTTTTTCGCGCAAGTGTACCTGCCAGTTCCATGCAGAACGCAGTGTGTCTTCGATAGAAGTTTCAGCTTTCCAGCCCAATTCATTGTTAGCGTATGAAGGATCTGCCCAAACCTTAACGATATCACCTGCACGACGAGGAGCAATCTGATAGTTCAACTTAACACCAGTAGATGACTCAAACGCATTGATAAGTTCAAGTACTGACAAACCGCGACCTGTACCTACGTTGAACACTTCTGCGGATGCTTTCTGCTTACCTTCAAGGATACGGTTCATTGCTATTACATGAGCCTTAGCCAAATCCACTACATAAATGTAGTCGCGGATACATGAGCCGTCAGGAGTATCATAATCATCACCAAATACACTAAGTTTTTCGCGGATACCCATAGCAGTCTGAGTAAGATATGGGATAAGGTTCTGTGGAACTCCATTTGGCAATTCACCGATAAGTGCAGACGGATGTGCGCCTATCGGATTGAAATAACGAAGCTTGATAGCCTTGATAGGAGAACCGGAAGCTATTGTATCGTCAATGATTTCTTCGTTTATCTGTTTAGTATTACCATATGGAGATTCTGCCTTCTTGATTGGAGCTGCTTCTGTTACAGGCAATACGTCAGGCTGACCATATACTGTACATGATGATGAGAAGATGATTCCTTTTACACCATGCTTAGGCATGAGCTCAAGAATATTGATTAATGAAACGATATTGTTGCGATAGTAAAGCAAAGGTTTCTGTACAGATTCGCCAACAGCCTTGCTTGCCGCAAAATGAATAATACCTTCTATACCTGGATATTTAGTGAAAACTGCATCCATACCTTCGTAGTCAAGACAGTCAACTTTCTCGAATGCAGGACGGATACCTGTAATCTGTTCGATGCTGTCAACTACATCTGCTCTTGAGTTTGATAGATTATCAACAATGATTACTTCATAACCGCTGTTTTGCAACTCTACTACTGTATGTGAACCGATATATCCAGTTCCTCCAGTCACAAGAATTCTTTTTTTCATAATTAAATGTTTTATAGCTATTGTATATATGTTTAAGAATTATTTTGAGCAAAAATAATAAATAAAATTCAGAATTGATTCAAATCAAAGGAAAACATACAAAAAAATCCGGTATCAGCAGTGATACCGGATTTTCTGGAATTTATTTATGCTGAAGTTAAAGAAGTTACCAAAGAAGAAGTTAAAGGAATTAGGGACTTAGCTTAACTTCTATAACTTCTATTATAACTTCTATAACTTCAAAAATCAATTAAATTCCAAACAAAGCAGCAAGACCTTTATCAACACCAGAAAATCCCATGAATGCCATAGCCAATAAACCTGCTGTTACAAGGGCGATAGACATTCCCTGCATACCCTTTGGTATGTTTACCATACTAAGCTGTTCGCGGATACCGGCAAACACGATAAGTGCAAGAGCAAATCCCAATGCTGTTGAGAATGCGTAAATGACACCTGTCAAGAGATCGAAATCATTCTGAATGACCAAAATCGTAACACCAAGAATACAGCAGTTGGTTGTGATAAGAGGCAGGAACACTCCCAATGCCTGATAGAGCGATGGAGAAACCTTCTTGAGGATAATCTCAACCATCTGCACCAATGCCGCGATGACAAGGATGAAGGCTATGGTCTGAAGATATCCCAAGCCGAAAGCATCGAGGACGAACTTCTGGATGACATAAGTAACGATAGTCGCAAGAACCAACACGAATGCTACCGCAGCACCCATACCCATAGCTGTTTCAACTTTCTTTGATACTCCCAGGAAAGGGCAGATACCAAGGAACTGTGACAACACGATGTTGTTCACAAATATAGCTGTAATAAATATCAATATATATTCCATATAAAAAGTCTTTTAAGGGTTATGCTTTCTTCAAGCGGTTTACAATAGCAATCAGATAGCCCAATACGATGAAGGCACCCGGTGCAAGAACGAATATCAGCATACCGTATTCTTCCGGCATGATTGCGATATTGAAAATCTTGCCTGTTCCGAGAAACTCACGTACTGCGCCAAGCAATGTCAGCGCGATAGTGAAACCAAGTCCCATACCAAGTCCGTCGAACAGTGAAGCTATAGGATTGTTCTTTGCAGCAAAAGCCTCAGCACGGCCAAGAAGGATACAGTTCACCACGATAAGCGGAATGAACAGACCCAAAGTAGCGTAGAGGGCAGGAACGTATGCCTGCATTACCATCTGCAATACTGTCACGAATGATGCTATGACCACGATGAAGATAGGAATACGAACCATGTCAGGCACAAGTTTCTTGATAGAAGAGATTACAATGTTTGAACAGATAAGCACGAACATTGTAGCGAGTCCCATACCCATACCGTTGATGGCAGAAGATGTTGTACCCAAAGTAGGACACATACCCAAAAGGAGAACGAAAGTAGGATTTTCCTTAACGATTCCGTTCATCAATACTTTAAAATTATTCATAATCTTACTCCTCTCCTGTTTATTTGTTTTCTACATTTTCAGTTTTCTCTTCGGCAGCAGCCTGCTGAGTTGCACCGCTTGTACCGTCAACATGCTGGTTCTTGTATGCGCCGTATGCGCTGTTCACTGCAGCAAGGAATGCTCTTGTAGTGATAGTAGAAGCAGTGATGGCATCTATCTGACCACCGTCCTTCGACACAACCAAAGGAGCTTCGCCAGGATTCTTGCCTGTGATATCGCCTTTGGCACCTTTCTTGAACCAGTCGGCAGCCTTGGAACCCAGTCCCGGAGTTTCTGCGTGGCTCAACAATGAATAGTCGATGATGTTTCCTTCAACATCGAAACCGACAAGGACTTTCAGTTCGCCACCGAATCCCATAGATGAAGATTCTACTGCAGCACCTATAAACTCGCCACCTTTTGTAGCCTTGTAAATCTTGTATGAAACACCGTCAACATCTATTGTTTCTGGTGCTTCGGCAGGGTTATTATCGAACCCAGGAACTACCACTGCTATAGCGTCGCTCAATGTCTTTGCATTGGCCTGTGCTATAGGTTCAGCAGTCACCTTATTCACCCAGCCCAATATTGCTCCTGCCACTACAGAAAAACCTGTAAGCGCGAGAGCCATATTCTTCAATGATGATTCTAGCTTTTTCATTTCTTTACTACCTCCCCGAATCTTTTAGGTTTGCAATAAGTATTGATCAGCGGAGTGAATGCGTTCATGATGAAGATAGCGAACGACATACCTTCCGGATAGGCACCGAAAGTACGGATAAGTACTGTAAGGAAACCTATGGCAATACCGTAAATAATCATGCCTTTGTGGTTCATAGGCGATGTAACATAGTCTGTAGCCATGAAGATGGCACCCAGCATAAGACCACCGGTGAACAGATGAGTCAATCCGTCGGCATATTTGGCAGGGTCAACCAAGTTCAGCAATGTAGCGAATACGAACACTGTAGCGATGATTGATACAGGGATATGCCATGTGATGATTTTCTTCCACAACATATATACCAGACCGAGCAACAATGCCAATGCACTGATTTCACCGATACATCCAGGGTTGTTACCGAGGAACAGGTCCATAGTAGAAGGAAGCTGTTCGAGAGCAGCAGCGTCACCGTTTACAGCCATTTTCATAAGAGCGAGTGGAGTAGCTGCTGTTTCTGCATCTGTATAAGCTGTAAGCTGACCAGCTACCGGCCATGAAGTCATCTGTACAGGGAAAGAGATAAGCAGGAAGATACGTCCAACCAATGCAGGGTTGAAAGGATTGCATCCCAGTCCGCCGAATGTCATCTTACCGATACCGATTGCTACAAGGGCACCGATGATGATAATCCACAGAGGAAGGTTTGACGGAAGGTTGAAGGCAAGCAAAAGACCAGTAAGTGCTGCCGAGCCGTCAAGTATGGTTGTACGTTCGCGTTTCAGAATGAACTTGGTAATCGCCCATTCGAAGAACAAGCACGCTGCAACAGATGTGAGCGTAACGATTACAGCCCCAAGACCGAACATATAGAATGACACGAGCAAGGCAGGTATCAAGGCTATGATTACACCGTACATGTTTTTCTGTACGCTGTCGCCGCTGTGTACATGGGGTGATAAAGATACTATTAATTTATTAGCCATAGTTATTCGATAAATTTCGATTGATTATTTTTTAGCATTGCGTGCACGGATAATCGCACCTACTTTGCCTTTACCTAAACGGATATAGTCAAGCATAGGACGGCGTGAAGGACATGTGAACTGACATGAACCACACTCTATACATGACATAATCATTTCTTTCTCTACGCGTTCCCAGTCACCATGAGCAGATGCTGTCGCAAGAAGGAACGGCTCAAGTCCCATAGGACATGCGCTCACACATTTTGCACAGCGTATACATGGCATAGCCTCTGCACGCGAAGCTTCCTTGTCGTTCATCAGAAGAACGCCTGAGCTACCCTTGCAGATAGGAACTTCAGTGTTGGCAAGTGCCTTACCCATCATAGGACCACCACCGATAACCTTTCCTGTATCCTCAGGCATACCTCCGGCAGCTTCAATAAGCTGGCTCATCGGTGTACCCATACGAGTGAGGAAGTTTGAAGGGTTCTTCAGTGATTTACCTGTCACTGTAACCACACGTTCGAACAAAGGCTTGTTCTTCTGAACAGCTTCGTAAACAGCGTATGCGGTACCCACATTCTGAACTACGGCACCTACATTGATAGGAATTGCAGGAGGAGCAGGAACCTGACGGCCGATAACAGCGTCGATAAGCTGTTTTTCACCTCCCTGAGGGTATTTAACTTTCAGAGGAACTACTTCAATGCCTTTGTACTGGGCAGCCTTTTCTGTCATCAGCTTGATGGCATCAGGCTTGTTGTTCTCAATACCGATGTAAGCTTTATCTACCTTTACGGCTTTCATCAGAATCTGTACACCTACCAGGATTTCATCTGCTTTTTCAAGCATCAGACGGTGGTCGGCTGTAAGATAAGGCTCACACTCTACTGCGTTGATGATAACACATTCAGCCTTGCATCCCGGAGGAGGAGTAAGCTTGACATGAGTTGGGAAACATGCACCACCCATACCTACTACACCTGCGTTCTTGATTTTGGCTACTATTTCTTCCGGAGTAAGGTTACACTCCTTAACCAGTTCTGTACTGCGGTCGATTGATTCTTCCCATTCGTCACCTTCCACGTCAATGAAGATAGCCGGTTTGCGGTAACCGCTGGCATCGATAACGCTGTCCACCTTGTTCACCTTTCCTGATACTGAAGAGAAGATAGCAGCCGAAACGAAACCACCTGCATCGGCAATCTTAGTACCAACCTTCACTACGTCACCTTTCTTAACGATGGCTGTAGCCGGTGCGCCTATATGCTGAGACAAAGGGAAAACAGCCTGTTTGGGGAGGGCAAGCGTTTCTATCGCCTTGCCTGCCGACAACTTGTTTTCTGCCGGATGGACTCCACCTATTCTAAATGTTTTCACGTTTATATCGTTTAATATTGTTACTAATCGGATTAATTATGCTTCTGCCTTTGGAGCTTCCTGTGCAGGAGTTTCTGCTTTAGGAGCTACTGTCTCTGCCTTTGGAGCAGCAGTTTCTGCTTTAGGAGCAGTTTCTTCAGCAGGTTTTGCCTTTCTTGGAGGGAAGTTCACAGCGATGATAGCATTCTGAGGACATTCCATCTCACACTTGCGGCATGACTTACATTTTGCAGGGTCGATGTAAGCAAGATTGTTTTCAAGAGTGATAGCCTCGAACGGACATACCTTGACACATTTGCCGCAACCGATACATGCAGCAGCACAAGCCTTGCGGGCAACAGCACCCTTATCCTTGTTGACGCACTGAACGTAAACACGGCGGCTGTTCTTACCCTTAGGACGGATTTCGATGATTGAGCGAGGACAAGCCTTGGCACAAGCACCGCAGGCAGTACACTTGCTTTCATCTACTTCAGGAAGTCCTGTTTCAGGATTCATCTTTATGGCACCGAATGTACAAGCCGACACACAGTCGCCACAGCCAAGACATCCAAACGTACATCCAGTCTCACCACCGTAGGTAGAATTAGCTACTGCGCATGAGCGCACGCCATCGTACTGAGTAAGTTTAGGACGGTTGGCACATGTACCGTTACATCTCACTACAGCTACCTTAGGTTCCGAAGCGGCAGCTTCAAGACCAAGAATGGCAGCTACTTTCTCCATTGTAGGCTGTCCGCCTACAGGACACAGTTTACCTTCCAGCGAACCGGCTTTGACACATGCGGCAGCAAAACCAGAACAACCGGGATAACCACATCCACCGCAGTTAGCCTGAGGAAGCACTTCGCTTACCTGAGCTATTCGCGGATCTTCGTACACAGCAAATTTCTTAGATGCTGCATACAGAATTACAGCTGCAACCAAGCCAATGGCTCCCAATGAAATTACTGCAATTAAAATTAAATCCATAAATTAAAGTTAGTTTATTAATTATTTAATGTTTCCAATGTAAAAGAGAATGTACGACTGATTTTGTTCCTCATCAGATATATTATTATATAATAAGGTATAAGGGTGCACAAAGAGACTAAAGCAGATGTAGCCTCATCGCCATCTGTAATTCTCATAGTAACAAACAAGGCAGCAAAGAGTACGACGAAAGGCAATACAAAAGCCAGTAAAACAGCCTTCATACCCATCGAAGTTGTGCCACACACCATTACCTGCTGCCCTACCGAACAACAATCCGCACTTTCCTTATCATGTATATCGATTATTTTTTCCTTGGTTTCGGAAACATTACAGTGACTTTTAGCACTGCACGACGAGCACGCCGAACTCTGAAGAATCTTGACTCTAACGTGAGAGCCGTCTATGCTTTCCACAATTCCAAGGTGTTTTATATTATTATTCATTTTGCAAACCACACATTACAAATACGAGGCAAATGTACAACAATTTTTCAATACCCGTTATCGCTAACGAGATTTTTTTTGTAAAAAAAATCCAATTCAGAAGCACGTACAGAGCATTATGATTAAAAAACACAAAAAAGAGCCTTATCCAATGAATAAAACGGCAATGATACCGTACGTTTTGAGGATAAAGCCCTTTTAATATCAAGTATCAAATATCAAGTATCAGATACGATAAACGTTCAAACTTAGCGTAACACGTATGTGTAACTCGTGGAACACGTTCGTGCAACGAGCGTAACACGAACGTGACGCGTGCGTGACACGTACGTGTTACGGTTTATTTCTCAGTTCATTTCATAAAATGAGACAATAAATATTTTCATTATTACATATTATTTTATATTTTTGACAGCTAAAAGAAAAAACAAAACCGATACTCCTATATACACATTATGTTTTACAGACTGATACAGAAAAAGTGCGATGAATGGATGAAGTCGCCGGATTGCACCATCCGCAAACTTATACAATATATATAGAAGGAACAAGATGCGAGATGCGCAAATCGAGGCAATCAAGATATATCTGTTTCTGAAAATAGCCTGCGGCAACCGTCCATTGTGGAAGCTATTCATCGAAGGACGCTTCAACAGTCTTGACTTCAACAGCATGGAACTTACCGTGGAAGCACGTAAGGTCCTTACCACGAACAAGGCAGCCGCAGCACTGATGGAATATTCACTACTTACTGACAAAGACGGCAACCAGCTCGCCCCTGAAATGGAAAAAGTAATCAGGCAGCAGAGTGAAAACATAGATTACGAAGAAACATTCAAACAGATATTCTACGGAGTAAACTATACAGACTATCTTTTCAGTCTGCCAATGGGCGCCGGAAAGACTTACCTGATGGCAGCATTCATATACCTTGACCTCTATTTTGCCATAAACGAGCCTGAAAACCCCGCATTTGCACACAACTTCTTGGTGCTTGCACCCTCCGGGCTGAAATCGTCCATCATACCAAGTCTGAAGAGCATACAGGAATTCGACCCTACATGGATAATACCTGAGCCTACTGCCTCAAACCTCAAGAGGATGATAAAATTTGAAATCCTCGACGAACAGAAATCGGCAAAAAAGAGCAATCTGGTAAGAAACCCGAACGCCCAAAAGATAAACAACCACCAGCCGCTGGATGACCTTATGGGGCTTGTGGCTATAACCAATGCCGAGAAAGTCATTCTCGACCGGATAGGCAAAGACGAAGACCCTGCATTGTTCGACAAAGAGGAGTTGGCCAAAATACGCATTGCCAACGAATTGCGCGAAATCATCGGACGCATACCTCACCTGTCCGTCTTCATAGACGAAGTTCACCACGCTGCCGACGGCGAGATAAAACTGCGTCAGGTGGTGGAAGAATGGACCGTACAGCATTCATTCTGCGGAGTATTAGGCTTTTCGGGCACTCCATATCTCGAAAAGGCTGAGAAGGTGACTTTGGCAGATTCATTTGTGATAAAGAACACCGACCTTTCCAACGTGGTTTACTATTACCCTTTGATACAGGGTGTAGGCAATTTTCTGAAAGTGCCGGAAGTGAAATTTGCGGACAATGATACGGAAACCATAGTAAGAAACGGAGTGAAAGAGTTCCTCGACAGATACCGCGACACAGTGTATGAAAATGGCACGTGTGCCAAACTTGCCATATACTGCGGACAGATAGAAACGCTTGAAGAAACTGTCTTTCCGCTCGTAAGCAGCATTGTTTCAGAATATGGTTTGAACCCTACGGAAACCATACTCAAATATCATGGCGGAAACAAGTCATACCCTCAACCGGAAGACTCGGAAACGGAATTTGCATCGCTCGACACGGATTTCTCCTGCATACGCATAGTACTCCTTGTACAGATAGGCAAGGAAGGATGGGACTGTAAAAGTCTGACAGGTGTCATTCTTCCACAGAAAGGTGTATGCCCCACGAATATGGTTCTGCAGACCAGCTGCCGATGCCTGCGCCAGGTAGTAAAAAATGCTGACGAGACCGCGCTGATATGGCTGAACAAATTCAATGCCGACACACTGAACAAACAGTTGAAACAGCAACAGAACATATCATTGCAGGAACTGAACCAAGGGAAGCATAAGAAGCAGATTATGATAGAACGTTTTGCGAGAATCAAGCTGCTGGATGTCCCGCCAATCGACTTCTATCAGCTAAAGGTATCATATCAGACACTGACGACGGAGGAACATCCGCACACCGATGAAAAGCTGGCAGATGAAAAAATCTTTACAGAAGCTGATGTCACCCTAATCCACCGTCAGGACTTGTCCGGCAATATATTAGGACATTATATGGCGGAAACAGAGGAAGGAGAATACATATCTTTCCGCCGATGGCTGTATCTGATAGCGAAAGAAAGCTTCAGGACACTGACTCCGGAAAATCTGAAAAGACACGAGGAAGCTCTCAGAAAAATTTTCGAACGTATAACCGTCAAAGATGAATCTGGCAATACGCGATATGACAGCAGGTATGACCAAACCGACATCCGTTCGCTCATACGCAAGGCTTTTGTCCCGAAACGTGACTTCACAGTCAGAGAGGAGATAGTTCCGTGCGAGGCGAAACTGCTGCATATTGAAGATCATGTTTCACCATTCCCATTGGAAAAAGGCAAGCCTTTCTATCCATCGCAGGAAGATGTACAGGTCATCATGGACTGGGACAAGGATACTCAAAAGAAGGTTTTGTCGCCCGAAGAGCTGGCACTGATGGAAAAAATCAAACAAAAAGGATTTACAGTCCCGGAACTGTCAGACCCACATCCCGAACGCAAACAGACATACCACTATCTACCCTACCGTTTCGACAGCGGACTGGAACGTGAGTTTTTCAAGGATTCAATCTTGCCGTACCTGAAAGGCAAGCCACTAGAGATATATTTCAACGGCGATAGCTCGCTGACCGAATTCAATATAAACTGCTACAAGCAAGTCGGCAAGGAATGGAGATATATAGGGAAATACACACCCGACTTCCTTCTGCTCAGCCGTAAGGACGACGGCAAAATCCATCGCATCATCATCATCGAAACTAAAGGCGAGGGATTTGCCGCCAAGTTTGCCGACCGCAAGAAGTTCATGGAGACGGAGTTCATACAGAAGAACAACGAGCGTTTCGGCTACGAACGTTTCCACTTCCTTTACCTCGAAGACACACAAAGCAAAGAGGAAAGGGAGAAACTGACAATAAAAACGATAAAAGAATTTTTCAAAATATAGACTTTTTATAATGGCAAAAATAACAGTTCAAAACACAGAGATAACTATTCTTAAACTGGAAGAACAAGATTATATATCTCTAACTGATATGGCTTCTGCCAAAGGGAACGACAGCCGCTCTGCCGATGTCATTAAAAATTGGATAAGAAACCGTTATACCATCGAGTTTCTCGGTACTTGGGAAGTTATCCACAATCCGGATTTTAAAGTGGTCGAATTTGACCACTTTAGAAAAAGTGCAGGTTTACCATCATTCGTACTGAGTGCATCAGAATGGAAAACCTAAACGCTCTATTCATTGAACAAGGTATTCCGCAATGTGAGAGACTTATCAAACTCAACCAAATAGCCATCCACCAGATGTGTATATTGGAAAATGCGGACAGCGAGAACAGACAATTATTGAAATAATACAAACAACTATCCCTATGGCTATAAAATATATACCCTATTTCCCAAATACATTGGAAGGTCAGGCTGTGCTTGACAACTTTATACGCACAAAACGTGTACTGCGCTATAACGGCAATGACGCTGTGACCGAACATATCCGTCGCGGAATGCCTCTCTATGAAACCGAACTTCAGGAGCGTGTCGGTAAAAATGAAAACGGCAATCTTGTGCTTCGCGGAGAATGCCTTTCCGCATGCGCTTATCTGAAAGATAAAGGTATAACAGTCGATTTGGTGTACATCGATCCTCCTTTTGCGAGTGGTGCCGACTATGCCAAAAAGGTGTATCTGCGCCGTAATCCTAAAGTAGCGGAAGCTATCCGCCAGGCTGAAAGCGAACTGGATATAGAGGAACTGCGTTCCTTCGAGGAAAAGATGTATGGCGACATATGGAACAAGGAAAGCTATCTGAACTGGATGTATGAAAACCTGATGGCTATAAAGTCGGTGATGAGTGATACTGCAAGTATTTATGTGCATCTGGACTGGCATATCGGGCATTATGTAAAGATATTGATGGATGAGGTGTTTGGGGAGGATAATTTCAGGAATGAGATTATATGGAAAAGATTTAATTTTCACGCTGATGCCGGTAGATTTGGAGCTGTTCATGAAACTTTATTCTTTTACAGTAAATGTAACGAATATATCTTCAATAAAGTTTATGTTCCGTTTGAAGAGGAATATACATTAAGTCGTTTCACAAGCAAAGATACAGACGGACGCCTATATTTAACAGATAACCCTACAGCTCCGGCACATGGTAAAACTGGTTCACCAATGTATTTTGGTGATAAGTTAATAGCCCCTCCTGCAGGCAGTATGTGGCGTTTTAATCAAGAAAATATAAATAAAATGATGGAGGCAGGGAGAATCGTTTTTACAACAAATGGAATGCCACGTATTAAAAGATACCTAGATGAGCTTGAAGGTAAGGTCGTTCATTCTATATGGACAGATATATTTCCAATAAATTCACAAGCTGACGAGCGCGTTGATTACGCCACTCAAAAACCCGAAGCCCTCCTTGAACGAATCATCAAAGCCAGCAGCGACAAAGGCATGATAGTGGCAGATTTCTTCGGAGGCAGTGGTGTAACAGCAACTGTAGCTAACAAATTAGGCCGTAAGTTTATCCATACCGACATAAACATCAACAGCATTCAGACCACACGCGACCGCCTTTTGGCAGCCAAAGCAGAATTCGACATGTTGGAAATAAAAGACGGTGTATCGCTCTACCGTAATCCCGTTCAGACTATGGAACGCCTGAAATCACTCATCGTCGGACTGAGAAACGAAGATGCCCTGGACGAATTCTGGGAAGGCAGCATTATAGACACCAAATACGGAATGACACCTGTCTATCTGCCAAATCTGATGGACAGCTCTACCCGCATGCTGGACAAAAATCTTATGAACGAAATCATCCACAAGGCCATACCTGACTTGCCGGACGAAACAAAACGTGTAATCATTTATTACATAGACATAGACGACCCGGAAGAAATTCAGCGTTTCATTAAGGAGCATGGAAATCCGCTTATCGAAATAGAACTACGCGACCTGAAACAGGTTTTGGATAATGTAGTGGCAGAGGACTATGCAGAATGGAACATATCGGAAGCCCGTGACGGTCTGTTCAACGCATGGAAAGTGGAAATCATCCAGTTCCAGAGCGACCGCGTAATACGCAAAATAGAAGAGATAAACCAGAAGAACCAACTTCAGGTTCTCCAGCAAAAAGCCAAAGGTAAGGAAAAGACATTCGTTCCTATAATAATCAGCGATGAAGGACTTGAAACAATAGAATGGATAAGCCTTGACTGTACCTCAGCTGAAAAAGACGCACCATGGCAAAGCGACTCTGAAATAAAGATAGACAAGTCTGGCTATGTCATCAGGAACGGAGTAAAGACCACAGAATACTGGGATGCCTGCATCATCAGCGAGCATAAACCGTTGCGTATGAAAATCCGCAACATCTGCGGTGACGAAACAGTTTTTGTGATTTGACAGTCAATAACAAAGTTTTTTTTCGTCTATTGCTAATTTCTCGTTGAAGAATGCCTGACGGTTAAAGTTTGCGTCGAATTCATCGGCTGCTTCAACCTTGATATCCTTCAGTGTCTTGCGGATGTACTGATCTATGCGTTTCTGCAATTCTTTGTTTATATCGGTTGGTGTTGGCATATTATTTATTTAGATATAAGTACAAAAGAACATATTTCTTTGTTTATTAAGGAATTAATCGTATATTTGCAATGGTGCTAAGCCGAAAGGCCGTGCGCCCCCTTCCGGCAGGTCTGATTTATTTCAGGTCTGCCGGTCGTATTTTAAATCCGTCGGTCAGAATTTCTTCACGGTTCAACATAATGTCTTTACCGTCGCGAACAATAGTGACTGACCGGATATTCTCACATCTCCGCACACGTGAACGCAAGGCCGCTGTCACATCTTCCCACGGTATATCAGTATCCAGCCATAGCACAATATTATCAGCTTGTTTCCTTCCGTCACGAATTAGACGGTCAATAGCATTCACTGTAGGAGTGGAAGCCATTTTGTATTCCTGTTCTATCTTCAATGTGCGATTATAACTGTCTGCGCTTTTCCTGTTTTGTGGATTATCAAGCAAATCAATCGAATATCCGTGCTTTTCAGCAAGATATGTTCCTATCCTGATATTTTCCTCACGTTCATGTTTTCCATGACCTTCGTGGATGCGTAAATATCCAGCTTTTGTAGGTACTGTCTTATAACGGCTGTTCATTTCCCTTACGACCTTGCACGCCTGGCACAGTTCGTTATCCGGAACTTTTGCGAGCTTGATGCTGTCTCCTGAATACGGACATTCCTTGCATCTGCTTATGGTATAGGCATTGCAGGCAGGGTTTGATTGGGGTGTCCCATTGCCAAAGTCTGAAAAAAAAACAATCAATCCGCTTTCCTGTCATTAAAACATAAAAGCGGATTGATTGTTTTCTGTCGTCTTTTATCTTAATCGAAGAATATCACTTACCTCTGGTGCAGGTGCATATTAATCCTAAAGGTGGTCTTCAGCATGTAAAGTTCAATCGTTGGTAAATTGATAGTATAAATGAAAAACTTCACACGCACGTGTTACACTATATTATACAAGTGAGTTTATGAATTCTTTCATATCTGCCACAGCGGCTTTTGCTTCCTTATATAATTTATATTGTGCAAGTGTCCTTACATAATTATGTTCAGGATACTTAATCTGATAATACGTATCACCATTGATATAATCAGTAAGGAAGCGCACAGCCTGCATGTAAGGGAACAAAGTCACAGCATACGGGAGAAGCTCAATTTCCAGCGGAGTAAGGAAACACTTTGCCGATTCGATATAACCTTTTGCAAAGGATTTGAATATTTCGAAATTAAACTTCACATTGTCAAGGTTATCATCGTCTTCCTTACCGGTATTTGCCGCCGAGCGGAGGAAGTCACCAAAGTCAGAGAACACGAAACTTGACATCACAGTGTCAAGATCAATAACGCAAAGCACATTTCCTTCTTTATCAAAAAGCATGTTGCTCACCTTCGTATCACAGTGACATATACGTTTAGGAAGCTTGCCTTCGCGATAATATCTCTCAGCGCAACACATATCGTAAGCATCCTTTTCTATTTCGGCTACCAGGTCACGCACCTTATCCATACGTCCTGCCACATCGGCTTCCACTGCTTCATGAAGCTGCTTCATTCTGAACTCCATGTTATGAAAATCAGGAATTGTCTCTTCAAGCTGATAAGGAAGATCGGACAACATAGCTTCGAACTCACCGAATTTCAGTCCTACAAGATATGAAGTTTCAGGTGTAACAGCTTCAAGTGTAAGCGAGCCTTCAATGAACACACACGCACGCCAGTACTTCTCGCCATCGAAATAATATGTTTTACCATTATCAGCTACGGCAAAACGAAGGACTTTCCTATCAATATCTTTTTCACCGGCAGCTTCAAGTTTTTTGCGGATATGCCCCGTCACGCATTCAATATTATGCTGTAACAACTCTACATCCTTGAATATATTATGATTTATGCACTGAAGAATAAAATCAGGAGTTTCCTCCTTAGTCTTGACAAGATAAGTCTGATTAATCAAGCCGGAGTTCAATGGCTTTACTGATTCTACATTCTTTATTTCCGGAAATTTTTCAATGATTTGATTTAATAAATTCATGGTTATAACAAGTTAAAATAAATTTTATCATATATATATAAAAAATGCTATCACAAGATAGCAAAACAAGGTTTATCTTCAGTTTTAGATTTATTTTGATGCGACAAAGATAAAAGTTTTTTATATCTTATCGCATTTTTTATCAGCTTTTCTTTGTCAATATAATAAAACTTTATAGTTTTGCATCCAAACTTTAAAATTTAAGAACAACATGAAAACCACTGGAAAAACTATTATCACATTATTAATTATAATGCTTGCCTGCGTAAACTCATACGCAGAAAATATCAATCGTCCTGAATCTGACAATTATATTAACGGAGTTACTGCCTTGAACGAAGGTGACATTGAAACAGCCTACAAACTTCTAAATGCAGAAATAGAAAGCAACCCATGCAACGGATACGCCCATTGCTACATGTCACTAATATGTAATGCCTGCGATGATATTGTACTTGCAATGAAAGCCATCAACTCAAGCATCGAATTGATACCTGAAAATGACAGTGAATATCGTTCATTCGCATTTTATACACGAAGCGTTCTTTGGGGCAACCTCGGGAAATGGGATAATGCCATAAAAGACATCACGGAATCTATATCAATAAATCCTAATGATGCTGAAAATTTCAAGACAAGAGCAGAAATGTATGTCAATACAAAGCATTATGAAGAAGCTATCAGCGACTTGAATCATGCGCTTAGCCTTGACAGCAACACTGACGTTACTGATCTGATGATGAAACTTATTGAATCGGTTCCTACAGATGAATTGGCCGAGAAGGTTACAAATGTCATTGGACTGATGTCGCTGAAATAAAGACTTCCCTGCTTGGGTGTCTGGATTGTGTCTGTTGGAATTTTGGCGATTGTTTTTCACCTAAAACACGATGCGGACAACAAGAAAATAAAAATTAGTTAAATTGCGGTTAATTATTATAAGGACGAGACAGAATAATAAATTTTATTTTATAAATTTGCATTAATAAAATTCTATACCGTCAGAATATGTAATTAATAAAACAATTAACAATCTAACCTAAATAGCTAATTAAGCTTATAAATTTTTAAATTTGTTAACTTTAATAACCTGTTATGAAGAAATCAGAGTTTAAACTCTTGACAATAAGTATGTTATTGTCAAGCATTACGGGAGGTTACATCCATGCGGAAACTCATGCGGAAGCAGTCAGGATGTACATTTCTCAACAAGAAAATCAATGTAAAGGTATTGTTTTGGACGAATCCGGTGAAACCATTATTGGTGCCTCGGTTTTGGTAAAGGGAACTACTAATGGTACTATTACCGGTATGGATGGTGAGTTCTCTATTCCAAATGTTAAGAAAGGAGATATCATTGTTATATCTTATGTAGGCTACAAGGATGTAGAAACCGTATGGAATGGAACTGACCTCAGGATTGTTCTTAACACCAACACTGAAGTGTTGGATGAAGTTGTCGTTGTTGGTTATGGTGTCCAAAAGAAGGTAAACCTCACCGGTGCAGTATCTTCTGTAAAAGGCGATGCCTTCGAGACACGTCCTATAGTAGATGCTACACAAGGTTTGCAAGGTATGGTGCCTGGATTGACTGTCAGCAATACTAGTTCAGGAAGACCTGGAGCTTCAGGAACATTGACTCTGCGTGGTCAAGGAAACTTGTCAGGAAATGCCAATCCTTATGTCCTTGTAGATGGAGTCGAAATGGAACTGTCTGACGTAAACCCTAATGACATTGAAAATATTTCTGTATTGAAGGATGCAGCAGCATGTTCAATTTATGGTGCTCGTGCCGCATATGGTGTTATTCTTGTTACTACCAAAAAAGGAAAAGAAGGCAAGATGCGCGCAAATTACCAAGGAACTGTTGGATGGAGTACACCTACAGTGTTGCCAGATATGGTAAACTCTCTTGATTTCGTAAAATTCTGGAATGATGGTGTAAATAATGCAGGAGCTCCAAACAGAGCCTACTCAGCAGAAAAGATAGCACAATTGGAACAATACATGAGAGACCCATCAAGCCTTAACCCATGGGCAGACTTGAAACCAGGTCAGTCTCTTAATGCAGCCTTTGAGAATTCCGAGCTTGGATTGGGTAATACCAACTATTTCGATTTGCATTATAAGAATTTCGCTTTCAAGCAAAATCATAATTTAAGCTTCAGTGGCGGCAACAAGAAAGCGCAATATTATATTTCTGCAGGTTATTATAATGAAGATGGCATTTTGAGGTATGCCGATATGGACTATTCACGTTATACAATTAATGCCAACATATCATCAGAACTAACCAAATGGATGAAGGTAAAATTCAATGCAAAATATATGCATTCGGATAACAAAACTCCATTTAACCAAGGTACAGTAGATGGTATATCTCTTGACGGTGCATTATCAGAAGGATTCTATCACAGTTTAGCCCGTTTCCGTCCTACTGTATCCCCTATAGATCCAAACGGCCATTTCACAGAATTATCCATGGTTCCATACTTACAGAGCGGAACATATACTGACACTCAGAGAGACAGATTCAATATAACCACCGGACTGGAATTCCAGCCTGTTAAAAATTGGTTTATCTTCCTCGACTATACATACAAACAGAATAATATGGAGTATGAAGCATTGAATGTAGCTCCATATATTTATGAGCAAGACGGTGTTACAATGACTAAAGTAGCACGTTCAGAGTTAGGTGTTTCAGCCGATGGACAATTTACACGTGCATATGCAACACAAAGATACCAGAGTATAAATCTTTATACCAATTATATATTCTCTCTGGCAGATAAACATAATTTTACTGTAATGGCAGGTTATCAGGAAGAGAACAATGATTATAGTTGGATGAAAAACTCTGTAACGGGATTGTATTCTACTTCAAATCCTAATGTTGGTATGGGTACAGGCGACAAGGTTGTTGTAGACACACGCAACGGATGGGCTACACGCGGTTTCTTCGGACGTATCAATTATGATTACGATGGCAGATATCTGGTAGAATTGAACGGACGATATGACGGCTCTTCACGTTTTGCAAAAGACCACCGTTGGGGATTCTTCCCTTCAGTATCTTTAGGATGGAACATTCATCGTGAAAGTTTCATGCAGAAAACTGAAGATTATCTGTCAAATCTCAAATTAAGACTTTCGTATGGATTGTTGGGTAATCAGGCAAATGCAGCTTTGTATACATTTGCATCGACAATGAGCATCAACAGTTCTCTAGGTCAGTATATATTCAATGACGGTCGTCACATGTATACACTTCCGCCAGCAGTTGTCAACCCTTACACAACATGGGAAAAGGTAGAAAGCAAGAACATCGGTCTTGATTTCGGATTCTTCGGAAACGCGTTGACAGGTAGTGTTGATGTTTATCAAAGAGATACAAAGGACATGCTCGGACCGGGACGTGATTTCCCTGACTTTTTTGGTGCATCCGCTCCTCAGGAAAACAATGCGACTTTGCGTGACAGAGGTTGGGAACTTTCACTGAATTACAGAGGTAAAATAGGTAATGACATAGACTACAGCATAGGCGGTTCTATTTCTGATGCTATAACGAAGGTTACATCATACTCTAATGAATATAAGACTGATCCAAATGGCACCTGGTATACAGGCAAAACATGGGGAGAAATCTGGGGCTACCGTACCGACGGATTGATTCAGACACAGGAAGAAGCTGACGCATATAATAAAGAATATGACCTGACATATATAAGTGGAAAACCTTGGGAGCCAGGAGACGTCAAATACGTAGATCTTGACGGTAAAGTAGGTGAAGACGGCAGAAAGATTATAGACAGAGGTGTTAACCAACTTAAAGATATGGGTGACATGACCGTAATTGGTAACAGAACTCCTAGATACCAATATACAGTAAACGGATCTATCAGCTGGAAAGGTCTGAGCTTGAGCTTGATGTTCCAGGGAGTAGGAAAACGCGACTGGATGCCTAGTGGCGTATATTTCTGGGGATTCAGTTCATTCGCACAGGTTACAGTGTTCAAGGAACACATGGATTATTGGAGACCGGACAATACAGACGCATATTATCCGAAACCATACATCAACAGTGCCGGCGGAGTTGCACCATACCAGAACAAGAACATTCAGCCTACTGACCGTTATATTCAGAACGCAGCATACTGCAGACTTAAAAACCTTACTTTAAGCTATACATTACCTGCTGCATGGGTAAAGAAAGCTTCATTGCAGAAAGTTCAGGTATTCTTCTCTGGAGAAAATTTGTTGACTTTTACAAAGTTGAAAGGAATGTTTGACCCTGAAGCCATATTTACTTCTAACACATACACAGGTGAAGGTGGTAAGAACTATCCTATGAATAAGGTATTATCTGTAGGTTTGATTGTTAACTTATAATATTTTGATATATATGAAAAGAATAAATATACTTTTAGCTATGGCTTTTACCATAGGATTGTCCGGATGTTTCGATTTGGACAAGATGCCGGAAGGGGTACTTTCTACAGCAAACCCATTTCAGAGCGTTGGTGAAATAAGAAACTATGTAGACCGTTATTACGAAAGCGGTCTGATAGGACAAGGATTCATGGCCGGTGGCGGTGGCGGTATAGCAGGCCAGGACTATGACAGTGATAATATGACAGGCCCGGCTGCCAATACAAGATTGATGGGACAATCATCATTAAGTAATGCTGTTTCCATCTCGAACTATACATACGTAAGAGATATAAACTTCTTACTGAATAACATCGACAATTGTCCGGAAAAAGGAAGCAAAGAGTTCAACCAATTAAAAGGTGAAGCTCTTTATTTCCGCGGCTGGTATTATTATAGAATGCTTATCAATTACGGAGAACTTGCATGGGTTGACAAGCCTCTGGAACCAAATTTGGAAATAATGATGCTTCCACGTGAAAGCCGTACATTCATTGTAGACAAGATACTTGAAGATCTGGGTAATGCCAGAGACCTTATGGGAGAACAGAGCAATTCTTCTTCAATGAGACTCCATAAAGACGTGGCCCGTGCCTTGATTAGCGAGGTGGCTTTGTTTGAGGCTACATGGGAACGTTATCATTATGCCAAGGAAAAGGACAAATCGGAGAAGTTCTACGATTATACATTAAGCGAATCTGATTTAAATGCCAAAATAGAAAAGTACCTTGAAATGGCAATTACAGCATGTGAGGAAATTGAAAACCGAGGAGTCTGGAAGATATATAACACAGGTGATGTCAGAAACGACTATCGCAAGTTGTTTGATACTCCAAATCTTTCGACAAATCCGGAAATATTGTGGTTTAAAATGTATGACGGAGACAAGGTTGGAAACAGTGTGACCAGATACCTTAACACAGGTGGTGGTAATATTGGTATATGTGCCTCTTTGGTTGATGATTACCTTTCAAAAGATGGAAGAGCACTATATGGTGAAGAATTGTTGAATTTGAAGAAGAACTATCCAGATGAACTGGATCCGGAAAACCGAGACCCAAGATTGGCTCAGACTGTGGCTTTCCCTGGGCAACGTATGAAACCTGAAAGAGATAGCAATCCATACATATTAGAGTGGCCGGCTTTAGCTGGAGATGGAACAGCTTTCGGAACAAATCTTACCGGATATGTAATGCTGAAACATGTTCAAATAGATTGTGAAGGAGACTATATAAGCGAATTCAAGGGAACTACTCCTGCAATACAATTCAGATATGCCGATGTTCTGTTGAATCATGCAGAGGCGTTGGCGGAACAGAATGGAGCTGCAAATGCCGCAGAAATTATCAGAGTGTTACAACCATTAAGAGAACGCGCCGGAATGCCTAGTGTAGATTTCGATAGAGAATACAATGATGACCCAAATTATCCTTTCTCTGGTTTGGATAAATATATACAGGCTGTCCGACGTGAGAGAAGAGTTGAGACTGCTTTAGAAGGAAAGCGTTTCAAGGATATTCTCCGTTGGGCTGCAGCTGAAGAACTCATCATAGGGAAACGCCCTATGGGTGCATTGTTTACGGGAAGTAATTTACCTGAACAATATGGTAATAATTTGAAAATTAACCTCTCAGGAAATGATGGAGACGCTCTCCGTTATATATTACCTGTACAACCGTCTTCAATGCCTCAGGGATGGCAGTTCAAACCTAATAGAGATTATCTGCAACCTATAAATGAAACAATGTTGGGAATAATGGATGGATTGTGGAAACAGAATCCAGGATGGTAATCGGTTTATAATATATCTCAACAAGGTTTTCCATATCAAATCTGGTATGGAAAACCTTCAATTATATATATTTTTCTTAAAAACCAAATCAGAAACTCCAATCGGAAATTATATGAGTAAAAGTAAAATCAAATCAATTGCATTATGCTCTATGCTAATGCTGGGGTTCTCTTCATGCTCGCAGAAAGAAACCATAACGGGTAATCTTAATGTTATCCCTTTGCCACAGGAAGTTATTGAAGCTCAGAACGGCTCATCATTCATCATCAATTCGTCAACCTCTATCTCATATCCTGAGGATAATGAGAAAATGAAAAGAAATGCCGAATTTCTTGCATCATACATAAAAAAACTGACAGGAGTAAAAGTAAAGCTAACTACTTCGGAAACCAAGAATTCTATTATCCTCAAAATAGACTCTTCTGTAGAACAAAATGAAGGGTATGAACTGACTGTAGATACAGACAATATTGTATTGAAAGGAAGTACCGAGGCCGGAGTTTTCTATGGCATACAGACTCTTCACAAAGCTATGCCAATAACAGACGGAAATGCTTTGGCCGCAATTCCGTGTGGAAAGGTTAAGGACTATCCAAGATTTGGATTCAGGGGATTCATGATTGATGTGGGAAGACATTATTTCACTACAGACTATCTGAAAGAGATAATCGATATGCTTGTTCTTCACAATATCAATTATTTCCATTGGCATCTCACTGAAGACCAGGGTTGGAGAATAGAGATAAAGAAATATCCTAAACTTACTGAGATAGGTTCAAAAAGAAAAGAGACAATAACAGCTCCTGGAAGTAAGGAATTCGACGGCAAACCTGTAAGCGGTTTCTATACTCAGGAAGAGGCAAAGGAAATTGTAGAATATGCTGCAGAAAGATACATTACTGTGATTCCTGAAATAGATATGCCAGGACACATGCTTGCTGCGCTGGCATCATATCCGGAATTGGGATGTACAGGAGGCCCATACGAAGTGGCAACGAAGTTTGGCGTATTCGATGAAGTACTGTGTGGTGGCAATGAAAAGACACTGCAGTTTGCCAAAGATGTGGTGAACGAAATAATGGACATATTCCCTTCTCCTTATATCCATATAGGTGGAGATGAATGTCCGAAGAAATTTTGGAAAACTTGTCCAAAATGCCAGAGTAAGATAAAAGAACTTCGTTTGAAGGATACCAAACAACATACAAAGGAAAATCAGTTGCAGGCATGGTTTATGGGCGAAGTTGAGAAAGAAATTCAGGCAAGAGGAAGGAAAATGCTTGCATGGGATGAAATACTGGAAGGAAATCCGGCAAAAAGCACTACTGTAATGGCATGGACAGGCCCTAAAGCAAGAATTAAATCTGTCGAGCAGGGACATAATACCATTGCATGTCCTATATCTCATCTGTATTTCAGCAATCCAGGGTATAATCGTCTGAAAGGTGTAAGCAGCGTAGCAAGAGTATATAACTTCGAACCTGTTCCTGAAGAAGTAACCGAAGAGCAGAAAGGGAAATTGATTGGAGCACAAGGTTGTATATGGACAGAATGGACAAAAGACAGTGTTAAAATGGAATGGCAGATGATGCCTCGTATAGCAGCACTTTCGGAAATCCAGTGGACATTGCCAGAAAAGAAGAACCTGGACAGTTTCCTGAAACGTCTTGGTCATCAGATCGACATTTATGGTGCATACGGCTATAATTACAAGAAAGATATTGACGATGTAAACATAGATATTGAATCAAAAGAAGACGGGACAGCAGAAGTAAGTTTCTCTACATTCGATAATGCAGATGTATATTATACAACAGACAATTCTGAGCCATCAAAAACTTCTTTAAAATACAATGAACCGTTCTATATAGATAAGGATTGTTCTATTAAAGCGATTGCCGTAAGAAAGAGTTTTACAGATACTGATGAAACAAACGACAGGATAAGTGATGTGTCTGAAGAAAATATCAAATATAATTCAGTAACAATGCGTCCTATCACCCTAAATACTTCACCAGCACAGAACTATACATATAAAGGTAAATCCATTCTTAATGACGGTTTGTATGGTGACGGTAATTACAGATCCGGACGTTATCTTGGATTTTACGGAGAGGATGTAGACGTGACAATAGACCTTCAGGCTGAAAAAGAAATTTCTTCGGCATTCATAAGTACTTATCTCGTTCCCGGCGACTATATTTTCGGACTCAAAGGAATAGATATTTATACTTCGATGGATGGAAATAATTTCAACAAAGTCGTTTCTAAGGATTTTCCAGTTTTGGAAAAAGGAAGCAAGAACAATGTAGCCAAAGAATATTCGGTAGATTTCGATAAGGTTAAAACAAGATTTGTACGTATCGTTGGAAAATCTACAGCAGTTCTCCCAAAATGGCACGGAGGTGCAGGAAAAACTTGTTTCTTGTTTGTAGATGAATTGGGTATAAGGTAATTTCTTTTTGAAAAGCAATAGTAAAAATCGAGTTGTCTGGAAATTCCGGACAACTCGATTTTTATATATCGGAGAATGTCTGCCTTTCCTATGTATTAAGCAACTCAATAGGCTAAATAATCTATCATGATTTAAACAGTATTTAAATAGTATTCAAACACTGTTTAAATTTCATTTAGGCGAATAAAATTTTAATCACCATAAAAGCCAACTGACCAGCTGCCGAGGCAAGCAAGTCGAAATAGATTTCATAAAAATAAAACAACATAAAATAAACAATCCTCAAAAAAAGTGTGTAAATTTGCGGCATGGAATGGTTTACAGATTTATTTTTTGAGCATTCAGCCTTACAGGCTGTCATTATATTGTCACTTATTACAGCTATAGGATTAGGATTCGGGAAGCTTCATCTGTTCGGAGTTTCGCTCGGAGTGACATTCGTTTTCTTTATCGGCATCCTTGCAGGACATCTGGGTTTTTCCATTGACCCGCAAATGCTTATCTATGCCGAAAGTTTCGGACTCGTTTTATTTGTATATTCACTGGGACTACAGGTAGGTCCGGGTTTCTTCAGTTCCTTCCATAAAGGTGGCTACAAGCTGAACATGCTGGGACTAGGCGTAATACTTATAGGTACAGCTATGGCTGTGATAATAAGCAAGACAGCCTCAATACCACTGTCGGACATGGCAGGTATCCTGTGTGGAGCAACAACAAACACTCCTGCACTTGGTGCTGCACAGCAGACCCTGAAGCAACTGGGAGAGCCTACAAGTGGAGCTGCACTGAGCTGTGCCATTACTTATCCCTTGGGAGTAGTAGGTGTAATTCTGGCAATAGTCGTACTGAAGAAAATCATAGTCAGACCTAAGGACATGGAATGTCACGACCATGACGATACCAATCATACGTACATTGCAACATTTCAGGTTCACAATCCTGCCATTTTCAACAAAAGTATTCAAGATATAGCTAAACTGAGCTATCCTAAGTTTGTAATATCAAGACTCTGGAGAGACGGTAAAGTCAGCATCCCGACATCTGATAAAATTGTAAAAGAGAACGACAGAATACTGGTCATCACAACCGAAAAGGACGCTCCTACCCTTACAATATTGTTCGGTGAACAGGAAAACAGAGACTGGAATAAAGAAGATATAGACTGGAATGCCATTGACAGCCAGCTTATATCCAAACATGTGATTATATCACGTCCGGAAATAAACGGGAAAAAACTCGGCAGCCTAAGGCTTAGAAACTCGTATGGCATAAATATAAGCCGAGTGACACGAAGCGGAGTACAACTGCTTGCGACACCCGGACTCGTTCTTCAACTTGGCGACCGTCTTACTGTGGTTGGTGAAGCAGCTGCGATACAGAATGTAGAAAAAGTATTGGGTAACACAGTGAAAACACTGAAAGATCCTAATATGGCTTCAATATTTATAGGTATAGTGTTAGGACTGATTATTGGAGCTATCCCTATAAGCATACCTGGAATTAGCTCTCCTGTCAAACTTGGTCTTGCCGGCGGGCCTATTATAATAGGAATACTTATCGGAGCATACGGACCAAGACTTCATCTTGTAACATATACTACACGAAGCGCAAATCTTATGCTTAGAGGCATAGGTCTGTCACTTTATCTGGCATGTTTGGGTCTTGACGCAGGAGCTCACTTCTTCGAAACAGTGATGCGTCCTGAAGGAGCGTTATGGATAGGTATCGGATTCTTAATAACATTTATACCTGTAATTATAATGGCGATAATAGCTATGAGAATGTGCAATCTTGACTTTGGAAGCACATGCGGAATGCTATGCGGAAGTATGGCAAACCCAATGGCCCTGAACTATGCCAACGATATCATTCCGAACGATAATCCTGCTGTAAGTTATGCCACGGTATATCCGTTAGGAATGTTTACAAGGGTAATAATGATACAGATTATACTAATGCTCTTTTTATGAAAATAAAACCAATTATAATATAAATCTAAAAGCCATGACAGTTACTAACAAGGCGAAATTAGAGGAAATCAAAAATGATTTAAGGTACTTGGAACTGCTATCACAAAGTTTCCCCACAATAGCAGCAGCAAGCACAGAAATAATAAACCTCGAAGCCATACTTAACCTACCAAAAGGGACAGAACATTTTCTTGCGGACCTACATGGGGAATATGAAGCATTCAATCATGTACTTAGAAATGCATCAGGTGCAATAAAAAGAAAGGTTAACGAGATTTTTGGCAACACACTTAGAGAAGCTGAAAAGAAAGAGCTGTGTACACTTATATATTATCCGGAACAGAAACTCATAAGGGTAAAAGAAACGGAAGAAGACATGAACGACTGGTACGTGATAACACTCAACCAGCTGGTTTGTGTATGTCAGAACGTTTCATCAAAATACACACGTTCTAAAGTCAGAAAAGCCTTGCCGGAAGAATTCTCGTATATAATACAAGAACTCCTGCACGAAAGCAGTACCACACAAAATAAACAGGCATACATAAATGTCATCATTAGTACAATAATAGAAACAGACAGAGCTGACGATTTCATAATAGCCCTATGCAATCTGATACAACGCCTCACAATAGACAGACTGCATATTCTTGGTGATATTTTTGACCGTGGTCCCGGTCCTCACATTATAATGGACACATTATGTAACTACCATAAATTTGATATACAATGGGGAAACCATGACATTCTATGGATGGGAGCAGCTGCAGGCAACAGATGCAATATAGCAAATGTTCTGCGTTTAGCTATGAGATACGGCAATTTGCCTGCACTTGAAGACGGATATGGAATAAACCTGCTACCGCTTGCCACATTCGCAATGGAAACATACGCAGACGATCCTTGCACACAGTTCTATCCCAAAGAATATGATACACAATATACCGACAAGACTTTGCGCATGATAGCGAAAATGCACAAAGCTATATGTATCATACAATTCAAGCTGGAAGCGGAAATCATAAAACGCAGACCGGAATTTGATATGGATGACAGAATGCTTCTACATCATATAGACTTCGAAAAGAAGATTTGTAAAATTGGAGACAAGGAATATGAGATGAGAGACTGCCTGATGCCTACAGTAAATCCGGCAGATCCATATAAGCTGACTGCAGAAGAAGCTGACGTGGTAAACAAGCTTTATGACTCATTTACAAGAAGCGAAAAATTGCGCAAACACATGAAATACTTGTTCAGATATGGGTGCATGTATAATGTATGCAATTCTAATCTTCTTTTCCACGCATCTATGCCATTAAATGAAGACGGAAGCCTGAAAGAAATAGCAATAGGAGACAGAACATACAAGGGTAAAGAACTCCTTAATAAAGTAGGACAACTGATCCGTACAGCATATTTCGCCGACAACGACAATGATGAAAAAGATTTTGCAATAGACTATGTATGGTATTTGTGGTGTGGTAAAGATTCTCCTGCTTTCGACAAGAGTAAAATGGCTACTTTTGAAAGATACTTTCTAACAGATAAAGAGACACACAAAGAAATAAAAGGCCATTATTATACAAAAAGGAATGACGAAGCCGTATGTGACATGATTCTTGATGAGTTCAATGTAAAAGGCGAACATCGCCACATAATAAACGGACACGTGCCAGTAAAGGCCGTACAAGGCGAAAAACCTATCAAGGCAAACGGTAAGTTAATGGTAATTGACGGAGGATTCTCGAAAGCATACCAACCAGAAACAGGTATTGCCGGATATACATTGGTATATCATTCACGAGGATTCCAGCTCGTACAACATGAGCCTTTCACTTCAACCCAGGCCGCAATTGAAGAAGGAAAAGATATTAAATCTACAACTCAAATTGTAGAACTAAGCACCAAACGTATGATGGTGAAAGACACTGATAAAGGCGAGGAACTGAAAATACAGATTGAAGATCTGAAAAAACTGCTTATAGCTTATAGGACAGGTATCCTTAAAGAAAGAGCAATATAACAAACTTTTTTAAATGGAATGCGCTTTGTCAATTCATAATGAACGACAAAGCGCATTTGTTATTATCTCTCTCTTAATATAATTATACTGATTAAACCAATTTATTAGTAAATGTATCAGGGAATACCACTGAAGGTTTAAATGTCTTAGCCTCTTCGAAATCCATCATTGCATAAGAGATAATTATTATCACATCTCCCACTTGTACTTTACGAGCCGCAGCTCCGTTCAGACATATACATCCCGAACCGCGCTCTCCCTTTATAACATAAGTCTCAAACCTTTCACCGTTGTTGTTGTCAACAATATGTACCTTCTCGCCTGCTATTATATTTGCGGCATCAAGCAAATCCTCATCTATAGTTATACTTCCTACGTAATTCAGATTAGACTGAGTGACAGTCACACGGTGTATCTTCGATTTCAAAACTTCAATCATCATAACTTTTACCCGGTTTATTCTTTATATTTAATGTTATCAATCAACCTTACATCACCACAGAACACAGTTATACATCCTACGATATAATTACTGTCTTCCCATCCAGATACAGTCTGTAAAGTATTTCCATCTACAATCTCAAAATATTCCAGACGTAGCCCCTCAGATTCGGCAATCCTGTTTTCAACATACTGTTTGGTAGCTTCCAGATTATTTTCCTTGGCAAAATCCAGACTGCTGAAAAGTGTTTTTGATATCTGTAAGGCCTGAACTCTCTGTTCAGCAGAGAGACGGGCATTTCTACTGCTTAAAGCCAAACCATCAGCCTCACGTACTATGGGACAACCCACAATTTCAATATTAAAAGGATATTTACGAACCATCTCGCGGATTATGGCAAGCTGCTGGAAATCTTTTTCTCCGAAATAGGCCCTGTCCGGCTCAACTATAAGAAAAAGTTTACTAACAATTTGGCATACACCATTAAAGTGGCCCGGACGGTACTTACCTTCCATCACCGTGTCAAGCGGGGCATAACTGAACTGGCGAGTATCCGGTTCAGGATAGATTTCTTCTACTGAAGGGGCAAAAACAAATGCTGCTCCATGCTTTTCAAGCAAAGTACAGTCAGCTTCCAATGTTCTTGGATATTTCAACAAATCGTTTTTGTCATTAAACTGGGTAGGATTGACAAAATCGCTGACCACTACCACATCGTTCTCTTTCACAGCACGCTTAACCAAAGAAGCATGTCCTTCATGCAAAGCGCCCATAGTAGGGACCAGACCTATTGACTTTCCTTGTTTACGAACCGCTTCCAATTCATCGCGCAGTTCACTGATTGTCTGAATTAACTTCATTTCTTTTATAGTTTATACTATTCTGTATTAAGTCTATATGCAGAGCTATTACATAGTTTCTGAAATCAGCTGCAAAGTAACCAATTATTTATCAGATAATGAAAGATAAACAAAAAAAAGTGTACTATTTATCTCATAATGATGCAGAAAAGCCTTAAAAGTGAGATTATTTATGGTAAATCCTACACCTATTAACATACTATAAGGATTTATTTGAAACAGCATTTTTAAATCTGTCTATTTTTTTGTACCTTTGCAAAACATTTGAGCATTAATAAAATCATGAGCGCTAAGAAAGTTTTATTCATCACACAAGAAATTACTCCCTATGTACCTGAAAGCGAATTGTCGCTTATCGGGCAAAATCTTCCACAGGCAATACAAGATAAAGGACGCGAGATACGCACATTTATGCCTAAGTGGGGAATTATAAACGAACGTAGAAATCAGTTGCACGAAGTAATCCGCCTGTCTGGAATGAACTTGATAATTGATGATACAGACCATCCGCTTATCATAAAAGTTGCTTCTGTACAAGCTGCCCGCAGACAGATATACTTCATTGACAATGATGATTATTTCCAGCACAGACTTATGACAACTGATGAAAACGGAAATGAATATGAAGACAATGGAGAAAGAGCAATATTCTATGCAAGAGGTGTACTGGAAACTGTAAAAAAACTGCGCTGGTGTCCAGATGTAATACACTGTCACGGATGGATGAGTGCCATCGTTCCTTTATACATAAAGAAGGCATATTATGATGAGCCATCTTTCCGCGATTCTAAAGTTGTATTCTCTATATACGACAACGGATTCAAATCTAACCTTGTTGATAATTTCAATGAACAACTGAAATACAAAGACGTCACAGATGAAGATTTGAAAATGATAAACACCCCCGTAAACTACAATGAATTATGCAAACTTGCAATAACATACTCTGACGGCGTTATCCAGAATAGTGAAAATGTAGATAAAGAGTTGTTGGATTATGCAAAAAGCCTCAACATCCCTGTAGTAGAAAACCAAACTGGATTTGAAGCCTATGCTGATGCATGCAATTCATTATACGACAAGGTTTTGGGAGAAAATGAATAATTAATTCGATAAATCAATGTAGAAACTCTCTGCATTGATTTATTTTATAACCAAATATATTAAAGTATAATATGAAATTCAAGTTAATGGCTGTATTAGTAATTACAGCTGCACTCTATAGTTGCGATGACTCCACTACAGGAGTTGGAGATTTTGTTTCCAATATAGACAAGATTGAAGCTTTTTCTGATACATACAAAGTAACCTCAAGAACTGAGAAACTTGACAAAATTTACTCACGTACAAACAGAGCTTATCTTGGAAAATATACTGATGCTGATTTTGGACAATTCTCTGCAGATTTTATTACCCAAATAAACTGCCCGGAAAATTTCGAACTGCCAGAACATCTTATAGGAATCACAGGAGCATCACTTGAACTATATTATACAAATTATTACGGCGACTCGCTCGCTACATTAACTGTGCAAGTCGATGAGCTGGATAAGGTTATTGAGGATGCTGATACAGATTTGTACTATACTACTTACGATCCGAAAAAATACTACGATGAAACAGCAAAACCTTTAGCAAGGAAATCTTATGCAGCTGTAGATTTTTCTGTGAGTGATTCACTCAGAAACACTTCTACATATTATCCGAATATAAAAATTGATTTAGGCGATGATTTCAGCAAACGCATACAACAAAAATATACAGATAATCCTGAATATTTCAAAGACGCATATTCCTTTATCAATAATGTATTAAAGGGTTTTTATGTTCATACTGTACAGGGAGACGGTTCTGTTATATATATACAAGATATCTGGTTAAGATTAAGCATCGATTATTATACAGAAAGAGAATCAACTGGTAAGATAGACTCATTGGCTCATGGCAGCAGTATTCTTGCAGCCAGCAAGGAAGTACTGATGTCAACAAAAATGGAAAATGACGAAAAGCTCAAAGAAATGGCCGATAGCGAGAATGACAACTATAATAAGTTTACATATCTCAAGACTCCTGCAGGTTTGTGTACTGAAGTAAATATTCCAATAGAAGACATCTACAGCAAACACAGTAACGATACAATAAACTCTGTAACACTATCCATAAAGAAATACAGGTATTCCGGTAGCGAAGAAAACAGTGAATATGAAATGGGAATACCACAGAATGTATTATTGGTCAGAAAAGGAGATTATGAAAACTTCTTTGAAAACAACAAAACGTATGATAACAAGACCTCGTTCCTTGGAACATACAGCAGCAATACCAACTCATATACATTCTCAAAGCTTAACAGATTAATCAGTCAAGTTTTTTCTGAAATCAGAACAGGTGAGAATAACAACGAGGACAGAGACAAAGTACTGCTAATTCCTGTTACCACTGAAACAGACACTGAAGGGAATATTATCGGAGTTTCACATGATATGGAGGTTAATGCCGCAAGACTATTCGGTGGAGAAAAAGGTGAAGAATTAAGTATTGATATTGTTTACACGAGACCAAACGGAACAACAAAATAATCTCTTTATATAAAAGGCTGTTGCATCTTGAATGTGACAGCCTTAATTGTATAAAAACAAGCGGGACAGCCTCTATGATTCAAGACTGTCCCGCATTATTTTCATTATATAAATCTACTCTATACTATTTTTCATTTCTTTTCAGCAGTTTTCTTCGCAGTAGTAGCCTTCTTTGCAGCAGGTTTCTTAGCGGCAGGCTTTTCCTCTTTTGCCAATTTCTTTTCTGCTTCTGCCAACTTCTTCTGAAGTTTTGCAACCTCGTCATTCAATTGAACCAACTCTTCTCCCTGATTCTTGATAGTAGTCAACAAAGAGCCCAATTCTTCATTTTCCATATCAACCGGATACAGTGAATTTACACGTTTAATAAAGTCACCAAGAATGTTCATATAATTAGTGAATGCATCAAATGGAGAATCATAAATACCTCTATTTAACGATACACCTGTTTCCTTGGTTGTCATAAAGAGGAAATTGTTACTTGCCTGTAAATAATCCCAGTCTTGTTTTATTCTCTTATCATTGCACAGATATACACGTTCAGCGACACTATAAAGCTTATTGAACGCCTCACGTTGCATAACATTACCTAACCATGGACTGATATCTCTTTCCTCGTCAGTCCATGACATAGGATATGGAACATCCATACCATCAACAGATTTCAATTTGGTTACAATTTCTGTAGGAGTAGAGAAAGTTATACCTTTCTGTTTAGCACATACAGGAAGAGCTTTAATGAAATCAAGAATATTTGAAGATAATGGCTGGAAATATCCAAGAGCAGAAAGTTCCATGAATATATTTATCACCTGTTCGCTCTCAGGCATAGAATCAATCCATCCGATATATTTGTCGGCAAACAATGGGTATTCGCTCCAGTCGCTATTAGAGAAACGTAAACTTATATCGTCAGAAAGTTTAAAGTCTCTCATAAGAAGCTTCAAATTAGGATTTTCAACACAATGATACAAATAATGAGGGCTCTTCCATCCAAGTACATGTTTGGCACCTTCAATAAGCATTCCCTTGAAGCCCATATCAGCTACTTGAGCGCCAATTTCATTATTATAAATCAAACTTGAGTTACGGAATACCTTTGGTTCCTGGCCAAAATAATCCTTGATTTTTTTGCGCATGCGTCCAACCTCTTCCTTAAAACAGTCCTCATTAGCAAGTGAGGAAAGTCCATGTGAATAAGGTTCGCAAAGGAACTCACAGCATCCTGTATTATTTAATTCATGCAGTAGTTCTATAACAGCCGGCGCATATATTTCCAATTGTTCGAGTGCTACACCGGAAATGGAAAGAGCTACCTTAAAAGCACCTTCATTCTCTTTTGCCATCTGGATAAGAGTATTCAATGCAGGAATGTAAGAACGTTCAGCAATTTCATTAATACCCTGTTCATTGGCAAAATCATCATAATAATAATGGTCTGAACCTATCTCGAAGAAACGATAACGCTTCAAATGTATTATTTGATGTATCTCAAAATATAAACAGATTGTTTTCATATCAACTTAAGACTAATATTTTACTTATTATAATTTCTCAGAACATCTTCGTACAAAGAACGAACTTTCAGACCTACTTTTTCCCAAGTTATTCCGTCAACTTCGGTCTTTCCTTCTTTCTGAAGATACTCAAACAGCGATTGATTTGTACAAATTGAATATATGGCATCTGCCATGGCATGAATATCCCAATAGTCTGTCTTAATAACTTTACTCAGGATTTCACCACAACCAGACTGTTTGGAAATAATAGAAGGTGTTCCGCACTGCATAGCTTCCAATGGAGCAATACCGAAAGGTTCGGAAACAGAAGGCATGACAAAGACATCACTGTTCTTATAAACCTCATATACCTGTTTACCTTTCATAAATCCAGGGAAATGGAAACGGTCAGCAATACCTCGTTCAGCAACCAGATTAATCATAGCATTCAGCATATCACCAGAACCAGCCATTACGAAACGGATGTTACGTGTACGTTTCAACACCATAGCTGCTGCTTCAACAAAATATTCCGGTCCCTTCTGCATTGTGATACGTCCAAGGAAGGTAACTATCTTTTCTTTTGAATGATCCGGACGTGGTATATTCTCATATTCCTGCGACAATGGATAAACAGCATTATGTACGGCAAATACCTTTCTCGGATCCTGATGATACTCGTTAATAACAGTACGACGTGTCAGTTCGGATACACACATGATACAGTCAGCATAATCCATACCGTTCTTTTCAATAGAATAAACAGTAGGATTAACTTTTCCGCGGGAACGGTCGAAATCTGTAGCATGCACATGAATACAGAGAGGCTTTCCACTAACCATTTTCGCATGAACACCAGCAGGATAAGTCAACCAGTCGTGAGCATGAATAATATCGAACTGCTGCTGTCTAGCAACAACACCCGCAATAATTGAGAAATTATTGATTTCATCATGCAGATTTCCAGGATATCCGCCCGCGAACTCCATACATCCCAAATCGTTGACATTCATATATGAAAAGTCAGCATATATCTTGTCACGATAAGCATAATATTCTTCAGGAGACATTTGTGGATTCAGACGAGATTTAAGGTAATCATAATTCACATCACGCCATACAATAGGCACCTGATTCATACCGACAATTTTCAGGAATCCTTCCTCGTCGCCAGTTGGTTTAGGCATACAAAACACTGTTTCTACATCGCCTTGTAAACTTAGCCCCTTGGTTATACCATAGGAAGCAACTGCAAGACCGCCGTATATTTTTGGAGGAAATTCCCAACCAAACATTAAAACTTTCATAAGACTCCTCCTTCTTTATTGATTTTCAAATTTATCCAACAAATACAAGCCACGAAGAATTTCCGCAACATTCATTGCAAATGATACTGCTCCCCTACCTTTGAAAGGTGGATTACCGTCAAACAACTCCGGAAGTGTTCCCAGACAGTGACATGTCATTTCATCCTCATAGCTAACAAACTGTCTCCACAAGAAAGAGATAGCGCTTCTCTTATAAATCTTCAGATAAGCTTCCATGTAGAAACCTTCAAGCCATGGCCATGCTGTACCCTGATGGTATGCATAGTCTCTCTGCATCTGAGGTCCAACATAGTTAGGATTGTAGCCTCCACTTTTCGGGCTCAAAGAACGAAGACCTTTAGGAGTAAGAAGCTCTTTAGTTACTATATCAACTACACCTTTCTTTTGTTTGGTATCAAGAGGTGAATAATCAAAAGCCGCGGCAAAAATCATGTTAGGACGAACACTCCAATCCATCATGTCGCCATCAACATAATCCAACAAATATCCGTATTCATTCAAGAATGTACTTATAAATGATTGTCCGGCTTTTTCAGCGATACTTCTTAACTTGTTTGCAAAATCATTGTCGCCAACCTCTGACATGATATCTGTAGTAAAGCATAATGCGTTATACCATAATGAGTTGAATTCAACAATATATCCTGTTCTTCCAACTACAGGGTGACCATCTACTGTGGAATTCATCCATGTAACAGCTTTGTCCCGACCATAAGAATATACCAAGCCATTATCTTTTAACTGCAAGTTAGGATGCTTGCCATCCAGTAAATAAGACATAATATCCTTCAGCAAGCCAAGATATTTCTCTTTAGCAGCATCTCTTGATATCATTTTAGCGTATTGCTGAATAGTCCATACGGCCCACAACAGCACATCAGGATGATACATTTCATATACTTTCAACGCTGATTTTTCACCATTCATGAATGCATATATAGCTTTAACAGCTGTATTCATTATCATCTCGAACTTTTCAGATTCACCGATTGAAAGCGTTAGTCCTGGCAAAGAAACGAACATATCTCTCGCACGGCATTTAAACCAAGGATACCCCGCAAGAATATACGATTCATCACCCTGTTTGTTCAAGAATTGGTGTGCTGCATTGATAAGACAGTTTTTAAAGTCCTTACGTGGTGTTCTTTGTTCTGCTTCATTGGCAAACAAATCATTCAACTGTGACGTATCAACAGCTGACACGCCACCAGAGAATGTAACACTTTCCCCTTTGTGAATCTTGAACTCGAAATAGCCAGGCACATAAAGATCCTCATTGAAATCATACCCTCTCTCCTGCTCTTTTGGATATTCTATACCTCTATACCAGTCTGGCATGAAATGGAATTCATTTTCCTTGCTGAACTGCATATAAAGCTCAGGATATCCAGGATACATACAAGTCTTGATACCATTATCTATTACGTCATATTTCTTATTGGCCTGGGAATTTTCATGAGTATATTCTCTTACACTTCTGAATGCCAGATAAGGGCGTAAACGCAAGATTGTTTCAGAATGGGCATCAACCAATGTGTATCTTATCAGGATACGGTTTTCATGATGTACGAATACTTTTTCTTTTTTCAGTACCACACCACCAACTCGATACCAAGTAGTAGGAACTTTTTCACATTCATATTCACGGATATACTTGTGACCGCGTGGACTAAAATTATCTCCATGATATTTATGAAGTCCCAAATTAAATTCAGCTCCATGCTGTATTACAGTCTCATCCATTGAAGAAAGCAGTACATGATTCTCATCATCCAGTTCAGGTACAGGAATAACTAACAATCCATGATACTTTCGAGTATTACAATCTACTATTGTAGAACAATGGTAAGCTCCGGAGCGGTTTGTACGAAGAATCTCACGCGGCAAAGATTCTTCCAAATTCGTCATAAGAGTTTTATCAAAACGTAAATAACTCATAGATGTTATATTAAGGTTATTAAATTGTTCAATAAATATGTTATTATATCACCCCCAAAATTAGTAATTAAAAAATCAAATCAAAACGTAAAAGTCGTTTTTTTTCGAAAAAAATCATTTTTTTACTACAATATATATTTCAAACTCATAGCTTTGATATAAATATTTAAAATGACATATTAATATCAAGTAAAATGATAAAAAAAAATCCCGGACAAAGCCGGGATTTTCATTATTTTTTTAATTAATCTATCATATCGAAACCACAGTACGGTATCAATGCTTTTGGTATTTTGATACCTTCAGGAGTCTGATTGTTTTCCAACAAAGCTGCCACGATTCTTGGCAATGCAAGTGCTGAACCATTTAACGTATGACAAAGTTCTGTCTTCTTCTCCGCATTTCTAAATCTACATTTCAAACGGTTAGCCTGATAAGTGTCAAAGTTAGAAACTGAGCTCACTTCAAGCCATCTCTGCTGAGCTTCTGAATAGACTTCAAAGTCATAGCATATTGCGGCTGTAAAACTCATGTCACCGCCACAAAGACGAAGAATGCGGTACGGCAACTCAAGTTTCTTCAATAATCCTTCCACATGATCCAACATTTCCTGATGAGACTGTTTTGAATGCTCTGGTTTATCAATTCTTACCAACTCAACTTTTGAAAATTCATGCAGACGATTAAGTCCACGTACATCTTTACCGTATGAACCAGCCTCGCGACGGAAACACTGAGTATATGCACAATTCTTAATAGGCAATTGTTTTTCGTCGAGAATAACGTCACGGTAAATATTGGTAACAGGAACTTCTGCTGTCGGTATAAGATACAAGTCATCAAGATTACAATGATACATCTGTCCTTCTTTATCAGGGAGCTGTCCTGTACCATAACCGGAAGCGACATTTACTACTGTAGGGGGCATTATTTCTTCATAACCAGCAGCACGTGCTTCGTCAAGGAAGAAATTGATTAATGCTCTCTGTAATCTTGCACCCTTACCTTTATATACAGGGAAACCGGCACCGGTAATCTTAACACCCAGGTCAAAATCAATAAGGTCATATTTTTTTGCAAGCTCCCAGTGAGGCAATGCATTTTTTGGCAATTCAGTTTCCATTCCGCCATGTTTTACTACTACGTTGTCTTCAGCACCTGTACCTTCAGGAACCTCATCGTATGGAACATTAGGAATAGTATATAAAATTTCCTGCATTTCCTCAGAAGCCTTATCCATATCTGCCTGAAGAGATTTGCTTGCTTCCTTAAATTCAGCTACTTTTTGCTTGGCCGCTTCAGCTTCATCTTTCTTTCCTTCTTTCATGAGCATACCAATACTCTTAGAAAGGGAATTTACCTCAGCAAGATTTTTATCTAATTGATTCTGAGCATTGCGTCTTCTGTCATTGCATTCCAACACTTTGGCGATAGTTTCTTTTGCATTTGCAAAGTGTTTCTTTTCAAGTCCACGAATTACCTTATCGGTATCTTCTGTAATTTGTTTAATAGTGAGCATATTTTCTACTTTTATAAACGTTCCTAATAAAAAGTCATGCAAAGATATATTTTTTTTATCAATTAAACAGATACACAAAACTTTTTAATCAGAAAACAGGTAAAGTATATACCAATCCCAATGAAATACGTTGCTGATTATAGCTGTTTGAACCAAAAATTCTTGCTTTCTCGGTCAAATGAACATTTTTATGCGAAAGATGCAAGTAAACAATAAGTTCACTGTCTTCCATAGGATAATATTCTGCACACAACTGTACATTCCATGTTCGCCTATAATTGCCGGCGTCAAAATGTTCGGACGATTTGTAAATATTACCAATCTCATAAGCACCTTTTACATACATATTCAGATGAGGTGATATTCTATAATCAAGATTAGCAATTGTAGTGAAATATTCCACATTCTTTGCAGTTACCACTTCATTACCTTCTACATCATAGGAAGACGTTATAAGCCCTTTTGAATCAAGTCCCTCGCGAGAATACATAAAATCAATATATCCTAAAAATGGTTTCTTATCCCAAACATTGCCACATGTAAAATAGAATATATTCTCACTTTTAGCCAGCTGACCGTACGACAGTGAGTATCTCAGTTGCATGGCACGGTCTATAAAATAGCCATCCCAATTTACAGTACCCAACACAGGAATCTTTGAATCTTCGACGTCATCAGGTAGAGAATACATAAACTGGTCATTAAGTGTAGAATTTCTATTATTGGTAATCTGGAAATTAAATGTCTGATTACTATTGAGACTATATGCCATGTTCAATCCCACCTGATAAGCAGGGATAGTATTGTTGAAATCCGAATATTGCCTTACTTTAATGGCATTAACCCAACATTCATATCCACTGAACTGAACAGGCTGTTTACCAGCTGTAAGATGCCAATTGTCATTCAGTTGCCAACCTACCATTGCCAGTTCCACCGAACCGGCAAGATTATCCAAAGGGATATTCGGATTAGTATATTTATTGAAAGATTGTCTGAAATGATATGAAAATTTTTCTCTGAAAGCCCCCAATACTTCCAGACGTACCCTATGAACTTTGAATGCCATATTTTCGAATGAGCCATTATTGAATTCAGCATCTGCCGCAGTCGAAAACTGAATGTTCATATTGGCCCAATCAATATCACGCTTACCATCTGTCACACGTTGAAGCAAAGTCTTCTCATCTGCAGGAACCAATGCTATATCCTGGGCATTAACTTTCACTAATGAAATGCATGTCAATACAGCCGCCGCAATAATAAAATTACAATTTGATAATACCTTAAACATAAAAAATCAATTATAATAAATCAACAATGCGACCAATGGAAAAGTTCAATCCATTTAAAGATAAATCATCTTGGGATAATCAGGGTAAGAGCTTCCGACTCTATTGTCACTTCAAACGGATAATATTTCTCCATCCACAGACGTCCGTCAATACTTACTTCAGCGTTTCTTGCACGCAACACCTTTACAGACTTTGTTCTATATGGTTTTACTATCTTATGATTCAGCAATCTTCCCTGCTGTAGCATCCATAGACCTGATATCAATTCCCTTAGCTGTGGTCTGTATATAATAGACACATCAAGCCATCCATTATATGGTACAGCACTTGGAGTAAGCCCATAACCTCGACAACTGCCTATTCCAACTGCCATTATTCTACCTTTGACATGTTCATTGTTGAGTTTCAGATGCATTCTATGGAGTTTCCGTTCAAAAGCTACCAAGACCAATGACGACAAATATGATATAAATGGAATTCCCCAAAATCTCTTTGTTTCATTAGTAATCATCACTATTTTCGCGCCCAGGCCCATATATACAGCATTCAGGAAATATCTGCACTTATGCTCATCACCATTATAGAAGCTGAAAACGCCTACATCAACTTTTCTCAGACGTCGGTTAATCAGTACGTCAACAGCACCTTTATAATCGTCCGAATCAAGTCCCCAATATTTGGCAAAATCATTTCCTATGCCATTGGGAATAATACCAAATGCTATTTCATGTTTGTCCTCTACATCTGAACGCATTATTCCATTTACCGCATCATTAATTGCTCCGTCTCCACCAACCACAACAATCGTTTTATAGCCATTGTTTGCCAAAGTTTTGGCAAGTCTCTCAACTGAGCCGAATCCCTCAGACTGGACATAATCGTACTTAACATCCTGACTATCCATATACTCGCGAATCTTAGCCCATCTTTTTTGTGCTTTCCTGCTCCCTGCTTTAGGATTGTATATTATGCCCCACCTGTTAAGTTCTACCGCCATAATATTATTAGTTTAGATTATTCAACAATAAAATATCATTTTAAAACTCTCAACCAACATGATTATCAAGAAGCCCCAATACTACATCAATTTTGTGCTGCAAGCCCCATTCCGCATTAATCCACGATATGGAAATTCCTCTCCGCTCCATGCCCCTGAACCACGTCATTTGGCGTTTTGCAAACTGATGAATAGCAATTTCCAACTGCGAACACATATCATCATAACTCAACTCACCGGTAACATATAATGTAAGATATTTATATTCCAATCCATAATAGATTAGGTCTTCCGCGGAAATTCCTGAATCAAGCAAACGTCTCACCTCGTCCACCATCCCTTCATCAAGTCTTTGACGAAGACGCCTTGATATTTTCTCACGTCTGAGTTCCCTGCTTATGTCAACTCCAATTATCAGGCTGTTATAGTTAGGGAAAGGACGCTCATCCACATCATTTGAAAGATAATATTCCTCTATTTCTATAGCACGTATTGCACGCTTTACTGTATCCACGTCAGTAGAGTTATGTAATTTCTTGTATCTGGAAAGTATGTCAGTCAATTCATCAAGCGATTTTGACGACAAACTTTCTCTCAACTCTTTATTCTCAGGAACAGGTATAAGCCTATATCCTTTCAATACAGATTCAATATACATTCCCGTACCACCACATAAGATAACCTTTTTATCTCTGTTTCTTATATCTTCGAATGCATTGAGAAAGTCGCGTTGAAACTCAAACACATTATACTTATAACCGGGGTCCACAATATCAATAAGATGGTAAGGCACATGATAACCATCAACCACATAATCATCCAAGTCCTTTCCTGTCCCCAAATCCATACCACGATACACCTGCCTGCTGTCCCCACTGATAATTTCAGCGTCAATAGCTTTTGCTAAAGATGCCGCCAAAACGGTTTTGCCAGAAGCGGTAGGCCCCAAAATGGTTATAAAATCGTATGCCATAAAAATATTATAATCAAATGTATAACAATTATATTTACAAATATAGTGTAAACCGAGTGAAGTTCAAAGTGAAAATAAAGTTTTCAGCTTTTAATTCCAATATGAACTAATCATAGAACAAAGATTTACCACATGCAAAGAAACCCATACAAAAAAAGCCGCCTTGTAATCAAGACGGCTTTTACTATATGGTCAATGTTACTGATTAGCAGTTTACAGAAGCCATGTGAGCGATCAAATCCAATACTTTGTTAGAGTAACCGATTTCGTTGTCATACCAAGAAACAACTTTAACGAAAGTATCAGTCAAAGCGATACCAGCTTTAGCATCGAAGATAGAAGTGTGAGTGTCACCCAAGAAGTCAGAAGAAACAACTGCATCTTCAGTATAACCAAGGATACCCTTCAATTCGCCTTCAGAAGCTTCCTTCATAGCAGCGCAGATTTCGTCATATTTAGCTGGTTTAGCCAAGTTAACTGTCAAGTCAACTACAGATACGTCCAAAGTAGGAACACGCATTGACATACCAGTCAATTTACCGTTCAACTGAGGGATAACTTTACCTACAGCTTTAGCAGCACCTGTAGAAGAAGGGATGATGTTACCAGAAGCAGCACGACCACCTCTCCAGTCTTTCATAGAAGGACCGTCAACAGTTTTCTGAGTAGCTGTTGTAGAGTGAACTGTTGTCATCAAACCGTCAGTGATTCCCCATTTGTCGTTCAAAACCTTAGCGATAGGAGCCAAGCAGTTAGTAGTACAAGAAGCGTTAGAAACGAACTGAGTACCTTTAACGTATGTTTTTTCGTTTACACCACAAACGAACATTGGAGTATCATCTTTAGAAGGAGCTGACATTACAACATATTTTGCACCAGCTTCGATGTGAGCCTGAGCTTTTTCTTTAGTAAGGAACAAACCTGTAGATTCAACTACATATTCTGCACCTACTTCGTTCCATGCCAATTCTTTAGGATCTTTGCAAGCTGTTACACGGATTTCATTACCATTTACAATCAATTTGCTGTTTTCAACGTCAGCAACGATTGTACCGTCAAACTGTCCGTGCATTGTGTCATATTTCAACATGTAAGCCAAGTAATCTACTGGGCACAAGTCGTTAATACCTACGATCTGAATATCGTTTCTCTTCTGAGCTGCACGGAATACGAAACGGCCGATACGACCGAAACCGTTAATACCTACTTTAATCATTTTGTTTAAATTTTTAATGGTTTTATAATAAAGTTTGAAAACTATTTCGATTAAATCAATCTTCTACTTGATACAATCAATCTCAAGTTTTACGATGCAAAAGTAATGATTTCTTTTAAAAATCAATACTTGCACCATTCTTTTTTGTGAAAAAAAAACTCATTTTTTAGACTTACAAGTACTTTATGTAATCAATATCACATAATATACTGTTTTTGCTATCTGTACTATACAAAATCACATTTTAATATCTTCAGTTTATCTCATTCCTCTTGCTTTGTATATACGTTCCTTGGCATTATTTATATCCTGGAACTTCTCTTCTGCGGCCTTTCGGATGTCTTCACCCAAAGTTGCGACCCTATCAGGATGATGCTTAAGAGCCATTTTCCTATATGCGGCACGCACTTCATCGTCAGTGGCGTCAGGCGAAACTTCAAGTACCTTGTATGCCTCTTCAAGAGAATTTCCTCTCATGTTAAGCATAGATTCCACATCTTCTGTTGACAGCCCCATGTAATATGCCACCTCTTTTAGCGCTTCCACCTCTTCTCTGCTTACATTACCATCGCTTTGCGCTATCTGTATAAGGAATCTCAATAGCTGAAGACGTTCCTCATAAGTCATATTTGCAGCAATCTGCGCTCCACATTCACGGATAGTATTTCTGAAGGCCGACGGATTAGATTTATCCATCTGTTTCCTCTGTTCAAAAAGATTCAATAAAATCTGTTCACCTTCAGCAACAGCAGCCTCTCCAAAACTGTTTCTAAGGAAATTTCTCACAAATTCCATCTCGCTGTGCATAATCCTTCCGTCCGCGCGTATTATATACGATGCCATAACCAACATCGAAAAAAGGAAACTGTTTCTTTGTCCCATATACTCATTCTGGCTACCAGAAGTCTCCATTTCGTTTTCATTGGCATTATCAAACAAAGAGCCAATGGCAAAACCAGCCAAAGCGCCTAAAGGTCCCATAGTGACAAAACCCATAAGACCACCTATCCATTTTCCGTATCCCATATTTTTTTCATTAAGTTATTATCAGGAACAAAGTTACAAAAAAACTCATATCACACATAATAATAATACAAGATAACAAAAAAGCTGTTCCACAAGAAGCGGAACAGCTTTATGACTATTAAAAAAATTAAATTAAGCGACAATAGCAGAACCCATCAAGAATGTTGCGGCAAGAGCAACGATTGCATACAATTCAGGGAATACGGCAAGAATCAAAGTATTACCGAATACATTGTGTCCTTGACCAATTGCAGCGATACCGTTAGCACAAACCTGACCCTGACGGATAGCAGAGAACAATGCTACAAGACCCAGACCGACACCTGAACCAAGTACTGCACAAGCCTGCAGACCAGTGATTTCAGGAGTAAGCACGCCAAAAATATTCTGGAACATAAAATAACCGGCAAAACCATAAAGTCCCTGTGTACCAGGCAAAGCTGTTAATACAAGGAAGTTACCGAATGCGCTGTCATTTTTCTTAAGAGCTCCAATTGATGCGTTACCTGCAATAGTAACTCCGTATGCACTACCGATACCAGACAAACCAACCATGATAGCAATGCCAATATAGGCAATCAAAAAATTCATTTCCATAATTCAAAAGTTTTTATTATTATTTCTTATTTATATACATTGAATACATTTTTATTTCTTAAAAGGAGCGTATTCCTTTCCTCCTCCTTCATAACCTGAATTCTTGAAGAATTCTACAAATGTCAGACGCATTGGATGAACCATCGCACCAAGAACATTCATAAAGATATTGATTGAATGTCCTATCACGAATATCAGAACCATTACTATAGGACCTGCAATGATATTGTCAGGACTCATTCCCGCCGCAAGACTATTGAATACGCTTGCCAATATACCACCGGACAATCCAAGGGCAAACAAACGTACATACGACAATATATCTCCCAACAATCCTGTTGCCATATTATAGCTGTCCCACAATCCTAACCCGATATTTACGAATACATTCTTGTCAGGACTGTTATACAGATAAGCCATAAGAAAACCTATAGCAAGGAATATAAGATGAACAGTTCCTCCCATTTCCATTGCACCTGCAAATGCTATGGCAGTACTGAGTATCACAAATATCCATCCTATAGTACCAATGGCATACTTGAAGCCAAGCTGTATAGTCTGGTTTACCGCCTTCAGAATCATACCGAATATAATCTGAACGCCTCCCAATATAAGCGACAGATTAAACATCTGCTGATTATCAAGAGCGATAGTTTCCTTCATAGACTGAAGGAATGGAACCTGAATATCATAGATATTAAATCCGAAACATGTTCCTGTAAGTAATCCGCATACCATAGTGGATGCTCCTAAAATCTGTACAAGAGTAAGTATAGGTTTGATACCCGAACTAAGATTCTTTGAAACCATCCTGTATATGGAAGTCGCAATTACCATGAATGCTCCATAACCGATATCACCTAAACACAATCCGAAAAATATCATAAAGAACGGAGCAAAGAACGGTGTCAGGTCCAGTTCATTATACTTAGGCAACATATACAGTCTTATAATAGGCTCAAACAGACGTGAGAATTTGTCATTATTGAACATTATAGGCACATTGTCATCCGGTTGAGGATCTGAAATCTCATAATATGCGCCCTGATTGTCCATAAATGACTTTACATCGTCACATTTCACGGCTGGCACCCATCCCTCAAGAAGTACAAGCTTATTATCTGCCAGGGAATCTCCTGTCAGAACGACTTTGGAAAATTCTATTTCAGAATAAACTTTTCTTTGGGCAGCCTCAAGATTACCGACAGACAGTGCAGCCAGTTTCTTGATGCTATCCATCACATTATCACATTCCTGTGAAATCTGTTCTACAGATGCCTTAAGCACATTCAATGATGTTTCAGGCAGTTTTGCATACTCTATCTCCAATTCAGGAGCAAGACATCCCGAAGTGATTGTAACAAAATAGATTTTCGAACCTATCCTGTTTACGATTGTGGCATTATATAAATCCACCCACTCATCCTTGAACTGCTTTTCCGAACAGATATAGAAATTCACATAATATCCGGCATCTTTCAGACGTTGAATATTTGAATATTCAAAATCGCCCCATGGTTCCAATGTCGCTATTTCCTTTTCCACAGCCTGTTTTCTGTGAAGCAACTGCTGCTGTCTGTTCTGCAAGTCAGTCAATAAGTTCAACGTTTCTTCACCTTTCGAAGCATCTGCGTCATGATTCTCAGCCACGACACCCATTCCATTTAGGAATTTTATTGCAGCCGCATACTTTCCCGCCAATCGGATACTATCCTGCAGTTCCATGTTTTCTGCCATCCCTTGGGATTTGGTAAAAATATGTACTACCCCCAGTTCGCGCAGATTTTCAAGGAACTGTTCGTACTCCTTATAATATATAAGGAATGTCAGCTTTTTCATTTTAGCGATCATTGTTCAGCCTCCTTTCTCTTTTCCTGAATGGATTTCAAGATTTTCTGTGATGATTTCGACAGGTTCTCTTCATCCTCCATGAAACGTTTAATTTTTCTCAATGCGTCCTGATAACCAGGTATCTGAACTTTCTCAAAAAGGTTTACCTTCTGAGTAGTTTTTTTACGCGCATGTTCCAGCAAGCCCAATTTAGCGAGCGTAAATTCTCTTTCAATAGCTGTTTCTGCCAGAGTTTTTAATATATGGATACCGTCGGCATACCATTTCGGACATGAAAACATACTGAAGTGACGAATATCAAAGTCCACTCTTTCAAGTAACGGAACCCTGACACCGGCAATCTTACGAACGCCCAAATGAACATCCTTCACTTTTATTAATGAAGCATCAAATTCATTCCAGAGTGCGAACATGGCTTCGTACGCCTGAATCTGTTGTTCCAGACGTTCTTCCAGTTCCACAGCTTCAGTCTTGCAGCGTTTCACTTCAAGTCGCAACGCACTTTCCTTATTTTTTATAATAGGGAGCGTACGCACACGGACCTTCAGTTGCTTTTCCAGTTGCTGAAGCGAGGTCTTGTTATATTGAAATTTTATAGCCATTTCACTGTGTTTTTAATGAATTCGATTATTTCTTCCAGTACTGATCTACGAACTCTTTCTTGATGTTTACTTCCTCAGGTTTGAAATACTTGCTGAACAGTCCCCAAGTTACATCAAGCATTTCTGTTGTATTGAGGTTGACGTCAATAGCAAGCAACTGATTGGCATAATCCTTAGCAAAGGCCAATGTACGTTCGTCGTAATTAGTAAGGTCGAAACCGTTTTCCATCTTTGTCTTGGCATTTGCGGCATCCGCATACAGACGTACAGCGGCATTCATAACCTGAGGATGATCCTTACGTGTTTTCTTACCGCTAACCAACTGTTTCAGACGTGAAAGTGAACGGAACGGATCGACAATAACCTTACCTATATCACTATCGCGGCGCAGGAACAACTGTCCTTCTGTGATGTAACCTGTATTATCTGGAACGGCATGTGTAATATCACCACCTGAAAGTGTAGTCACCGCGATAATTGTTATTGAACCGCCACTTGGGAACTGTACAGCCTTTTCGTAAATCTTTGCAAGGTCTGAATATAAGGAACCAGGCATAGAGTCCTTCGACGGGATCTGATCCATACGGTTTGATACAATAGCCAAAGCATCGGCATACGATGTCATATCGGTAAGCAATACAAGCACTTTCTGGTTATGTTCCACAGCAAAATATTCTGCGGCTGTCAATGCCATATCAGGAATTAGCAGACGTTCTACCGGAGGATTCTCTGTTGTATTTACGAAACTGATAATACGGTCCAATGCACCGGCATTCGAGAATACATTCTTGAAATACAGGTAGTCATCGTTAGTCATACCCATACCTCCAAGAATAATCTTGTCTGTTTCGGCACGCAATGCCACATTTGCCATAACCTGGTTGAAAGGCTGGTCAGGGTCCGCAAAGAACGGAATCTTCTGTCCTGACACCAATGTATTGTTAAGGTCAATACCGGCAATACCTGTAGCAATAAGTTCAGAAGGTTGTTTACGGCGTACAGGGTTCACTGACGGACCACCGATTTCCACTTCTACGCCCTCAATTTCAGGTCCACCATCAATAGGGTCACCGAATGCATTGAAGAAACGTCCTGCCAACTGTTCACTTACCTTCAGTGTTGGCGATTTGCCAAGAAATACAACCTCTGCATTAGTAGGAATACCCTCGGTACCCTCAAACACCTGCAAAGTAACATCATCACCGGCAATCTTCACAACCTGTGCAAGCTTGCCATTTACCATAGCCAGTTCGTCATATCCTACCCCAGTTGCCTTTAGCGAACAGGTAGCCTTGGTAATCTGGCTGATTTTGGTATATATCTTTTGAAATGCTTTTGTTGCCATTTTTATATTAGTTAATGAAATAAATTATTTGGCACGTCTTTCAGCCAAAAGTTCCTGCAACTGCTTTCCAAACTCTTCATACTCCTGTGATTTGTATTTGGAATAGTTCATCTGCTTACAAATATTGATCATCTTCTTGAAGTATTCCATTACCTCAACGAAATTATCAAATTTGAACTCAGTATGGCAAACATCAATTACCATATTAACTATATCTTCCTGACGTTCCATCGGAGTTACAGAGTCCACCTCGTCAAAGGCGTCCTGCTGTAGGATTACGAAATCTATAAGTTCGGATTTCCAGAATATTACGTGGTATTCTACCGGAACGCCATCATCACCAAGAATGTTTATCTGTTCGGCGATTTCCTTACCACGAAGCAATCTTGTCTTCAGTTCGTTCACCTTACCTATCCATTCGGCATTGATACGTTCAGTAATATACTGTTCAAATTCAGGATATTCAAGGTACTTTGAGTATGAGTCTATCGGATTAACAGCCGGATAGCGCTTACGGTCGGCACGTTCCTGCTCCAATGCATAGAAACAGCGGGCAACCTTCTTGGTATTCTCTGTTACAGGTTCCTTCAGGTTACCTCCGGCTGGTGATACAGTACCGATAAATGTAATTGAGCCTGTAGCACCGTTATTCAGATAAACATATCCTGCACGTCCGTAGAAGTTTGAGATTATTGCGGAAATATCCATAGGGAAAGCGTCAGGACCAGGCAATTCCTCCATACGGTTAGACATTTCACGAAGTGCCTGAGCCCAACGTGATGTAGAGTCGGCCATAAGCAGAACCTTAAGTCCCTGAGCTCTATAGAATTCAGCCATTGTCATAGCTGTATATACAGAAGCTTCACGGGCAGCGACCGGCATGTTTGATGTATTGGCCACGATAATGGTACGTTCCATCAATTTTCTGCCTGTATGCGGGTCCACAAGTTCAGGGAATTCAGTAAAGATTTCCACAACCTCATTCGCACGTTCACCGCAGGCCGCTATAATAACGATATCAGCTTCAGCCTGTTTTGAGATTGCGTGCTGCAACACCGTCTTACCTGTACCGAACGGACCAGGAATAAATCCCGTACCACCTTCAACGATAGGGTTCACTGTGTCAATGACGCGTACACCTGTTTCCAACAGACGGAAAGGACGTGGTTTTTCCTTATAGTTAGTCATAGCCTTCTTTACCGGCCATTTCTGAATCATGTTTACAGGTATATCGTTACCATCCTTGTCAGTAAGTACAGCTACAGTATCCTCTATTGTATATTCACCTTCAGGTACTATAGATTTCACTTTATAAGTACCTGTCAGTTGGAAAGGAACCATGATTTTCAGTGGCTGATGATTTTCTTCCACCTCACCGAGCCAGGCAGAAGGTCCAACCTCATCACCTGCTTTTACTATAGGTTTGAATCCCCATTTGGCCTCTTTGTCAAGAGGATAAGTATATTGTCCGCGTTTCAGGAAAACGCCATCCATTTTGTCCAAGTCATTCTGCAAGCCATCATAGTTTTTCGACAGCATTCCAGGACCAAGAGTAACTTCCAGCATGTGACCGGTAAATTCAGCTTCGGCACCTACCTTCAGTCCACGTGTACTTTCGAACACCTGGACATAAACATTTTTGCCTACCACCTTAATAACCTCGGCCATCAGTCGGTCGCCTCCTGTAGAGATATAGCAGATTTCATTCTGTGCTACCGGACCATCTACAGTCAAAGTCACCATATTGGCAATAACGCCAATAACACTACCTTTTGTTGCCATTTTATTATGTTTAAACTATTTTCTAAATTCCTCGGGTATCTGAACATCATTTTTCAGGTCTTGAATCATTGCCCTGAACAGTTCGCTACCTTTTTCTTTATCCAATGATATCCACCTTTCTATCATCTCCAGTTGGAGAAGAAATACGAACAGTCGTTCTATAGTAAAGTAATTAAAGAAAGATTCAGTCTCCAGCCATTCCCATTTCAACTGGTCAATCTTCTTTTCCCTTTCCACCAACTCATCTATTTCTGCAATTCTCTGTACATTTTCCAGATATGTCAAAGTATCCCCCAATCCGAAATCTCTTGCATTCGAAGTACGCAGACTCTCGCACACATCTGTATTTCCTACAATAGCTGATGCAATATCCAGTTTATACTTACGTGCAGAAAGTGCAGCCTGTATATTGTTTAGGTTAAGATTAAATTCAAACCATGCAGACACGAACTTGTTTTTACAGTTCATTGCATAAGCATAATACTGCGCGGCCAACATATCACCGGCCTTATACAAGTCTTCCGGATTAAGCTTAAAATATTCAGAAATGAAATTACAGAAATAAGACGGGTACTTTTTATCAGGAATATCACCATCCTTCACAGTATCAATAACAGATAACAGCTCTTCAGCGCTATACATGCCCTGGCTCACCACGGCATAATCCTTGTCTTTCAATAGATGTAAAAGGTTATCATTGTCTAATTTCAGATAAAACAAGTCTATTACTTTTTTATCCTTATCAGACAAATCAGGGTATATTTCCGACTTAAAACTATCGACTGTATAACTCAGTTTACCGTCATCAAGCGAAATATCAGGCAAACCGGCTACCAGATAATAATAAGTATCCATAATCCTACATTAAAACAACATTTGAACTAATTGTGGACGCAGGAAATCCTTAAAATAGTTTTCAAATTCTTCCTCGCCAAAATTTACTTTATAAGATCCGTCAGCAGGTGAAATAGAGAAAAGAACCTTTGAGCCTTTAACTCCTTCTATCTTAACACCCTTATCAAGCAAATCCTTTGCATTTTTCATGAAATATTTCTTAAGACTATCAGCATCAGGCACAGAAATCACAACCGGTTCATTAGCCGACCACTGCTTTGCCAGTGCCACAACAAACTTGTTGAAATAATCCTTATCACTTACAAATCCCTTGACCGCATCTGCCACAGTCTGGTTTGTAAGCAAGTTTGTCACTTCGGTTTTCAAGGCATTCAGAGCCTGTCCCGCAAACAATTTTAATTCCGATTTGGTATTTTCCTTCAGTTCTTCTGAAGCTTTCTTGGCTGCTGCAACGATATCATCAGCCTGTTTTTGGGCTTCTTCAATCATTTTCTGAGCCTTTTCCTGAGCCTCACTGATAAGTCTCTGCGCCTCAGTGTTACCTTTTTCAACACCTTCACGGTAAATCTTGTCAGTAAGTTCTTGAATTTTATTTTCCATAACTGTATTAGTTAATAATATGTTTATACAGCAACTCAACATCAGCTATTTCCAACTTTAATAAAAAGCACTATAGCTTTTGTTATTGCGGCTCAAATATAAGAAATAAGGATGAAGAAAACGAAATTAAAATCAAAGATTTTATACTACATTATCAATATTAAACATAAGATTAACATCAAGCCATAAATACATTACATTATAGCGTATAAAAAAGCAAAAACTCCCCGAAGTATCTCTACCTCGGGGAGTCCTCTATAAAACGGCGACTACCTACTCTCCCACTTGTACGCAGTACCATCGGCGTGACGAAGCTTAACTTCTCTGTTCGGAATGGGAAGAGGTGGAACCTTCGTGCTA
>NZ_JACJLQ010000140.1 GCF_016902295.1 Bacteroides caecigallinarum | reverse complement strand
TATCGCCAACAGCGAGTATCCATCGTTTACCGTGTGGACTACCAGGGTATCTAATCCTGTTTGATACCCACACTTTCGAGCATCAACGTCAGTTACGGTCCAGCAGGCTGCCTTCGCAATAGGGGTTCTTCGTGATATCTAAGCATTTCACCGCTACACCACGAATTCCGCCTGCCTCTGCCGCACTCAAGAACGCCAGTTTCAACTGCAATTTTAAGGTTGAGCCCCAAACTTTCACAGCTGACTTAACATCCCGTCTACGCTCCCTTTAAACCCAATAAATCCGGATAACGCTCGCATCCTCCGTATTACCGCGGCTGCTGGCACGGAGTTAGCCGATGCTTATTCATAAGGTACATACAAAACTCTACACGTAAAGCACTTTATTCCCTTATAAAAGAAGTTTACAATCCATAGAACCTTCATCCTTCACGCTACTTGGCTGGTTCAGACTCCCGTCCATTGACCAATATTCCTCACTGCTGCCTCCCGTAGGAGTTTGGACCGTGTCTCAGTTCCAATGTGGGGGACCTTCCTCTCAGAACCCCTATCCATCGTCGGCTAGGTGGGCCGTTACCCCGCCTACTACCTAATGGAACGCATCCCCATCGTTTACCGATAAATCTTTAAT
>NZ_JACJLQ010000139.1 GCF_016902295.1 Bacteroides caecigallinarum | reverse complement strand
GTTCCCATTTTCTTTCTTATATGATATTTCTATTCGCAATGAATTGTTCGTCAGTCTTTTTATAAACCTGTTCAGGTCTGTAACCAAAGTTTAAAATACATGTATATATACATGGGTAAATCTAAACTTTAAACTTGCAGTAAGCCAGAGTAGGACAGAAGTCCGCTCTTTGACTGATAGGCATTGCCTTTCTTTTTCTCCTTGCTGATTTTGTACCTTTTCATCACTCACATGAGTGGCATCAGCCTTGTATTGCTTCACCTCTGGCTTCCATCCTCTTGAATAGCTTCCGTGTTAAGACCTTTTTATGCAGAATGCGGAGTTCCGTATTTCTCTTGCTATGCCATGCCAGGTTCATGGTGAAGTACTGGAGCTATCGCCCTTATCATGTCAGTATTTCTTACCATGGAACTGTGAAACCTGTCGAGTCTGAATATGAGAACAGCATCCTTTACCATGACCAGACACAAGAATATCAGGCCATTCCCTTCACATCTCATTTAGGACGAAGCCGTGACACTTACTTTTTCCTGTTGCGAAGTTAGTGCAAGCCGCATACTGCAAGTACCAGAACCTTATTCCCTGAATTTTTTCAAAAACTTTTCCAGCTGCAGCTTTTCGGAAAACTTTTC
>NZ_JACJLQ010000138.1 GCF_016902295.1 Bacteroides caecigallinarum | reverse complement strand
CCGTTTTTCACATAGTCACAAGTGGCAAGATTAAGCACTTTCTGCTTGTCTACGCCACGCTTGCTGTCATAGATAACTTCACTTATGGAAGCGTGATAACGGAAGTGTGATTTTTTTATCAGACGGGCATTCCGGCTTTGATTCCGGTTATCCAGTTCGTAAGCATTCAGCAAACCCCGTCAAATCCCAGCCTTGATTCTTCGTATTTTTGTGTCCATAACCAATATTGTGCAAATATGAAGAATATGACATTAGACCAATTCAAGCAGACATACGAAGACTGGAAGTTGTCTGGTTTGTCCGTCCGTGATTATTGTAACAATACCGGATTTGACGAAGGTAAATTTTATTACTGGCGTAGGAAACTAACCGATTCAGCTCTTCCCGATACACAAGGATTTGTTCCTGTAAGAATGAACAATCTGAACGGTAAACTGAACATTACTACTGCTTCAAAAGAGATAGAATCTAAAAGCGATTCAGAATGTGAGATTATATACGCCAATGGTGTAACGCTTCGTATCAATAGTGCAATATCACTTGAGGTGCTAAAGTCATTAATCCTTTTATGCCAGTAAGCCATGTTTTGCCTCAGTGACTCAGATCGTTTTTTCCTTTACCCTTATCCGACTGATATGCGAAAGAG
>NZ_JACJLQ010000137.1 GCF_016902295.1 Bacteroides caecigallinarum | reverse complement strand
GACATTGATGCTTTTGCAAAGAAGCACATGTCCATAAACTGGGTTACAGAACGTACCAAACAGCTTAAAAATGTAGGCTAAATTGGGAACGTTAAACTGGACACCCTACTTTTTAATATACTAATCATTAGTTTATTATCTCATATTCACATCCGAACCATTCATCCAAAGTCTGGTTGACTTTCATTTCAATATCAGGTGTGATATTACTTTTTATTTTATTATATACAAATAGCATTGCAGCTCCTTCATCAAGAATACCCAATAACTTATATACAGCACTTGGAATCAGACTTACCGGAGATACTGTATATATAATGGCTGCATAAATCAAAACTCTATCCAATGTTTTAGTCTTATCATCAGACAGCACAAAATAAAACTGTAACAAAGGCTTGGCTGCAGCCCTACCGACTTTTTTAGCATAAGGTTTTAATTTCTCGTACAAATCATTTCCTTTTTCTTTCCAATCCACATCCTTTACCTTCTCCAATAAAGAATCAATATTTTTACCCATAATCAAATAGGCCAAAATCGTTATACAAATTATTGTCGTCATAATTAATTAAGTAACTATTCAAAATTAATTTTATACATATGAGTAATTCACAAATAAGTTCGTACCTACAGATGCCAGTGCCCTGTTTGTACAATAGAAAAGCGAGTCCTTAGT
>NZ_JACJLQ010000136.1 GCF_016902295.1 Bacteroides caecigallinarum | reverse complement strand
TGATTTCTTCGGGTAATCATGCCAAAGATATTAAGTCTTGCTGTTTTCTCTGATGGAATATAGACATTCTCATCTTTGAACTGCCATCCGTAAGGTACATAACCATCTGTACATACATGACTTTCATCAGCATAATAAAGTTCTATTTTACCTTTGGAGTCAAGGCTTTCAAGTTCTTGCAACTTCTCTTTCTTGTATGTGTAGAGTTGCGGTGAGGGGATACCCCTTGGGCGTTTTCTTATTCGCTTATATCTTGCACCAATGCTCCTAAAAAACGTTTGAAGGTAATGTCGCTGGCTTTTTTGCCGGAAGCTTTTTCCCAGGCTTCGCGTGCTTTTGATACACTCTGACGGTCCTCCTCTATAGCCTTACGGACTGATTCCTCATCGGAACAATCCATTATAGGTTTACGACCTTGACCGGGACGTGTTTCCAAGCCTTTGATTCCATTTTCTTTATAACGTTTTATCCATGCGTATACTGTTGGTATTGTCACATCAAATATTTCAGCTATTTCTGAGGCCGATTTGCCTGATGACTTCAACAATATGGATTTGCATCTGATACGATAGTTATGAGTAGGGCCATTATGATACCCTTTCTCAAGTTTGAGGCGATCAGCCTCACTCAATTCAAGCACTTTTATATGTTTCATGATTCAATTTCTAAAATATCATG
>NZ_JACJLQ010000135.1 GCF_016902295.1 Bacteroides caecigallinarum | reverse complement strand
TCAAAAAGTGATTTATATTTTTGTGAATATTTGTGTTTGCATTATATTTGCGGAAAGTAACGCTAATACATTGAACTATGGTTAAAGACAGTTTTGCCGGCGACAGATATGTCAATCCTTATACAGATTTCGGATTCAAAATGCTTTTCGGTTCCGAGATAAACAAGGAACTTCTGATAAGTTTCGTCAATAGTCTGCTTGGTGGCAGAGAGGTTATTTGTGATTTGAAGTATCTCAACACCGAGCATCTTGGAACATCAGAAAGAGACCGCCGTGCCGTGTTCGATGTCTATTGCGAGAATGACCGTGGCGAGAAAATCCTTGTTGAGATGCAGCGCGGTGAGCAGCAGTTTTTCAAGGACAGGAGCATCTATTACTCCACATTTCCTATACGAGAGCAGGGTCTCAAGGGCGAATGGGACTACGAGCTTAAGGCCGTTTATGTTATAGGAATACTGAACTTCCGGTTCAGCGATGAAGCAAACGGAAACTTTCATCATGAGGTAAAGCTTGTCGATTTAAATACGAATAAAGTTTTTTATGACAAGCTCACTTTCATTTATCTTGAAATGCCAAAGTTCAATAAGCCTGAAACAGAACTGCAGACCATGTTCGACAAGTGGATGTTTGTCATCAGAAACCTTTCCCGTCTGATGGAACGTCCCGTGGCATTACAGGAAAGAGTCTTCACCC
>NZ_JACJLQ010000134.1 GCF_016902295.1 Bacteroides caecigallinarum | reverse complement strand
TCAAAAAGTGATTTATATTTTTGTGAATATTTGTGTTTGCATTATATTTGCGGAAAGTAACGCTAATACATTGAACTATGGTTAAAGACAGTTTTGCCGGCGACAGATACGTCAATCCTTACACAGATTTTGGATTCAAAATGCTTTTCGGTTCCGAGATAAACAAGGAACTTCTGATAAGTTTCGTCAACAGTCTGCTTGGTGGCAGAGAGGTTATTTGTGATTTGAAGTATCTCAACACCGAGCATCTTGGAACATCAGAAAGAGACCGCCGTGCCGTGTTCGATGTATATTGCGAGAATGAGCGTGGCGAGAAAATCCTTGTTGAGATGCAACGCGGCGAACAACAGTTTTTCAAGGACAGGAGCATCTATTACTCCACATTCCCTATACGAGAGCAGGGTCTCAAGGGTGAATGGGACTACGAGCTTAAGGCCGTTTATGTTATAGGAATACTGAACTTCCGGTTCAGCGATGAAGAAAACGACAACTTTCATCATGAGGTAAAGCTTGTCGATTTAAATACGAATAAAGTTTTTTATGACAAGCTCACTTTCATTTATCTTGAAATGCCAAAGTTCAACAAGCCTGAAACAGAACTGCAGACCATGTTCGACAAGTGGATGTTTGTCATCAGAAACCTTTCCCGTCTGATGGAACGTCCCGTGGCATTACAGGAAAGAGTCTTCACCC
>NZ_JACJLQ010000133.1 GCF_016902295.1 Bacteroides caecigallinarum | reverse complement strand
TTATGTTGTGAACATATATCATAATGCTCTATTATACAATATATTAGATATTTTGCCAACATAAATATTTTGCCAACATAAGGCAGGTTATGTGGTGTACAACATAATCTTTGGACAGTGATTGGTCTTATCGCTCTTTCCGCCGCCATATTGTCTATGGAGTATTCTCCGTCATTTCTGTAGGAGAAGATCTGATTCCAGAAGTTTTTCAGATAGTTAAGGGCCTTGCCCATAAGCTCGCTTCGACTCTCATCCGGATTTGCCAGCAAATCATAAAGTTCCGTCCTTATCTTATCGATGATTTCTGTCGTTTCCTTACAGTTCCTTCTGCGGTAAATCTCGTCTGCTGTGAGTTTTTCCCGGCGATAAGTTTCTTCCATTCCGTATAATTTTGCTATCAGCTCAAGGAAGATTCTTGCCTGCAGGCTTCCCTGGTCATAGGCATACTTGAACTTAGCCCTTGCGTGGGCCAGACAACACAAATGCTCAACATCGATAAGTTCATTGTCAAGATACATATATACGTTGTAGCCGTCGCTCTGCAGTGATTTGATTTTTGCATCACCAAGGAACTCCTTCAACACGTTTCTGTTCCTGCCTCCATGTTTCTGTACACCTTCATCATCCGTTGTATCCTCATAAAAGAAGATGACTATACGGGCCTTTCTGTTTACCAGACACCACATATAGGTCT
>NZ_JACJLQ010000132.1 GCF_016902295.1 Bacteroides caecigallinarum | reverse complement strand
TTATGTTGTGAACATATATCATAATGCTCTATTATACAATATATTAGATATTTTGCCAACATAAATATTTTGCCAACATAAGGCAGGTTATGTGGTGTACAACATAATCGTTGGACAGTGATTGGTCTTATCGCTCTTTCCGCCGCCATATTGTCTATTGAGTATTCTCCGTCATTTCTGTAGGCGAAGATCTGATTCCAGAAGTTTTTCAGATAGTTAAGGGCCTTGCTCATAAGTTCACTTCGGCTCTCATCCGGATTTGCAAGCAGATCATAAAGCTCTGTCCTTATCTTATCAATGATTTCCGTCGTTTCCTTACAGTTCCTTCTGCGGTAAATCTCGTCTGCTGTGAGTTTTTCCCGGCGGTAAGTCTCTTCCATGCCGTATAACTTTGCTATCAGCTCAAGGAAGATTCTTGCCTGCAGACTTCCTTGGTCGTAGGCATACTTGAACTTAGCTCTTGCATGAGCCAGACAGCAGAGATGCTCTATATCCATAAGCTCATTGTCAAGATACATATATACGTTGTAGCCGTCGCTCTGCAGTGATCTGATTTTTGCATCACCAAGGAACTCCTTCAATACATTTCTGTTCCTGCCTCCATGTTTCTGTACACCTTCATCATCCGTTGTATCCTCATAAAAGAAGATGACTATACGGGCCTTTCTGTTTACCAGACACCACATATAGGTCT
>NZ_JACJLQ010000131.1 GCF_016902295.1 Bacteroides caecigallinarum | reverse complement strand
GTTCACTTTCCACTCTTTCCCGTATCTTGTATGCAGAATATAATCTTCATACAATACGACTATGGCAGGAAAAAGTAAGAATATGAGCCAGATCAAACAACTTCTTCTACTAAAGAAGAGCGGAATCTCCAACCGCAAGGCTGCCGATATAATCGGCATGAACAAGGAGACAGTGAACAACTACATGAACAAGGTCAACGCTGACAGCCTGAGCCTTGATGAACTTATCAGGTTGGATAATCCCATTCTTGAGCACCATCTCAAGGGCGGCAATCCTGCATATAGCGACAAGCGTTTTGAAACATTCAAAGCCCTTCTTCCATATCTTCAGGAGGAGATGAAGCGCAAGCATGTCACGCTGAAGCTGCTTTGGGAGGAATACCGTAATGAGCATCCGGATGACCACTACAGCCTGACACAGTTCCGTTTTCATTACAATCAGAACACAGAGGCCAGGAAGGAGTCGCCATCCACCATACTTGCCGACATGCGTACGGGCGGCGAAAAGCTTTTCCTCGATTTTGCCGGTGATACTATGGGATACGTTGACATGGAAACCGGTGAGGTCGTCCAGTGTCAGGCTTTTGTAGCCACTCTGCCTGCAAGCGACTACGGTTATATCCTCTTCGTACGTTCACAGCGCACAGAAGACTTTGTATATGCCATAACGCAGTGCCTGAAACATCTTGGCGGCG
>NZ_JACJLQ010000014.1 GCF_016902295.1 Bacteroides caecigallinarum | reverse complement strand
GTTCATAGCTTTTAGTATGAGTTCTTTGAAGGTGGTACTTAAAGATACTCATTTTCTGTGACATACAGAACTAAAAGCTATATTTTTTTACTTGCGAAACTTAAATACTTTATTATTACATTTCCTTAATTTATTACATTTTTTCACGCTGCAAAGTAACTGCTTTTAAACATATCCCGCAAGGTCAATTCTTGATATTTTTGTTCCATTTTTAAAAAGCCTTTTTCCGCAAACGTCCATAGATAGTATATTTTTAAGATTTTATGTCCTTTTACTCATATTCAAATTGGTCAATACTTCAAATAAATATACTTCTTACAGCATGAAAGATTAAAGACAAGATTCTAGCAAATCAAACGCAGAGTAAAACCTTGAAAAAAGAGAAACAGAATAGACATTTCAACTAGGTAAACATACGATAATCTAAAAAATAGAACAAAACTTGAAAGTATAGACCTTTTATGTGTTTGAAATCATTTGTATTTTTGCCAAAACTTTTAATAACATAAAAACAGAAAAGAATTATTTATGAAAAAATCTTTATTTATTTACATGTTTGCAGCCGCGTTGGCTGGAGGTATGATTACTTCATGTAGTAATAACGAGGATCCGGATGTTGAAGTTTGTCCTATAGAAAAAACGACTTTTACAGATTTTAGCGGTCTGACACTGACTTATAGCGGACAGCCAATGCTGGGAAAACAAGTGGAATTTGCACCTGACGCTACAGATGCCACCAAAGCTGTAATAACGCTTTCCGGTGCTCCATTGAATTTGTCTCGTGAAAATGCACCTGTTCCAACAACAGCCGGTGTTATTCCTGGAGAGAAAACTACAGTTATCAATGTAAATTTGGCTATTAATAATGATGAAGTCTCTTTTGAAGGTGTAGACGAGAAAAACGGTCGTAAGATTTCTTATAAAGGAAATGTAAGCAAAGGCGGAATGACTCTTGACCTGACTGTTGAAATGCCTCAGAATGAATATGCCGGCACAACATGGAATCTTATTGCTCCTGAAAAGAATCCTATCCTGATAAAGTGGGAAGCTGATGATTTTCCTTTTGCTGACGGATCTTGGGACATTCAAAACGCTTTGAATCTGATTATAGGAATGACACAGATAGAAGGTCAGACAATACCGCAGATGCTTTGTGGAATCCTGGGAGAGGTTTCTTTCTTGCCGGACGGTAATATTCAGGCAAAATACAAGAACAGCCTTGCAGATGCTGATTGGTCAACATCACCATTAAATATAGCGACGTACACTGTAACTTCTGATAATGAATTGGTGCTGTATATAAATCCTGCACAGATTATTGCAATGAATGGTGGCGCGGAAGGAAGCTCGAATATTATAATGACTGTATTTGGAATGATACCATCATTGCAGTCTATGCTTACAGACGGAATACCTTTGGGAGTAAGCAAAGATGAAAACGGAGTGATGTCTGTATATCTGGAAGAAGAAGTACTGCTTCCTATACTTCAGACTGTCAAGCCATTATTGGAAAATGAAGACACTATAAACATGATTATGGAAATGATTAAGAAATCTGCTGGAGATATGGCTGATCTTGCGGAGGCATTCTTAAGACCTATTTTAGTTGCATTCCCTAACATAATCGACACTACTGAAGATATGGAAATCGGTATCAAACTCGAGCAGGCAGCTGAATAAATGGCAAATTATATTCAATAAAAAAAAATAACGGCGATACACAAAACTTAGTACCGCCGTTATTTTTTTGCCTTATCAGAAAGAATAACCAAATCCGAAATTCAGATAAATGGGATACATCGCGAAAGAAATAGTCTTAAAGTCTTTTTTCATAATATCGTTAAGCCCCCATGTTAAATCGGCAAATACCTTAAGATGCTTGAAAGCTCTCCAATCGGCACCAACCTGTATTCCATATCCGAATTTTCTTATGTCGTCACTGAAATCATATTTCGCTACAGCTCCGTCAGTAAAAACAATCTTTTGTCCTGTAGGGTTACCTTCTCTCAGATATCCTTCATAAACGTCGCCGGAAAATTCCCCGTCAAGAAGGTATGATATGTATGGACCGGCTTTGATGTTCCACCTGTTGCTCAACTTATGGGTAGCCAGTACAGGCAGGGTGATATATGAGTTCCTTACTTTTGTCTTTACCCCACCGGTCCAGTTGCCTGCCAGTCTGTTACCGTCGTCTCCAATAATTTCCATACTGTAGTTCTTAACAGTAGCTTTGGTTGTCATATTCTTGTTCTCCAGTCGCAAACCAATGTTCAATCCCCATTCCTTTTTCACGCCAAACCATTTTATGGCATTACCTTCAATAGGCACAGCAAGTGTAGGATTATATGAGTCTAAACTTCTTATTTCAGCAGGCAAAGGGATTGGAGAAGTACCACCTATGCTTATGCCAGCCTTAACTTCATATTCCCATCCATGAAGTGCCGCCTTTATGAGTGTCCTGTTACTGTTTTCCTGCGCCTGGATATGTGCAAGGCTAATAAAAAGAAAAAACAAAGGGAAAATATATCTTTTCATAAGAATATTCATTTTATTTAAGTTTATATTCAATATTGATTATCCGATTATAATTTTCAACGATTGCCGGTTGTCGTCAGTCATTCATTATTCATATATCAGCTCTACATTATCAACCATCAGAGTACTTCCTTCAGCTCCTTTAAACAAAGCGCCCTCTTTGCTTGATGCAAAAACTATACTGAAATAATACTTTCCGGCAGCCAGTTTATCTTTGTCGATATATTTTCCATATCTGTTATAATCAAAAGGAATCTCAAATTTGGTCCATTCGTCTTTTTCTTCAGAACCTTCCATTAAAGCCAATGCTATCATAGACTCGTCTTCAAAATTTCTTGTCTGCAAATTGCCGTCAAGTAATTTTCCGTTTTCAGGCAACTCATACATAATGGCATATATACTGAATTCATCCTTTTTATCGGTGTAATTACCGTTTTCGAGGAATTTGTCTCCGGATTTATATTTATAATATCCCGTAAGAATAAGAGGTTTCTTATCAAAAGGAACTCCGAATTTTGTTGCTTCCAGAGGCTTGGACATGGCATTAAGGACATCAAAATTACCTAAAAACAAATTGCCGGAGGCAATAGGCATTCCAACGAGACTTCCCAAACTGCCGGTATTTCTTGTTACCATTTTCACACAATTTCCATCCATACCTTCTTCAGACAATACTGTAGGATATTCATCAGGTTTGGCTGTACTCATTGCCAGAGAGAATCCGCTGTTTCCGCTTCCCCAAGTAACTTTGTTTCCGCCGGTTTCTTCGTAAATTACATGATATCTACCTCCTGTTTCCGCTTTCTCGAATGTAAATGAAGTTGGAATATTGGCCGGACTAAGTATACTTATATCTACAGAATATGTGCGGTGCCACATACCGTCTTCCGATGTAACAACATATCTCACCGGATTTGTAAAATCATGAACACTTCCACTTGCAGGTTCTATGGTAGCTCCCGGTGTAAGCCCAAATTCCGGAGCCAGAGCTGTAATGTCAGTGCCTGGTTTCACACTTATATATATAGGATAAGCATTAATATTCTTATCAAACTCCAGACCTACGTCGATGCTGGAATAAGAAAGAATTTCCTTAGGCAACGAGCATGAAACGATATCCGCTTCAGCGTTTGGAGCTTCATCTTGAATGCACGATGTAAGGCTCACTGAGATTGGCATAATAAGACATAAGCAATAAGCAAATGTTATAAATAGTCTTTTTCTCAAATCTTTTTTGTTCATAATAGTCATATTACATTATCAAATAAAGTCACAATACCACACTAAATAAATAATTTAATCAATAAGTTTGTTCTGCAAAAATAACACCATAATCTTATATCTCACAAGGTCAATTCTTGTTTTTTTTTGTTCAATCCTTAAACTAAAATCTTTTCAATCACTAATTACATGTCTTTTTTTTAATATTTTATAGACTATTAGTAATACCGACATTGGTCTATACTTCAAATTTACTAAATTTGTATCAGGCTATAAAACACACATAAAATGGACAACACTATACCTAAATTCGATCTGCCAGAAAACTGGCTGGCAGGCACAGACATAAGCAAAGAACTGCTGGGATTATATAAAAACTATCCAGTCCGGCTAAAATGCGAAATAATGGCATTATGTATGGAAGGAGAAATAGAGGCATCAGTCAATCTTAACCATATTACCGTAAATAAGAATGACATTATCACACTGATGCCAGGCTCCATATTCCAGATTAACGACCTGAACGGGGATTTGAAAATCTATTTCGTAGGGTTCTCATCAAAATATGTGGAAAACAATGACAAGGCTAAAATTCTGCTTGACGCGATATATTCTACACTGGGAAAGCCCAAAATATCACTATCGGACGAAGGGGCTATGATGACAGAAAAGTATTTCAAACTCCTGATAGATATCTACGAAATGTCCGATGAAAAATTGAAGCTGGAGATAGCAGACAATATCTTCGCTGACACGCACAAAGGTATTTCACTGATATACAAGAAAAAAACGGATAATGAGAATATTACGTCATCCAAAAGCGAACAGCTATGCAAAGCTTTCACACAGCTGGTAATGCAACACTACAAAGACAACAGAAACGTGGCATGGTATGCCGAAAAACTTGGAATTACTCATGCTCATCTGTGTTCCATCATAAAACAGTCTACCGGAAAAACATGTGCGGACATAATATCGTCGATGGTGATAATGGACGCAAAATCGCAACTGAAGTCCACACATCAAAGCGTACAGGCCATATCGGATTCACTGAATTTCGCCAACATGTCGTTCTTCGGAAAGTACTTCAAACGACATGTGGGAATGAGCCCTCTGGAGTACAGGAATAAGGGCTAAAATTTGCAGCGAAATCTCTATAAAAAAACGCGGGCACATTTAAACTTAAATTTGCCCATGTTTTTTAAAAACGCCCCGGAGCCTATTTCAAGGCCTGGAACTGCTCTATAAGTGAGGTAATATTGGCAGTGAAAAGACGAGCGGAAATGGCAAGCAGAATTATTCCGAAAAACTTGCGGATGACGTATATACCGCCTTTGCCAAGGAAACGTTCTATCACGTCGGTCAGCTTCAGAACTACGAACACCCACACCATGTTAAGAGTAAGAGCCAATACTATATTGATTGGAGCATATTCGGCACGGAGCGACAGCAATGTGGTGAAGGCCCCGGCTCCTGCCAACAAAGGGAACACAAGAGGAACCAGAGTGGCTTCCTTAATAGGACCTGTGTTCTTGAATATCTCAACATCAAGAATCATCTCGAGCGACATCATGAAAATAACGAATGCACCGGCAACGGCAAACGAGGCTATATCTACCTGGAAAAGACGGAGCATCATATCGCCGGCATAAAAGAAACCCAGCAACAGGGCAAAGGCTATCAAAGTGGCCTTCATGGAATTTACCGGCCTGCCCTTCTGCTTCAAATCCAGAATTATAGGTATGGAACCTATTATATCTATCACCGCAAACAACACTATGAACGCACTGAGAAACTGCTGAAAATCAAAAGCTCCGAAAAAGGAAGCCGCAGCAGGCTGAATAAATAAAGTTTTCATATTTATCGATGTATTTGTACACCGCAAAGTTAACAAAAAAATACTAAAAACAATATATACAAAAGCGATGATACAAAATAATTGGTTAACTTTGTATGTTAAAATAAAGATTTACACTCAATTAAATTTAACGGAACATGAAAGGTTCAATGTACGACACGCTACTGGAGCTGCCACTATTTCAGGGACTGACAAAGGAAAACATTACAAGCATAATAGAGAAAGTGAAAATGGGCTTCCACAAATATGAGGACCGGGAGACCATAGTTTCGCAGAACGACAGATGTAACAGACTGATTTTCATCCTCGACGGGAAAGTGGAAATTACGATAAACGATGAAAAACATAATTTCAAGATTGTGGAAGAGGTGGAAGGTCCATACATCATCGAGCCGCAATCGCTGTTCGGCATGCATACCAATTACCATGCATCGTACACCGCCACAGGAGATGTGGAAACTCTGAATATAGACAAAGGCTATATACTGACAAACTTATGTAAATACGAGATTTTCAATCTTAACTACCTCAACATACTGAGCAACAGGGCACAGACGGCCAACAACAAGCTGTGGAACTCGCATATAGGAACAACCAAAGAAAAAATGATAAACTTCCTGACACTGAGATGCGTCATACCGTACGGAAAGAAAACATTGTTCATAAAAATGGAGGAACTGGCCGAACTGATAGACGACACAAGGTTAAATGTATCGAAAGTCCTGAATGAATTCCAGGAAAAAGGAATCCTGACATTGGGAAGAAAGAAAATTATAATAGACAACTTGGCGAAACTGACAGAAGAGATTGGCTGATAGTTTTCATAGATATAATACAAATAAATTCAAGACATGACAAATCCATTTTTACAACCATATAATACACCGCACGACACTACCCCATTCGACAAAATCAGTATTGCCGACTACGAACCTGCAATCAGGGAGGGTATGAAAGCTGAAGACGAGGAGATAAGCATAATAACAGGCAGTAAGGACGAGCCGGATTTCAGTAACACTATTCTTGCGCTGGAACATTCGGGCAAACTGCTTGACAGGGTTACTACCGTGTTTTTCAACCTCATGAGCGCCGAGACAAACGACGAGCTGGACGCCATAGCCGAGAGACTGATGCCGGAACTTACGGAACACAGCAATAACATCAGTCTGAATCCGGTATTGTTCGAAAAAGTCAAGAAGGTGTATGAAAAGAAAGACAGCCTGAACCTTACAAACGAGGAAGAAAGACTTCTTGAAAAGACTTACGACGGATTTATCAGAAACGGTGCCAACCTGAGCGACGGCGACAAGGAGACTTTCAGAAAGCTGTCGGCAGAACTGAGCTCGCTGACACTGAAATTCTCGCAGAACCATCTGAAGGAGACAAATAAATTCGAACTGCATATCACTGACAGCAGTGAGCTGGAAGGTCTGCCAGAAAGCGCAGTGGAAGCAGCAGCCCATACCGCAAAAAGTAAAGAAAAGGACGGATGGATTTTTACACTACATGCTCCGAGCTATGTGCCGTTCATGAAATACAGCAGCCGCAGGGAGCTGAGGGAACGGATGTACATGGCATATAACACACAGTGTACGCATGACGACGAATTGAACAACCTCGACATAGTCAGACAATTAGTGAACAAGCGCATGGAGATAGCCCGACTGTTGGGATTCGAAACCTATGCCGACTATGTACTGAAAAAGAGGATGGCCGAGAACAGCGAGAACGTCTATAAGCTGCTGAACGACCTGCTGGAGGCTTACGCCCCTACCGCACATAAGGAAACAGAAGAGATAGAACAGTTGGCAAAGGAAACCGAGGGTGAAGATTTCAGACTAATGCCGTGGGATTTCTCATTCTATGCCGAAAAACTGAAAAGCAGGAAATACAGCCTCGACGAGGAGGCACTACGACCATATTTCGAACTCGAAAAGGTGAAGGAAGGCGTGTTCGGACTTGCCACAAGACTGTACGGAATAACATTCCGCGAAAACAAGGATATACCTGTCTATCATCCTGACGTCAAGGCGTTCGAGGTTTTCGATAGAGACGGAGCTTTCCTTGCCGTGCTATACACAGATTTCCATCCGAGGGAGGGCAAGCGTTCGGGAGCATGGATGACAAGCTACAAGGAACAGTGGATAGAAGACGACGGAACCAACAGCCGCCCGCACGTATCGGTGACGATGAACTTTACAAAACCTACCGCCGAGAAACCTGCATTGCTTACATTCTCCGAAGTAAATACTTTCCTTCATGAATTCGGTCATGCCCTGCACGGTATGTTCGCGAATACCAGATTCCAGTGTATGAGCGGAACAAACGTATATTGGGATTTCGTGGAGCTTCCATCGCAGATTATGGAGAACTTCGCTGTGGAGAAAGAGTTCCTGAACACATTTGCGAAACATTATATCACAGGCGAGAACATTCCTGAAAATCTCATAAAGAGTATCATCGACTCGCAGAACTTCAATGTGGCATACGCGTGTCTGCGCCAGCTTAGCTTCGGTTTCCTGGACATGGCATGGTACACAAGAAAAGAGGCTTTCAGTGGCGATGTGCGTGAATACGAGAAAAAGGCATGGGAAAAGACCCAGCTACTGCCCCAGGTGGAAGATACGTGTATGAGCGTCCAGTTCGGCCATATAATGTCAGGAGGATACTCAGCGGGCTATTACAGCTATAAATGGGCCGAAGTTCTTGATGCCGACGCATTCTCAGTGTTCAAGGAAAAAGGTATATTCAACACCGCAGTGGCACAGTCGTTCAGAGACAATATCCTGTCGAAGGGAGGAACAGAGCATCCCATGACTCTGTACAAACGTTTCCGCGGACAGGAACCGGGTATTGAGGCATTGCTGAGGAGAAATGGAATAAAATAAAAGAGTAAAGTTATATTCCTAAAAAGACTGAAATTTCATTATGATGACAATAAACGACATAAAGAGACTGATTTCCAAAGACGAAACAAGAACTTTGGAGCTTAAAAAAAGCACCGGCGAATTAAACAAAGGAATGGAAACAGCATGTGCATTTCTTAATTCAGACGGCGGTTGGTTGATTTTTGGAGTTTCACCGTCATTGAAAATTGATGGTCAAAACGTGACAGACAACACACGACAGGAAATAGCTAATACTTTACGGAAAATAGAACCTGCAATTGATGTAGAAGTTGAATATATAGAACTACCAGAAAAGCCTGATTTCTACGTTATAGCTATTTATTTTGATTCCAATAATTTTAAGAACGGGCCATATTCGTTCGATGGCAGGGCATTCTACAAAGTGGAAAGTACAACAGCATTAATGCCCAGACAAATGTATGAAGAACGTTTGAAGTTAAGTAATCCCAATCGTTTCAGTTGGGAGAATACTCCAAATGCAGGAATAGAAATAAGCGACATTGACACAGAACTTTTATACCAGACACTACATGATGGAATCGGTTCAAGAAGAATTCATGCGTCTGCAATGACATTACATGACCCAGAAAAAATTCTTCTAAAACTTGGTGTTGCAAGGAAAGATGGAACTATTTTAAATGCAGCAAATGTTCTATTCGGGAAAGAACCATCTTTATTGCATCCGCAATGCAAGATAAGATTAGCCAGATTTGAAGGAAAAGATAAAAGATTTTTTAGAGATCAGACAGTCTGCGAGGGTAATCTATTCGAACAATATGACACTGTTATAGATTTTTGTCTGAAACACTTAAACCTATCTGGAAGAATGGACAGTAAATACAGACAGGATAGGCTTACTGTTCCATACGAAGCTGTAAAAGAAGCAACAGTCAACATGCTTTGCCACCGTTCTTGGAATGCAGATAATTGTACTCCAAGTCTTGCTATATATGATGATAGAATTGTATTTCAAAACCCTGGAGGATTTCCTATGGGTATGAAATGGCAGGATTTTATAGACGAACAAATAGGCTCTATTCCTGCAAACCCTACAATAGCTAATGTCTTTTACAGAAGAGGTACAATGGAAGCATGGGGACGTGGAATAAGTCTTATCATGGAAAGCTGCAAAGAACAGGGACTACCTAAACCTGAAATAACAGTTACCCCCCCATTCGTAAATCTTACAATTTATTTTGATAAACCATTAGACATATCAGCAAGAGAGAATAATTCAAATACTACACAACCAGTAAAAGAAGATATCACCCCCAGAAAAGACAACATTCACCCCCAGTCGGAAACATCTTCACCCCATGTTACACCCCAAGAAAAAGTATTTGAATTTTGTAATACCCCAAGAAGCATTACAGAAATAGCAAACATGTTAGGTGTGAACGACAAAAAATGGGTAAGAAAAAAATATATTACACCTTTTATTGGGATAGTGCTTGAACCAACAATTCCAGACAAACCTAACAGCAAAAACCAAAAATACAAAACAATAAAATAGAAAGAAAATATAATTGTAGCTAAGACTTGTATTTTGCCAAACAAATGAATTTGGCTACTTTTGCAATAATAGTTTTAACAACAAACACAAAAAACTTTTATAACAATGAAAAAGATAATAAAGTATATACTGACACTTATGGTACTGCCATTGATCCTGTGCGGATGCAATCAGGAGGATGACGTGTTCGAAATATTCGCGAGCGGTACATGGAGAGTGAACAATTATTATACAGACTGCAACTGGAACAATCTGGCCTTCAAACCAGGAAAGCCTGTATTTAAAACCGTTGATGACCTGAAAACAATTAACTCGTTCACCGTAGTGTTCGAAGAGGACGGTACGATGAGAGGAGAAATAGACGGAGGAACTTTCACTGCCAGATGGAGCGCCAACGCAAAAGACAAAAGTTTCAATATTACGAATATTGAAACCACAATAGCACTTAAAGGGAAAAATGCTGAGTTCATCACAAGACTAAAGAACGTAAGATTCTATCAGGGTGACAGCATGACGATGCAACTGGCACCTCAGGACAAGACTTCTTATATACAATTCAATCACAGATAAACATATATGGAACAGGAAAACAAACAGGAAATATTAGACAGAAGATACATGCGAATGGCCCGTATATGGGCAGAAAACTCATACTGCCAGCGACGCCAGGTGGGTGCACTCATAGTAAAGGACAAAATGATAATCTCGGACGGATATAACGGTACACCGTCAGGATTCAGTAACGTATGCGAAGATGAAGAAGGACTGACTATTCCTTACGTTCTGCATGCTGAAGCCAACGCTATCACAAAAATAGCACGCTCAAACAACAGCAGTGAGGGAGCTACAATGTATGTCACAACATCGCCGTGTATAGAATGTGCAAAACTCATAATACAGGCTGGAATAAAAAGGCTTGTTTATGGTGAGAAGTACAGACTTGAAGACGGACTGAACCTGCTGAGAAAAGCAGGAATTGAGGTGGTTTACCTTGAAAATAAAGAATAAATAAAACTGATATATAACATAAAATCTATATATATGGACAATAAGTTTAAACGTTTCATACCGATACTGCTGGCTTTGGGCATAGTGATAGGTATAGCGATAGGAGTATTTTACACTAACCTTTACTCCGGAAACAGGCTTGGGGCTATTAAAGGATCGTCGAACAAGATAAACGCCTTACTGAGAATTGTGAACGACTCGTATGTGGACACAGTAAAAATGGAAGACCTGGTGGAAAAGACAATGCCGCTGATATTGTCGGAACTCGACCCGCATTCATCATATATCCCCGCACAGAAACTTGAGGAAGTAAACTCGGAACTGAAAGGACACTTCAGCGGAATAGGTATCCAGTTTACAATCAAGGACGATACTATACACGTGAACAGCGTAATACCAGGTGGACCGTCGGAGAAAGTGGGACTTATGGCCGGCGACCGCATCATAGAAGTGGACGACTCGGCTTTCGTCGGCAAAAAGGTGACAAACACCGAGGCCATGAAAAGACTGAAAGGAGAAAAAGGAACCAAAGTGAAACTGGGCATTTACAGACAGGGAGAGCCTGAGACACTGTATTTCACCATTATCAGAGGAGACATTCCGGTGAAAAGTGTTGATGCAGCATACTTGATTGACGGCAAGTGGGGCTTCGTGAAAGTGAACAAATTCGGCGAAACCACATATCCTGAACTGCTTTTCGCGCTGGCAAAACTTAACCAGCAGAACATGCAGGGACTGATTGTCGATTTGAGAGGTAATACCGGAGGATACATGGCTGCAGCCATTCAGATGGTAAACGAATTCCTGCCTGCCAACAAGCTTATTGTTTACACCGAAGGTAGAAAATATCCGCGAGAGAATTATACTTCGAACGGAACAGGAAGCAGCCAGTCACTGCCTATAATAGTATTGGTGGACGAAGGCTCGGCATCCGCAAGCGAAATTTTTGCAGGCGCAATTCAGGACAACGACAGAGGTACCATCATAGGACGCCGCTCGTTCGGTAAAGGACTGGTACAGCAACCTATAGAGTTCAACGACGGTTCTGCCATCCGACTGACTATTGCAAGATACCACACTCCTTCGGGAAGATGCATCCAGAAACCGTACGAACAGGGAAAAGAAGAGGAATACGAACTGGATCTGCTCACGAGGTATGAACATGGAGAATTCTTCTCGGCCGACAGCATCAAGCAGAACGAGGAGGAAATATATTATACAAGCATTGGAAGAAAGGTTTACGGAGGAGGTGGCATTATGCCTGACATTTTCGTGCCACACGATACCTTAGGCATGACTTCATATTTCAGAATGGCCGCAAACAGAGGACTTATAATAAGATATGCCTTCGACTATACAGACCAGAACAGAAACAAACTGCAGGAATACACCAACTGTGATGATATGGGAGATTATCTTAAGACTCAAAATCTGCTTGTGAAATTCTCAAAATGGGCCGAAACAAAGGGACTTAAGAGGAGGAACAATATGCTTATCACATCGAGAGACCTGTTCGAGACAAGTCTGTATGGCAACATTATATATAATATGCTGGGAATAGAAGAATATATCAAATATCTGAACAAGACAGACAAGACTGTGATAAAGGCTGTGGAAGTGCTTGAAAAAGGTGAATCAGTGCCACAAGCACCCGAAGTGACCGAAGAAGAACAGACTGATAAAGACGCCGCATAATGGAAGAAAAGAAAGAAATAAGAAAACTGATAACCGAAAAGAAAAAACAATATACGGAAGACCAGCTGAAAGAATTGTCTTCCGTAATAACGGGAAACGTAAAAGAGAATGTGGTCCTGAAATGCGCGAAAACGGTTTTGCTGTACTACTCGCTGCCTGACGAAGTTTTCACACACGATTTTGTGGAGAAATTGAGTCAGGAGAAAACCGTACTGCTGCCCGTGGTGAAAGGCGATGACCTTGAACTGAGGGTATATACAGGAAAAGAATGTTTGCAGAAAGGCGGTTTCAACATTGACGAGCCGCAAGGAGAAGCCTACACAGACCTGACATCGATAGATGTGGCCATAATACCCGGAGTGTCGTTCGACAGGCATGGCAACAGACTTGGCCGAGGCAAAGGTTTTTATGACCGTTTCCTGAAAAAGCTGAACACGTTCAAGATTGGTGTCTGTTTCGGTTTCCAGTTAAGCGACGAAATACCACACGGCGAATATGACGTAGCCATGGACGAGGTGTGGACCGAAGACGGATATGTCAGCAAAAAATAATATCTGTGATAACCTGGGCTCCTACGTGGGAGTTCAGGTTTTTTATCAATAACCCGCGCCCCATCTGAAGTTCCTGACGGATAACGGACGACGAAAGCTGTACGTATAGCGTCTGGTTCTTTATATATATATTGGTGGTGTACTTATAGATTACCGGACCTACCACATCCTTCCACGAGTCTATAAGGCGATACTGGTTCAGTGGTGTTTCAAGACCTTCCTGACGCAAAAGCTGCATTATCACATCGCCCAGCTTTTCTGTATTATTCCTCTTCATCCGCCGTCTCCTTTCTTTCAGTAATATTACCGTTTTCAACTTCGAAAAGCTTATAGTCGCCGTCTATCTTCCGGAGTATCTTGTCCAGATGGTCACGGTTGGTATCTGTTACAAATATCTGTCCGAAACTGTCGCCTGCCACAAGTTTTACTATCTGCTCTACCCTATGGGCATCGAGCTTATCGAAAATATCGTCGAGCAATACAATAGGTGTGGTTCTGCTTCCGGTACGTTTCAGAAATTCGAACTGGGCGAGCTTCAATGCTATGAGATATGTCTTGTTCTGTCCCTGGGACCCTTCGCGCTTGATTGGGAAATCGCCAAGTTTCATTATAAGATCGTCCTTGTGGATACCCTTAAGAGAATATCCCATAACAAAGTCACGCTGACGGCTGCCGCGGATTATTTCGAGTAAACCGCCCTGCGAGGCATGCGACTCATAATCCAGGCTTACCTTCTCCCTGTCCTCGGATATGAAAGAATAGTACGACTGGAATACACCGACAAACTCGTCGATAAACTGTTTGCGTTTTTTATAGACTGTCTCGCCGGCTGAGGCCATCATCTCCTCCCATACATTCATCAGTTCAGGTTCAGGCTCGACTTCGGATTTAAGAAGCGTATTACGCTGCAGCATAGCCTTGTTATAACGTATGAGCGCATCAAGATATTCACGGTCGAACTGCGAAATCACCACATCTACAAACCTGCGGCGTTCCTCGCTTCCTCCGGAAATAAGAACTGAATCGGACGGTGAGACCATAACAAGAGGAATCAGACCTATATGGTCCGAAAGTCGGGTATATTCCTTTTTGTTGCGCTTGAACTGTTTCTTCTGCCTGCGTTTCAGACCGCAATACACTTCTTCAGGCTCGTCATTGTCAGTCTGATAGAATCCCTGTACGACAAAGAATTCGCGATCGTGAAAAATATTCTGAGTATCAATAGGATTTGTAGCACTCTTGCAGAAAGAAAGATAATATACGGCATCGAGCAGATTGGTCTTTCCCATTCCGTTACGGCCTATAATACAATTCATTTTTGGAGAGAATGAAAGTTCGGACTGCTCTATGTTCTTGTAATTTAATATGGAGATGCGTTTAAGCCACATAATTAAGTCATGTTTTAGCCACAAAATTAACAATAAAAGCATGATTGGTAAAAAAAGATGCCGACAAATTTCGTTTATAAACATAAATAAATTACTTTTGCTGTCCGAAATATACATTGATAATAATAATAAAAAATAATACAAACAATGAGTCAACAAAAAAACACAAATGATTTGCTGAACATGGATGAGACTATCAGCAATTCTGAGGAATTCCTTACCAAAAACAAGAATTTGATATTAGGTGCAGTTATTGCCTTGGTAGTTATCGTAGGCGGATACATGGCTTATAAGAACTTTGTAGCTGAACCTAAAGAGCTGAAAGCTTCAGAAGCTATTTTCAAAGGAGAACAATATTTCGGAGCAGACAATTTCGAGGCTGCATTGAATGGCGACAGCATAGGTTTTGCAGGTTTCGTGAAATTGGCTGACGAATTCAGCGGAACTAAAGCCGGTAATCTTGCAAACGCATACGCCGGTATCTGCTATGCACAACTTGGCAAATACGAGGAAGCTGAAAAATATTTGAGTAAATTCGACGGCGAAGACCAGCTGGTTGCTCCTGCTGTACTGGGTACTATGGGTAACTGCTACGCTCAGATGGGACAGTTGGACAAAGCTGCCGCTACACTGATTAAAGCCGCAAAACGTGCAAACAGCCTTTCATTGAGTCCTATATATCTTATCCAGGCCGGACAGATTCTTGAAAAACAAGGCAAGAATGCTGAAGCTGTAGAAGCATACAAGTCTGTAAAGAAAGATTATGCCAACTCATATCAGGCAATGGACATTGACAAATATATAGAACGCGCTTCTATTAAATAATAAACTTATTACTTACAGGCACGGATTTCCGGCGCAGGAAAAGTTATGCGCAAAAGGAGTTCCGTGCTTGTTTTTTTATCTTAACTCTACTAAACTTATAAAATCATGGCAACAGCTTATCACAATCTGTCGGATTATGACTTCAATTCAGTGCCCGACGCATCGGAAATGAGATTCGGAATAGTAGTATCTGAATGGAACAGCAATATTACAGGAGCGTTACTGGATGGTGCAGTAAAGACTCTGAAAAAGCACGGAGCGAAAGATGAGAACATACATGTGCAGACTGTACCTGGAAGCTTCGAACTTACTTACGGATCGGCACAGATGATTAAAAGCAATAAATTTGACGCTATTATCGCTTTAGGATGCGTAGTAAGAGGTGATACTCCACATTTTGACTATGTTTGTGCAGGAACAACACAGGGAATAGCACATCTGAACGCAACTACTGACACTCCAGTGATTTACGGTCTGATTACAACAAATACTATGGAACAGGCCGAAGACAGGGCAGGTGGAAAATTGGGAAACAAAGGCGATGAATGTGCAATTACTGCAATAAAAATGATTGATTTTACTTGCAGATTAAAAAAATAGTCGTATCTTTGCATCGCAATTGAAAAAAACAGTATCTATAACTGATATTTCAATAGCTAAAGGGCAAATACCAGAGTGGCCAAATGGGGCAGACTGTAAATCTGCTGGCTTACGCCTTCGGTGGTTCGAATCCATCTTTGCCCACAAAAACAGAGATGCGGAAGTAGCTCAGTTGATAGAGCATTAGCCTTCCAAGCTGAGGGTCGCGGGTTTGAGCCCCGTCTTCCGCTCTCATAACTGAAAGGGCAAGTACCAGAGTGGCCAAATGGGGCAGACTGTAAATCTGCTGGCTTACGCCTTCGGTGGTTCGAATCCATCCTTGCCCACAAAATTAAAGAGATGCGGAAGTAGCTCAGTTGATAGAGCATTAGCCTTCCAAGCTGAGGGTCGCGGGTTTGAGCCCCGTCTTCCGCTCTCATAATTGAAAGGGCAAATACCAGAGTGGCCAAATGGGGCAGACTGTAAATCTGCTGGCTTACGCCTTCGGTGGTTCGAATCCATCTTTGCCCACAAAACAAAGAAAAATGCGGAAGTAGCTCAGTTGATAGAGCATTAGCCTTCCAAGCTGAGGGTCGCGGGTTTGAGCCCCGTCTTCCGCTCAAAGAGAGTTCTGAATTCCAGAACTCTTTTTTTATGTCTATAAGTCCGGGAACAGACACAAAAAAAGCTGCCCCAAAACCGGAACAGCCTTAAAATAAGAAATATCGAGAATCGTTATTATTCAGCGCTTTCAGCAAATTCAGTAATTCCGTTTGACACAAGAAGATTGTACCACTGGATAAGTTTCTTTATATCGCTAAGGTGAACTCTGTCTCTGTCGTAATTAGGAAGTACAGCGGCCATGAATTCTCCAAGCTCTTCTGCTGATGCTTTCTTGTAATCCAAAGAAGCCTGATTTCCACCTTCTTTAGTCTTTACAGCCTCAAGAACAACTGACAATGGAACTTCATCGGCATCTGTGTACATGGCAATATCGCCTAATGAAATAACCTTGTCTGCAGCATAGACTGGTAAACGTTTTTTATCCGCACTTACAGACTCTACAATAAGCATATTTTTTCCCTGAGAGATCAGCTTATATAATCCCGGTTTACCGGATATAGCCAAAATTGTTTTCAACATGATTCTATATTTTTAAATTATTAATTTCTGAGCAAAAATACAACTCACAATCGAATTACACAAGATATTGAATATCTTTTATTGATTATAAGACAGAAAGCATAACGTCAATCTGCTCATTTAATGGTTTGCGACCGTCATTTTCAATGATAAAATCTGATTTTGAGATTTTTTCGTCATCTCCCATCTGAGAGTTTATACGCTCCATTACTTTATCTCTGGTAGTACTGTCGCGACTCATCACTCTGGAAACCCGCACATCGATGGGGGCAACCACAGTCACTATCTTATCGACTACATCGCTGAAGCCCGACTCGAAAAGAATGGCACTCTCTATGGCCACTACCCTATCGCCACCGGAAAAACGTTCGTCAGCCCATGATAAAAAAGCCTTCTTTACGCGAGGATGGACTATGGAATTTATTTTAGCGGCATTGTCAGCCGAACTGAAAATGTACGACGCAAGAAGCGGCTTGTTGAGCTTGCCGCCGGTATAAACATCCTCGCCCAAAAGAGACTTGAGCGAAGAGATTATAAACACGTCGGTAAGCATCAGTTTCTTTGCTTCCGTATCCGAATCGAATACCGGTATTCCACGTTCCTTTAACATGGACGACAGAAAAGACTTTCCGCTTCCTATGCCTCCGGTAACTCCTATCTTTATTAACCGATTATTGTTCATGGTCTGAAAAAGCTGGTTTCCTCAATTAAATAATCAACTCTTGCAGGATTTATTCTAATATTCGAGACATCATCGCGGGATGTATTTACCACCAAATCTATCTTATCATTTGCAGAACGTATCACATCATCATACTTAACGCCAATGGTGAAATCGGAAGGATCGACTGTGGCAAAGTCTGACAATCCTACCTTGAAAGTGACTTTTACCTTCGATGGAAATGTACGCAGAGTCTTGTTGGCAGGAAATCCAATTCCCACAACAGGCACCTCGACCGTCTTTTCGGAATACATATCAACAGAGATAGCAACTTCACAAAAAGAAGGTTCATATTTTACCCCGTCTATCTTCTTGAAACCGGTTTTAAGAGATGTGTTTTCAGTAAGGTCCTGACAGTCAAGAGGCAGTGTATAGGCTGTCTGTACAGCTTTCAGCAACTCTGATGGGGCATATACAATTACAGAATCGGGCGACAAACGGATATCGGATATGTAATATTGGATTCCGGGAGTAACCTTTCCGCTTACAGACACCGGTACTTTCTTGAACTTACCGGTAGAATAAACAAAGCCTACCGAATCGGGATAGACTGACAGAAGCCTGGTTGAAGTATTCAATTGCGAGAGTACCCTTTTCTTTAAATCTTCCTGTGGCAGAATGACGCGCGAACTGGTATTGGCATAATCGTCAAAATTGACAGTTATAGGCAGGAAAGACCTGCCAAGCATATAATTTAGCAGTACAGTGCCACGATCTTCAACACGCACCCTTACCTCGTCCTGCAACTCGGATGTGATAATTACGTCTTTAGGAACATTCTTCAACTTAAGAGGTATGGAGAACTCTGTTTCGAAATTACCGTCAAGAGTCTGCAACATCCAGAAACCGAAGGATACGGCAACAAAGAACAAAAAAATCAGAAACTCCCTGAACCTGTCAGTAAGCAGGAAGTTTCTGATTTTATTTACAATGTCTCTAAAAATATCCTTGATGTTCATTTTACCGAACAACATATCTAAATCATTTATTTGTTAGTCTGAGCCTGAGCGTCAGCATAGATTGAATTTTTATCAACTTTGATTTTTACACTTGGAGCAATTTCTACTATGATGGCATTATCTTCAATTTCCTTAACTTTACCATAGATACCACCTGCAGTAATTACAGACTGTCCTACCTCAAGATTCTTACGGAAATTGGCGATTTCCTTCTGTTTCTTGTTCTGAGGACGAATCATAAAGAAATACATAATGGCAAAAATAGCCACCATCATTATCAAGAAAGAATAATCTGCTCCACCCTGAGCTTGCAGCATTACTGTCAATAAATTCATAGTTTTTTTCCTTTAATTTAAAATTAATATTAATTCAGGCGACAAATATATCATTATTTTGTCAACTTGTTTTCCTTTTTCAGTTTATTAACTATAGCGTCAAGGGTTCCGTTGATAAAGCCACCGCTCTTAGGAGTACTGTAAAGCTTTGCTATCTCTACATATTCGTTCAAAGAAACATTTACAGGAATGTTAGGGAAACTAAGAATCTCGGCAAGCGCAATCTGCATTATCACAACGTCCATCAGTGCCACACGGTTCAAATCCCAGTTCTTTGAAGTCTCACCTATCAAATGACGGTAATATTCAGCATTCATAATAGCGCGACGGAACAGACGGCGTGCAAAGTCCTGATCTTCCTCATCCTTGAATTCAGGAAGAAGCTCCTGCTTTTCACCATTCTTAGGATCAAAACGCTTGATTGTCTTAAGCACAAAAGTATCAACAATTTCCTTATCGTCGTTCCAGTACAGACTCTGGTCCTCGAGAACTTCATCAAGTTCAGTATTATTGAAAATGATATTCTTATATATCTTTCTCCAGAATTCGCGGTCTTCCTCGTATGAAGTTGACTCTGCGGCCATATATTCCGCATAGATATCACTCTGCTGAATCTTTTCGTAGAGAGACTTCAGGAATTCATCTTCATTGTCCCATGTTTTTTTCTGGGCTACGACGAAAGCGTTCAAGTCATTGTTGATTTCCAACTGAGCGATAAACTTGTTTTCGACAAACCTCATGTTTGGTGATAACTCTTCTTTTGTAGGTGCCAGTTTGTTTTTCGCCGCATCAATTTTCTTGTTGGCATAACGGGTTACGGCAACCATAAGAAGCAAAAGATAATTGTACAAATCGTACGCTTTGGATAGACTGAAGAACAACTCCTTTTCTGCAGTATCCAAGTTTTTACCGCCATTCTGATAATAAGCGTAAATAATCTGAACTATTTTCAGACGAATAAGAACTCTGTTTATCATATTAATAAGATGAAATTTCAGGGTGCAAAAGTAAGCATTTTATTCTTTACTGGCAATATTAGCGGATAAAATTCAATTTTTTTTTCACTTTTAGAAGAAATTCTATACATAGTTCCTTTGTTCGTAAAAAAAAAATATTCAACTTTGGGCACGATTTATTTATTATATTATAGTGACTATGGAAGATTTGAAAAAGAAAAACATGACAGAAACAGACAAAGAAATTGTATTTTCCAAGGCAATAAAAGCCGGAAAAAGAATTTATTATGTGGATGTGAGAAAAAATAAAAAAGATGATATGTTCCTTGCTATTACAGAAAGCAAGAAAGTAATATCAGGCGAGGGAAGTTCTCCATCTGTAAGCTTCGAAAAGCACAAAATATTCCTTTACAAAGAAGATTTTGACAAATTCATCAACGGATTGCAGGAAGCAATAAAATTTATTGACGACAACAGCAACCACACAAACGACTACAATACGGAAGAAAAAACAGTGGAAGACAGTATTGAGACTTCATCAGATATTAAAATTGACATTGAATTCTGATAACATTTATTCATCAAGAACTATATTATATAAATAAAAAACATCAGAAAACCAGAACAATATTTGGCTGTTCAAAATAAAACAATTACCTTTGCACCGCTTTTTTAAGCTCATCGTGTGATATACCGCATCGTGTGATGGCGAATTAAGCAAAAACAATCAACTTAATTTAGAGTAACACAAAAAATTTAAGAAAATGAAATCAATTGAAATCAAAGGTTCTTTGAGAACTGAAACTGGCAAAAAAGCTACGCGTGACCTTCGTAAGAACAACAGCGTTCCTTGTGTATTGTACGGATTGAACAAAGATGAAAACGGTAATCAGGTAGCAACTCACTTCACTGTAACAAACGACGGATTGCGTAACTTGGTATATACACCACACATTTACGTAGTTGACTTGAACATCGATGGCAAAGTTGTTACAGCCATCATGAAAGATATCCAGTTCCACCCTGTAACTGACAACATCCTTCACGTTGACTTCTTGCAGATTGACGAATCTAACCCAATCGTAATGGAAGTTCCTGTTAAATTGGAAGGTCTTGCAGAAGGTGTTAAAGCCGGTGGTAAATTGGCATTGCAGGTTCGTAAGCTGAAAGTTAAAGCTTTGTATAACTTGATTCCTGAAAGACTTGTAATCGACGTAACAAACTTGGGTCTTGGTAAGACTATCAAGGTTGGTGAATTGAACTACGAAGGTTTGCAGATCTTGAACACAAAAGAAGCTGTTGTATGTGCTGTTAAATTGACTCGTGCCGCTCGTGGTGCTCAGGCTGCTGCAGCTGCAGGAAAGAAATAAGTAATAGTTTAAACAACTAATACACTCACAAATCCATATTAATGAAATATCTGATAGTAGGACTGGGAAATATCGGTGATGAATACCGTAACACCCGTCACAATATAGGATTTATGGTATTGGACGCCTTCGCCAAGGCGTCCAATATTGTTTTTAGCGACAAGCGTTATGGCGCAATAGCCAACATGTCGCTTAAGGGACGTCAGCTGATATTGTTGAAACCATCAACATATATGAACCTTAGCGGAAATGCTGTACGATACTGGATGCAGCAGGAAAATATTCCTTTGGAAAATGTGCTGATAGTAGTGGACGATCTGGCATTGCCTATCGGAGCCTTGAGACTAAAAGGCAAAGGCAGTGATGCCGGCCATAATGGTCTGAAACACATTGCCGCAACATTAGGAACACAAAACTACGCACGCCTGCGTTTCGGTATAGGCAATGATTTCCCTAAAGGCGGGCAGATAGATTTCGTATTGGGACAGTTTGACGATGAAGCCAAGAAAATACTTCCGGAAAGAATAGAATTGGCGGACGAAATAATCAAGAGTTTTTGCTTGGCAGGCCTTAATATTACAATGAACCAATATAACAACAAGTAAAATGGCTGAAGCAAGAATTGACAAATGGTTATGGGCCGCAAGAATTTTCAAGACAAGGACTATAGCGGCCGAAGCTTGCAAAAAAGGACGGGTAAGCATTAACGGAGCCCAGGCCAAACCAGCAAGAATGATTAAGCCAGGAGACGTTATAAGCGTCAAAAAATCTCCAATAACATATTCATTCAAGGTATTGCAGGCCATAGAAAAGCGCGTCGGAGCAAAACTTGTTCCTGAAATAATGGAAAACGTTACTTCGCCTGAACAATACGAATTGCTTGAAATGAGCAAGATAAGCGGTTTCATAGACCGTGCAAGAGGTACAGGACGTCCTACAAAGAAAGACAGACGCAGTCTGGACGATTTCTTCACTCCCGAATACATCGACGACTTTGACTTCGATCTCGAGGATGATGAAGACGAAGAAGAAAAAGACAGCTGACCGCAAAAACATAGAAGACATAATAAAAGCCGTATCGATAATATCCATGAGCAATGATATTAAGATACGGCTTTTCAGCGATTAAAGATATAGAATGAAAATATATGGGTGTTTTTGTGTTTACATTGCAAAGATATTAATATCGGCTCAAGATTGGTTATTTATATGATGTACATAGGAAAGATATATAATACTGATTTACAGAGCATTGATAATTTTCATGATGTACATATCAGAAAACGCCCAATATATTTGACAAAAAAAATCATCCGACCTGCAACAATGCAAGCCGGATGACACATAAAAGATATTGTATATGAAAGATGAAAATGATTAGAAATGTACACCTAAAGTTATCAAAGCCTGATGACGTTCGTTAGTCAAACGTGCAGGCATTAAATCTTGATCACTAAACGGATAAAAATCAGACTTATATATGTTATATTTATAAGCCAGGTCGGCATAAAAGATACGTCCTGCATATCCCAAACCTACTGTAACAGTATTTTGACTATACTTATTATTATACTCAACATCTGTATGCATATCGTTCCAAGCCAAAGCCTTATATGCAGTCTTCTTAAAAGCCTGAGATGAGAAGTTATATCCGGCTCTAACACTGAACGCAGGAGTAATCCTTGTTTCCATACCTAATCTCAATGTATGCACACCTTTGACATCTTCATTAATATATTGATTTTGCTCACTCATCTCATACCCATCATAATAATATAATTTACAGTGATTATATGCAGCAAACTCATATTCAGCGCCTACAGCCATAATACCTCCGAACACTGTACCCATATTCAAGTTAAACTTCCATGGTGTAGTAAGTCTATAATCCTGTACGGTCTCTCCATCTACATAATCATAGATATTCTCGTTAATCATGTCTGTTTCCTCTTTTACCACGTTTTCCGTTTCATCGAATACCTGATATGTAATTTCAGAATAAATTCCTGAATTATATGTATCTCTCAATGAATACCATGTAGGAGTATGTATAGCAAAACCAAACCGGAAAGCAGAATCGTCTATAGGACGGAATATAGCTCCAAACTTAAAATCGGCTCCTGTACCATCTGTTCTATGATAATTATTCAGCTGATAAAATCCCTCATGAGGTTTCTGAAAATCCGGACTCTGATCATAAATAGATTCCTCGTACAATGTGGTACGTTTATAATTTACATCATATATTCCCAATGTTACTCCAAAATACATCTTGTCCTCAACATTGAATGACAAATTGAAATCATACTGTTGTATTCCGCCTTCCTCACGACTATTGTAATAGTTGCGGTCGCCATTCCAAGCTTTCAGGGCTGAATTATCATTAGTAATTCCTACAAGTCCAGTTCTGACACCCATCACGCCCAAATAAGGATAATAAGAGTTATAATACGGATTAGACACTCCATTGATGTCACCATAATTGTAAATATCATCAATTTCGGACAAAGAACCTACTGCTCCACCTATCATATTGGCAATCTGATATGTCTGAGACAATCCATCAAGGAATCCTCCGGCAGAAAACAGTTTATTAAGGTTGTTACTTTTGTGATAATTAAATCCAAAATTCAAATAGCGCAATGTCGTTCTGTTTCCTATCTTTGAAGAATATACAAAACCTATCTGGTCGAAAGACATGTTATTCTTCTTTTCATTCATCGTGACGCCTCCAAAGCTGCTACCAACTTTAGTATTATTAAAGCTGAATGATGTAGAAAAGTCATGTCCTCTGAACAGACCTATACCGGCTGGATTCGTACTCATCACTGAAATATCAGCTCCCAATGCCCCCATGGCACCACCCATACCTACAAATCTGGCAGTACCATTGAGTTCACTTTCAGAGAACCGGAACGCATCGTACTGAGTCTGTGCATTCACTGTCAAAGCAGTCAGCGCAGCAAACAAAAAAATATATTTGGTTTTCATATTTACAAATTAAATAAATCTACTTTTTACCTTCTACGTACTCCACCACCAGACCTTGAAGAGCCCGATGTACCATAATTTCTCGAAGAACCACTCGTTGTAGTAGAGCGATAGCTGCTTCTTCCATAATTACGTGTAGTAGTAACATTAGTTCTGTTAGAATTATAATTATTGTTTCTGTTATTCACATCATAATTCCTACTTGAATTCACGCGAGTGCTGCTTGGACGAGTGTAATTACTTTCTCTGTTAGAGTTCATACTTGGACGAGTGTACACACCAGTATTATTACGTGTTGTAGTATTTCCTACACGAACAGACGAATTGGAACCTCTGCTTCCAGTAACGACTCTTCCGCCTGTTCTTCCATTATTATCACGAGTACTTACCACCCTGTTATATCCATTATTACCCACAGTAGAGTAATTGTTTCTATAGTTTACATTTCTATTTGAAAATCCATACTCCGCTTTTCTGGTATTATAATTATAGTGGGCAGGTGTGTTCCATCCATAATATGGATAATGGTGATGCCATCCCGGTCCATAATAGCCACCCCAGAAGCCGCCCCAATAGCCGCCCCAGTAACCTGCATACCATGGTGAGTACCATCCGCCATAATACCATGGCGAGTACCACGGTGAATACCAAGATGAATACCATCCCCATCCAGGTCCATAAAATCCGTATGACCATCTCCAGTCCCACCACAAGCGGTTGGTATATGTAGGGAAGATATAGGCATACATGCCGTCATCATAAACGTTCCAGTCCCATGAAGGGAATGCTCCATAAACCACATCCCAATAAAGAGGGCTGCTTATAGGTATCGCATATCTCGGGTTACGGAAACGCACAAGCCTCATGGCATATTCGTAGTCCATATCCGAGCCCTGGAAACCGTTTACCCATTCGCCACGCTCGCCGTATGGTTTTTCTTCGATATAAAGAGTATCGTTTTCATAACTAAAGGTATTGTCACGTGATGTATATCGGCGATTATACTCGTCAACATCACGTACATTTCCTTTCACATCTTTCACAACTATAGCCGTATTGGACGGCAATTCGTTCACCGTTTTGTTTGAGACTTCCTTTGGTACTACTCCAACCTTCTGACTTGCCTCAGTCTTTTTCTCTTTCTTCGGGATAAAGTAAAGGTCGTCAGTACTCTGAGCCATTGCCAACCACGGCATGAAGGCAAACAGCATGGAAGCCAGTACTATTCTTCTCATTTTCATATATTTAAGCATTTAAATTTATAAGTTAATAACATCATCCTTTTATTCTTGTACAAATATAATATGGTAATATCATACTATATATAGAAATTCCCTAATATATCATAGGGATTTCCCTATTTTGAGTATCTTTGCACTATAAATAAAACAAAAAATTTCCATTTATGAAATACTTTGAAGTTACATTTTCAGTAAATCCATGCAATGAAACCGCAACAGACATCCTGTCGGCCTTTACAGCTGAAATAGGTTTTGAAAGTTTTGTAGAATGCGAAGGTGGTATGCAGGCATACGTTCAGCAATCACTTTTCGATGAAGAAGCTCTGAAAGGAATCATTTCCGATTTTCCAATACAGGATACTGAAATAACATATACTATTACCGAACCGGAAGACAAGGACTGGAACGAGGAATGGGAAAAGAATTTCTTCCAGCCCATAGTAATAGACAACAGATGTGTGATTCACAGCACATTCCATAAAGACTATCCTAAAGCTGAATATGATATCGTGATAAACCCGCAAATGGCTTTCGGAACCGGTCACCACGAGACTACAAGCTCTATCTTAGGCGAATTGCTTGATGCCGACCTGAAAGGCAAGTCTGTTCTTGACATGGGATGCGGAACTTCTATTCTTGCTATCCTGGCAAGCATGAGAGGCGCAGACCCTGTTACAGCCATCGACATTGACGACTGGTGTGTAAACAACTCGCGCGACAACATCGCACTCAACAACATCGACAATATCACAGTAGAACTGGGAGACGCATCACTCCTCGAAGGACGCAAGCCATTCGACGTAATTATTGCAAACATAAACAGAAACATCCTTCTGAACGATATGGTCGCATATACAGCCTGCATGCACAAAGGCTCTGAAATATACATGAGCGGATTCTATGTTCAGGATATTGAAGCTATCCGTAGCAAAGGTGAAAGCCTCGGACTCAAGTTTGTACACTATCGCGAAAAGAACAATTGGGCTGCAGTGAAACTCATAATGGAGTGATGAAAGCTGAGAAAATGAAGTGATAAGTATTTGAAAATATATTGCAAGACAAAAGACGCATAATGAATAAGGATAAGAACATTTTCATTATGCGTCTTCTTTTATTATCAGTCTATATCATTTGGCATTCTTAGTAGCCTTGGCATATATGATAAGCGCTATAGCCGAAACAGCTCCAATAGCGGTAAACCAGTACCATATATAATGTGCGTTGGCGGCATCGGCTCTCCATGCTTCCACTGAGTCATACAAAGCCGGATCCGGGCAATATGCCGTAAGGAGGATACCAGACAATCCGAAACCTATAACGGAAGCAAGGAAGGAATGAAGATGACTGAATCCCAAGTATAGCCCCTCCTCGCCTTTCGGAGCCTGCAACGAGAAGAACTCCATATATCGTGGTGAGATGAAACACTCGGCAAGTGCCTGCACGGCAATTCCGGCAATCATCATAACTGTAATAGGATGCATACCGAAAAGATCTCCTTCGAACAGATTTCCTGAAGCCATAATCAAAGCCGAAAGAGGAATGAGGAACATACCCACAGCCATGGAGGTCAATGCCTTACGTCTTGCCATAAACTGTGTAATAATATTCACGAAAATCACTACCACGAAAGGATTCACATTGGCTATCCATCCCGGTTTCGCAGTCTCGCCGGCCATACGGATAACATACTTCGGCATAGTGGCATACATCTGGTGCTGAATCATCCAGAAACCTGTCACGATAAGTATCAGAAGCAGAAGGCGACCGTTGGTGAACACCTTACCAAGCCCGCGGAAGACTTCGCCCATACTCTTTCCTTCGCCCGATGTATTGGCCGAATGGAAGAAAAAGAATATTGTAAGCAATGCAATGAAACACAATGTTGCAGAGAAGAAATTGATATAAATATAAGCCTCATCGCCTACTATTGAGCGCAGCGGATCCACAAAACATTTTCCCGTAAAAGCTCCGATGTTTACCATCATATAGAAAATGGAATACCCTCGGGCACGAGTCTCGGAAGTTGTTTCTCTTGCCACTGAAGCGGAAATGATGGACTTGATAAAGGAGCCGCCTATCACGAGTATCACCATTACAGGAACAATGAGATAGCGCATACCACTTGTTTCAAGACCGGTAAAATGTGTTTTTTCGCCATACTGAACAAGTCCTGCCGATTCGAGCATTACAGGAAGCATACCCAATCCGAGATAACCTATTGTAAGCAAAGTAAATGCAATCAGAATAGCCTTCCGATAACCAATCTTGTCGGCAAAGGCTCCGGTAAACATAGGCAGGAAATAAAGTCCTCCAGAGAACAGACCGGAAATAAGACTCGCTTCAATATCGTTGAAGCCCAATGTGTTTGAAAGATAAAGCGTGATTACGATAAAGATGGCATAATAGGCCATACGTTCAAATAGTTCCGACAAGTTTGCTGTCCAGAACGCACGAGAGAATTTTGTCATCAATTAAAAAATTATTAGTGGTTTATAAAAAATGTCACACAATAGTTTTACCGAACGGAGTCAAGGCAAGTCCAGCCAACTTGAAATGCTGCATACCGAAAGGTATTCCTATCACTGTGATACACAGCAAAGCGCCGAACAGCAGATGAGTAAGCGCTATCCACACACCTCCCAAAAGTATCCACAGCAAATTCATCAACACGTTGAGGCATCCGCCGTCGGATGGTGTACTCTGGACTTTGGCTCCAAAAGGCAAAAGCGCAAGCATAGCCAACTTAATGGTTTGCAGCCCGAACGGTATTCCTATAATGGTTATCATAAGAAGAAGGCTGGCAACAATATATTCCAGACACACTAATAATCCACCCAGGATTATCCAAAGTATGTTCATCAAGATGTTCATGTGTTAGTTATTAGTTGTTAGTTATAAATCAGTCTTTAATAGTCATTTCAAGCAAATCACTCATCGAACCGTTGAACACATTAAGGTCAACCAGCTCGTCAATTCCCGGCAATGTTCCCGCGTCATTATGCTGCCAGAATTTCCATTCGCCTTCATATCTAACAGAATCAACATAATAATGCGCAATCCAATAAGGATATGTATTAAAAACAGAATCGGACAGGTATTTGTTCTTGAATTTATACGAAGTATATAAAATAGGCTTGACCTTATAGTGTTTTTCCACTCTGTTAAGCCATACAAGCAAGTCTTTCTTCAGCTTTTCCACATTCTTTGGCTTCTTCTCTATATCAAGCACAGGGGGCAGGTCACCAGCCTTGAGCTCTACATTCTCAATAAAGAAATTAGCCTGTTTCACAGGGTCTGTATTAGGATTGTAAAAATGATATGCTCCACGTATGAAATGCATACTGTCCGCCTCAGCAAAATTATAATCGAAAGCCTTATCCTTGAAATCGCCTCCTTCGGTAGCCTTGACAAAAACAAAACGTACAGGGAATTGGGCATACTGTACGCTCTTCAGGACTTTCCAGTCGATATTCTCCTGATGATGTGAAACGTCTATACCATGAACAGCATATCCGTATGGAAGACAAACCCCGTAAGCTTTCATTCCGTAACACGGTTTCCATCTGTAGGAATATGGACGTATGAAGAAATAATAAAAAGCAACCACGAAAGCCAGTGCACCGAGTGCCATCAATACATAGTGGGCAGCATCCGACAGTTTACTTGACTGTGGTTGTTTCTTTGGAGTGGAAGATTTGCCTTTTACCGTCCTTTTTCCAACGGTTTTTGCCGTCTGCGATGTTTTTCGCCTTGAGGCAGGCTTTCTTGGAGTCTTCTTCTCCACAGAAACATTCGGTTCTTTTATCATGGTTAAAATGTTATATTATAAATATCAAACAGAGAATTAAAATACAGGTACAATCATTATAGTAAAAAAATCACCACAGCAAAGCGACAGAGTATGTATGCTCCTGTGGTGATTTTCGGCAATTATTTTGTATCAGTCATAAAAACCGATATTATTTAGCCTGTTCCAACTGAAGAGTCTTAGTTGGCTGGTCGCAAACTTCTGTAGGACCGAAGTACTGGATAGGACCCGGATAAACGTATGCAGTTTCCTTAGCCCAAACGTCACGCTGTGCGGCGAATGCTTTGAAAGGAGCACCGTCAAGTTTAACAAGAGCCTTCTGTATAACAGGTTTCATTTCGCCGTGACGACGTTCCATGTTCATCATCATTGTGATAGGCACACCACCTGCAATCCATTCAGCAGCAGGAGCAGTAGTGTTGCGTACTGATGACATGTAACCGGTCTTACCGCTTGCGATAAGCAATGAAGCAGTGTAACCAAGTGAGTAGCAGTAGTCTGCGTCGAAGTTAGATGGAGCGGCGCAACGTCCTTCGTAACCGAAGAAGTGGTGCTGTGCAGAGAACTTACCTGCGAACTTGCCTTCAGCCTTCCATGCGGCAAGTTTCTTGCCTACCATTTCAGAAAGAAGTTTTTCTGTTTCGATAAGTGATACCTGTACGTTTCCGTGTGGGTCGCGGTCGAGTGACAACTGACGAGCTACACCTTCAGGAAGAGAAGCATAGATAGCAGCGTTTTCAGCAGAAAGCTTGCTTATGATATATTCACGCTGTTTGTTAGGTTCAATCTTGTTGAATTCTTCGCCGTTAGCTGCAAGGAAGTCGTTAAGTTCAGCGATAAGAGCCTTCATGGCAGGGATGAACTCAATAAGACCTTCAGGGATAAGAACGATACCGAAGTTGTTTCCTTCAGCAGCACGGTTTGCAACAGCCTGAGCGATAGAAGTAACTACATCGTCAAGTGACATGTTCTTAGCCTCAACTTCCTCAGAGATGATACATACGTTAGGCTGAGTCTGAAGAGCACATTCAAGGGCGATGTGAGAAGCAGAACGTCCCATCAATTTGATGAAGTGCCAGTACTTGCGAGCTGAGTTACAGTCACGTTCAATGTTACCGATAACTTCAGAATATGTCTTACATGCAGTATCGAAACCGAAAGAAGTTTCAATCATTTCGTTCTTCAAGTCACCGTCGATAGTCTTAGGACAACCGATTACCTGTACGCCATAGTTCTTTGCAGCATAGTATTCAGCCAAAACGCAAGCGTTAGTGTTAGAGTCGTCACCACCGATGATAACCAAAGCCTTGATACCAAGTTCTTTCAAGATTTCGTAACCTTTTTCGAACTGTTCTTCTTTTTCAAGTTTTGTACGTCCTGAACCGATGATATCGAAACCACCAGTGTTACGGTATTCATCTATAATGTCAGCTGTAAGTTCTTTATAATTGTGGTCAACCAAACCGCCAGGACCAAGGATAAATCCGTAAAGTTTGTTGTTAGGATTAAGTTTCTTGATACCGTCGAAAAGACCAGAGATAACGTTATGTCCACCAGGAGCCTGGCCACCAGACAGGATAACACCTACGTTCATTTCTGCTGTGTTCTGAGCCTGTCCTTCAACGAACTGGATCAAAGGCATTCCGTATGTGTTAGGGAACAACTTTTTGATAGCTTCCTGATCGGCTACAGACTGAGTAGCTTCACCTTCTTTAACTGCAACTGCACCTGTAAGGGCTTTAGGTAATTTTGGCTGATAAGCAGCTCTTGCAATTTGTAATGCACTTTTTGTCATAATTTCAAAATTTATTTATATAAGGTGTATATTGATTACGGTGTTATGACGTTTTTAAAAAAACGCCTTGTCGTTTTCCGCCCAATGTTTTTTCAACGTTCACTGCAAATTTCGTCTTTTTTTCGGAAATACGAAAACCTCTGGTAAAAAAAATACACGGCAGGAATAATATTTGACAAAAAGGTATAGATATTCCAACAAAAATACTATCTTTACGTCAAATTCACTTTTTATTCATCAATTAAAATCAAAGAATTATGACAAGTAGAAGAAACTTAAAGAAGCATGTGAACTATATTTCTGAAGTTACTGTAGGTATGTGTATAATCGAAGGTATGGGAGCTGAAGGCGAAAAACGCGAAGCTATCGCAGACCTTGTAGAAAAGACACTTAACATGCGTTCGGATATAATCAGCCGCATCAGCCATACTGAACCTGGAAACGTAAAAGGTTTCTACAAAAAGCTGAAATCGGATTTCAACGCTCAGATTGAAGAAGTTTTCAATAAGCTGAACGAAAAATAACCTACACTACAGGAAATGAAGAAGGCACTTTTCAGTTTTATTTATTTCAAGCTATTGGGATGGAAAGCTGAGGTCAGCGTACCGGATTACGACAAATGCATTATCTGTGCGGCCCCGCATACTACAAACTGGGATTTGATTATAGGTAAACTGTTCATAGGGGCTATAGGACGCGAATCCGGCTTCCTGATGAAAAAAGAATGGTTTTTCTTCCCGTTAGGATACCTCTTCAGATGGATGGGGGGAATACCTGTGAACAGGAGCAAACGCACTTCATTGGTCGATCAGACCGTTGAAATGATAAAGAAAAGTCCCAAATTCCATCTGGCAATAACTCCGGAAGGTACCCGTTCGGCAAATCCTAACTGGAAAAAAGGATTTTATTTCATTGCGAGCGGCGCAAATATACCTATCGTACTTATAGCCATAGATTATCATAAAAAGTGCATTTATGCCAACAAGGTTATCACTCCTACAGGCGACATAGACAAAGATATGCGCGAAATAAAACTTTACTTCAAGGATTTCAAGGGCAAACACCCTGAAAAATTCGATATTGGAGAAGTGTAATATATGAGGAATAAAAGAACGGCTGCTGTAAATGTTTTTGTAAATATTTACAGTAGCCTTTCTTTTTTATTTCATAAAGTCTCAGAAATCTATTATAAACTCATCGAAGCTGGTATTCTCTATTCCCATTTTCTCCTTCAGCCTCATCTTACGCCTGGATATGCTGGCCTTGGCAATATGATATATTTCAGAAAGTGTTGACATGGAAAGTTCCATTTTCACCAGACAGCAGAAACGGATGTCATCCTCAGTAAGCTGCGGACACAGTTCCTTCAATCTCGCTGTAAACATATCAAAGCAGGCATCGGTATTTCCGGTGATTATGTTCCAGTCATCATCCGAAAGATGAAGCGCCCCCTGCGCATTCTGTCTCCTCATTATGACAGGAAGAGTGACATTGTTCAACTGCCTGAAATAGTCTATACTCTTATTCAGCTTTTCAATTTCCTTCTGTTTCAGTTCTTCCTGCTTGCGAGCAAGCGAAATCTCCACATCCCTTCGCTTTATGGTTTCTTCCATTTTAAGGCATGTCTCCATCCTCAGCCGTTCGGTCAGTTTACGTTTGTGCGAACGGTAATGATGCAGCAACACAGAAAGTATCATTATCAATACCAATGCACCAAGAACGAACTTCGAAAACATAAGCTGGCTGGACGCCGCCTGCATTTCAGCCTTGTTGGCACGGTCACGCTGTATATTATACTCATGAACTCCATGAATTTTTTCCATAAGCTCTTCCCTCCTGTCGGCTATAAGAGTATCAAGCGCCAATGTGTAATCCTTGAGATATTGATACGACTGCGAAATCATTCCAAGCCTGTTGTACATTTCAGACACCTGCCTGAAAGCTTTGATACGTAACGACCTGTCCACACTGTAAATATTCGGGAATATATATTTATCCACAGAATCCTTTTTGTCGGCCACAGCAAACCCCTGCCCTTTTAAAATCAGAAGTTCATTCCTAAGTTTAGGCTGTGTACAGAGCTCCAGTCCCCTGTCGGCAAAAAACAAGACACTGTCCACACTGTTATTGCTCAAATACGCCTGCGATAAATGTTTATACAGGTCAGCTTTCATTTCATTACCCACATCAATAATCGAAAGGGCATTACGCAATGTGGAATAAACCTTCGCCAAATCATTTTTTTTAGTATAATACAAAGCTTTCTCATGCAGGAATTCCACGTGTACGGACGGCTTCCTTATACTATTCAACAATCGTCCGGCGTTACCGATATAAAGGCTATCCATGTCAGACCTCATCTTCAGTCTATACAACTGTGCCAACCGAAGATTTATCCTGAAATGCAGCATACTGTCCGCTCCGGCAAATTTCTCAGCCAGCAGATAACTGTCAATGGCTCTCAGTATATAGTAATTATGCTGTCTGATTTCTCCCTGACAGAAATATGCTACAGCAAGACACGAATCCATATTCTCCCTCGAAAGGACTTTCAAAGGGGTATTCAGTATTGAGTCATTTTTAGGGAAACTATCATTATGACACATGTCACGTACAAGAGCGAGTACTTTTAACGCACTTCTTACTTCCGTGTTTTCCGATTTCGAACAAGCAGAAAACAAAATAAACAATAGAGGGATGTATATAAAAGATTTTAAAGGTCTTAATAAAGGCATACATTAAAGCAAATTTTTAACGAATATACAAAAGAGGCCCAACAATGCGATACTTAGCCTAAACTTTTTATATAAAAATAATGCTTTTAAAATTTTCCAAATACCGTTCAAACACTATTTAAGTAATGTTTAGATTGTGTTTACAGAATTATTTCCGAAAATTAAAATTGCTTATCCACCAATAATAATATTGATGAATAAGCAATCGACAAATCCCGATAAAAATAAATCGCGGACTATATGTTAAGCTTATTCTTCGAATAATTTCCTTAGCGCAGTCTCTTCGCCCACTACCCAGACTATATCGCCTACATTTAACGGCGTATCTACATCAGGAGCATGCAAAGTTACGTCATTAGAGTTCTCAATTCCTACCACCAGACAATGGTATTTATTCCTTATTCCGCTTTCACGAATAGTCTTGCCAACGAATTTAGATCCGTCGTTCACCTCGAATTGTTTCAAAAGCATTTCCTTCTTTTCGAAATCATCGTCAACACATCCTTCGGAAACAGCTTCAGCATGTTCGGCAAAATCAGACAATTGTGAGTCCGACCCTATCACCTGTATGGTATCCCCCGGGAATATCCTTGTCTGTCCCCCGGGAATATTTATTCGGTGTGTACCACGGATTATTGACACAACATGTACTCCGAAGCGTTTACCAAGATTCAGTTCCATCAATGTCAATCCCGCCCAAAGTGAATCAGGCGAAATCTTTATATCAGTCAAGTGTATATCCCTGTCGAGCAGACTTCCTGCATATTCAGGTTTCTTTGCCCCACGATAAACCATAAACATATCCTTCGACCTCATGTTCTGTAAGAAAGTCCTTTCCATAAGTATAGACTGCCGTTTGAGGAAACGTGAGAATATCATGACAAGTACAATCACTATCGCCACTCCCACCATAATGGCTACAGATGCCTGGAATATATGCTTTATTACATATATCACAAAGAATACGCCAATCAATATACGCAATATTATCACAGATATAAGCGGAGCATGATTGAAGCGGCTGTCATTCCACAAAGCCTTGAACTCTATCGAGTGGTTCTTCTTCATTATCATAGCCCTCAGGAAAGGCGCTATGATAATAATAGTTATCACTGCTCCTGCCCAGTTTCCCCACGTATCGCCAAGTGTCTCGACAAGCAATGGAACTATGAAGCTGAACGATATGAATATTGCCGCTATCGACAATACCGAATATACAACAGTTATTCTTATTATGGCTGTAATAAGCGCCTTCCAGTTACTCTGATAATTGGCAGGCTGTGTAGAGCCGGAATACCTGTCAATAAGATTTCTCCATTTCGGCGGCATACGCTTATCCACAAAGTTGTACGCAGGCACTGACAGACGTATCATATACGGCGTAAGGAATGTCGTTATAACGGATACAGCCACTACTATCGGATAGAGAAAGTCGCTTGTCACGTTCAGGCTTACCCCGAGCGACGCTATGATAAATGCGAACTCACCTATCTGAGTCAGACTGAAACCACACTGCATGGCAGTCTTGAGCGACTGTCCGGAAAGTAGTACACCTCCCGTACCGAAAATTGTCTGTCCGAGCAATATCGCCACGGTAATAGCAATAATAGGCCATATATACTCCACAATCAGATTAGGATCGACCATCATACCTACTGACACAAAGAATATCGCGCCAAACAGGTCCTTTACCGGAGCCACAAGTTTTTCTATACGTTCCGAATCAAGAGTCTCGGCAAGTATGGACCCCATTATGAAAGCTCCGAATGCAGGAGAAAATCCTACTTTTGCCGCCAGTACCACCATGCCGAAACACATGCCCAACGAGAAAATCAGCAGCGTCTCGTCACTCATCAGCTTGCGCGAGCGTTTTAGGAATGTAGGAATAAGATACATACCTACCACGAACCACAGGATAAGGAAGAACACCAGTTTCAGGATGCTCCCCACCATCTCCATACCTTCAAAGTTCTTGCTCACAGCCATTGTTGAAAGCATTACCATAAGCACAATGGCCAATATATCCTCTATAATAAGGATACTCAGCACAAGGCCGGTAAATTTCTGCTGTCGCAATCCAAGGTCGTCAAACGCCTTGTATATTATCGTAGTTGACGACATGGCGAGCATTCCTCCCAAATAGATACAGTCCATCTGTTTCCATCCGAAAATCCACCCCACGAAAACTCCCACCACAATCATACACAGAATAATGGAGCAGGCCGATATTATGGCAGAACCTCCCACCTTCATAAGTTTCTTGAAGCTGAAGTCCAGTCCCAAAGCAAACAGAAGGAATATCACACCTATGTCCGACCATGTCTTTATACTGTCGGCGTCAGTTACAGACGGAGTAAACTCAAAATGCGGACTCGCCAGAAATCCGGCGACAATGTATCCGAGCACCAATGGCTGTTTCAGTTTCTTGAACACAAGAGTCATTGCACCGGCACATATCAAAATCAAAGCCAAATCGCTTATCAAAGGAGCCAAATGAGACATAATATTTATAAATAGTTATTTCAAGCGCAAAATTACTAAATATAATAATAGAAAAAGCGGAAGTTCATGTAAAATATCACATAAACTTCCGCCTAATTATATCAAAAAGACAATATTATTTCCTGAAAGGAGGTTTTACCACAACAGCCTTTAGTTTTCTGCCACGGTTGTCAAGGCAGATTTCAGTTCCGGGCTTCGAGAACTCTGTCTTGACATATCCCATACCTATACCTATTTTACGAATAGGCGACATTGTTCCTGACGTAACATTACCTATCACGTTTCCTTCGGCATCTGTCAGTGAATAGCCATGCCGGGGGATACCCCTGTCAATCATTTCGAAACCTACAAGCTTACGCGTTACCCCTTCCGCCTTCTGTTTTTCAAGTGCCGCGCGGTTTGTAAAGTTCTTTCCATCCACGAATTTTGTTATCCATCCCAGTCCGGCTTCTATAGGCGATGTAGTGTCGTCAATATCATTTCCGTAAAGACAGAATCCCATCTCGAGGCGTAATGTGTCCCGTGCCCCAAGCCCTATCGGCTTGATGCCGAATTCCTCGCCTGCGTCGAATACCGCGTTCCATATCCTCTCGGCATCCTGCGGATAGAAATAAAGTTCGAAACCACCGGCTCCGGTATATCCTGTGTTCGAAATTATCACATTCTCAACTCCGGCCAGTTCGCCTACCTTGAATGTATAATATGGTATTTCGGACAATACAACGTCCGTCAGTTTCTGCAATGTGTCAATTGCTTTTGGTCCCTGAATGGCAAGCTGGGCTATATTGTCGGACGAGTTCTCCAATTCGGCACCAAAACTGTTGTGCGCCACACACCAGTTCCAGTCCTTTTCAATATTGGCGGCATTCACTACCAGCATATACTTGTCAGGTTCGTACGAATAAACCAGCAAGTCGTCCACTATACCTCCCTTTTCGTTCGGGAAACAAGTATATTGTATTTTCCCCGGAGTCAGTACAGCCGCATTGTTTGATGTAACCTGTTGTATAAATTCAAGAGCCGAAGGACCTTTCACCCAGAATTCTCCCATGTGCGAAACGTCGAATACTCCTACTCCCTGACACACAGTGATATGCTCATCGATAATTCCTGAATATTCTATAGGCATGTTATAACCTGCGAATTCGTGCATCTTAGCCCCCAACGCTATATGCTTCTCTGTAAATGGAGTTGTTTTCATTCGTATTATTTTTAAGTTTGTGAGTTTATTAGTTTGTGAGTTTGTGATTACCAACTTAAAAACTTACAAACTCACAAACTATTACAATAATCAATATCTGTTAGCAGTAAGCTCGGCTATCTTCACAATAACCATTACCGCTTTCTGTATGGACTGTACAGGTACGAATTCATATCTGCCATGGAAGTTCAGCCCTCCCGCAAAGATGTTAGGACAAGGCAAACCCTTGAAAGAAAGCTGCGCGCCGTCTGTACCTCCACGGATAGCCTTCACCTTAGGATCCACTCCGGCCTCTTTCATTGCGCCGAAAGCTATATCAATGATATGCATCAACGGCTCAACTTCCTGACGCATATTGTAATACTGGTCTCTCACTTCTACAGACACAATCTTACCGCCATATTTGGCATTAATTTTTTTCGCGCATTCAGCTACAAACGCCTTACGCTTTTCAAATATCTCTCTGTCGTGGTCGCGGATAATATACGAAAGCTCAGACTCTTCCACCTCACCTTTCATGCCTACCAGATGATAAAAGCCTTCGTACCCCTCAGTAGTGGCAGGAGTCTCGTTTGCCGGCAACATAGACATAAACTCATTAGCCACGAGCATCGAGTTAATCATCTTGTTCTTGGCATATCCCGGATGTACGTTTCTTCCTTTGATAACAATTTTGGCCGCGGCAGCATTGAAATTCTCGAATTCCAGTTCTCCCACTTCGCCGCCGTCCATTGTATAAGCCCACTTCGCGCCGAATTTCTCCACATCGAACTTGTGTGCTCCAAGGCCTATTTCCTCGTCAGGATTGAAACCTATTCTGATTTTTCCATGCTTTATTTCAGGATGCGCCTTCAGATAAGCCATAGCCGAAACAATCTCAGCTATACCGGCCTTGTCGTCAGCACCGAGCAGTGTGTGTCCGTCTGTCACTATAAGGTCCTCTCCCTTGTGGTCCAACAGTTCAGGAAACTGTGCAGGCGACAATACTATATTGTCCTTGTCGCAAAGAACGATGTCAGCGCCATCATAATTCTCCACTATGCGTGGCTTAACATTTGCTCCACTAATATCAGGACTTGTATCCATGTGAGCAATGAAACCTATCACAGGAACAGGTCTGTCAACATTGGCAGGCAAGGTGGCAAACAGATATCCGTTTTCGTCAAGCGAGATTTCTTCAAGCCCAAGTTCCTGAAGTTCACTTTTCAGATATTTTGCAAATTCCATCTGCTTTGCGGTACTTGGCGTGACGCCAGTACTCTCGTCCGATTGAGTATCAAAAGTCACATACTTTAAAAATCTGTCTATTTCTGTCATGTCTCTTCTATGTTAAATATTCATTGATGTAAAGTTAAATAAATGGTTTCTAATAACAAAACCACACCCGTCTTTTTTGGCAATTTTTCATACAATATATTCCTTTTAAAAGAAATGTATTATAAAAACCAAAAAGTCTTATCAAAAGAACAAGGAACTATTGCATAAGTTTAGTACTTTTGTCGCCAAAACAAATATATAGATGAAATTATATTCCACATTACTACTCATAGCGTGTCTTATAGCGCTTCCCTTGAATGTTTCAGGACAAGAATCAGCGATAACTCCAGATAGTATCAGTGCCGAATCCGACACGACAGCCGTTCTAAGCAAAAAAGAGCTCAAAAGGCTGAAAAGGGCAAACAGAAATGTACATTACAATATACTAGGCGGACCGAGCTATACACCCGATTTCGGGGTATTAGTTGGTGGAAGCGCATTGGTTACATTCAGAATGAACGCCAAGGACACCGCCATGCGGCGTTCCGTAGTACCCGCGTCAATAGCATTCATGTTCAATGGAGGTTTGAACGTAGTGGTGAAGCCCCAACTGTTCTTCAAGGACGACAGGTTCCGCATCTTCGGACAGTTCTTATATAAGAACACCCGTGAAAATTATTACGGAGTGGGATATACCACCAACAAGAACTATCTCCGCGGGAAAGAGACAAGCCAGTACAAATACAGCGGAATACAGATTAACCCTTGGTTCCTGTTCCGCCTGAAGGAAAGCAATTTCTTTGCCGGTCCACAGATAGACCTGAACTACGACCACATGATGGACGTAGCCAAAGGCATAACCGAGGACCCTGACTTCATCAAGGCCGGAGGTACAGCAGACGGATATAAGAACTTCAGTTCCGGTCTGGGTTTCCTGCTGAGCTACGATTCAAGAGACATCCCCGCAAACGCTTACAAGGGTGTTTACTTCGACTTCCGCGGAATCATGTATCAAAAATGGCTTGGAGGTGACGACAATTACTACCGTATTGAACTGGACTACCGGCAGTATAAATCAGTAGGAAAAAGAAAGACACTGGCATGGACTGTCCAGAGCAAGAACGTGATAGGCAACAATATTCCTATCAACAAGTACGTACTTAGCGGTACGCCTTTCGACCTGCGCGGATACTATATGGGGCAATTCCGCGACAAGTCCGCACATTTGGCAATACTCGAATACAGACAGATGTTTAATACAGACAAGAGCAACATCTGGAAGAGAATCATAAGCCACCTTGGATATGTGGCATGGGGCGGAGCCGGATTTATGGGACCCAATCCTACAAGGATAGAAGGAGTTCTGCCTAATGTCGGAGTAGGTTTGAGAATTGAAGTCCAGCCACGCATGAACTTCCGACTTGATATAGGCAGGGACTTCGTAAACAAGCAGAACCTGTTCTACATAAACATGACAGAAGCATTCTGATAAAACATTTTCATACAACAAAAAAACTCCGCAAGGCGCTATTGCCTGCGGAGTTTTTTTATTTATTCAAATTTCGGTTTCACCAAGACTTGCAGAAGTTAAACGAGTTTAAGAAGTTATAGTCCGCCTGACTCAATAACTTCTATAACTTCTTAACTTCTATAACTTCTATAACTTCCCCAATAAAATTGAATCAGAAGCTGCTTGAACCGTCGAAACAGTGTGTACAAACCTTGCACTTAGGCAGTCCTATTGCTTCGATAAGAGTTTCAAGAGTATTGAACTTAAGTGAAGTAAGTCCGAAACGTGCTCTTATACGTTCCACCAGTTCCTTATATTCAGGCGAATCCGTAGTGGCATACTTGTCAAGGTTTGCATTCTCGTCGCCTTCTATTTCCTTTATTATACGTCGTGTGATAAGTTCCATATCACTTTTCGACGAAGTAAATCCGATGAACGGACATCCGTAAATCAGCGGCGGACAAGCAATACGCATGTGTACTTCCTTAGCTCCGTAATCGTAAAGAATGTTCACATTGTCGCGCAGCTGAGTGCCACGGACGATAGAGTCGTCACAAAACAACAGTCTCTTTCCCTGAAGCATAGAGCGGTTAGGAATAAGTTTCATCTTAGCCACAAGCGAACGCATGTTCTGATTACTTGGAGTAAAGCTGCGAGGCCATGTAGGAGTATATTTTGCTATCGCGCGATGATACGGAATACCCTTTCCTTCGGCATAACCCAAAGCCATACCTACTCCCGAATCAGGAATACCGCAAGCGCAGTCCACTTCCGAGTCGTCAGTCTGTCCCATCTTGTATCCTGAGGCGAAACGTACTTCCTCAACATTCTTTCCTTCGTAGCAAGAAACCGGGAAGCCATAGTAAACCCACAAAAAAGAGCAGATCTGCATTTTATCGTTAGGTTTGCGCATCTGCTCCAGTCCGTCGGCGCGCATACGGATAATCTCTCCGGGGCCGACATATTTTTCTATTTCAAAATCAAGGTTAGGCAAGCTGCTCGACTCGCTTGTAGCGGCGTATGCTCCGTTTTTCTTACCGATAATAATAGGTGTACGTCCCCATTTGTCGCGTGCCACGATAATACCGTCCTCAGTAAGAATAAGCATAGAGCAAGAACCCTTTATCTTGTTGAATACATTCTCTATACCATCCACGAAATCCTTTCCCTGAACTATCAGCAGCGCTATAAGCTCTGTCTGGTTGGTCTTGTTCATCGTCATTTCAGAAAGATGCATGTTCGACGCGAGAAGTTCATTCACCAGTTCCTCTTCGTTATTGATTTTAGCTACCGTCACTATGGCGAACTTGCCCAAGTGAGAGTTAATCATTATAGGTTGCGGGTCAGTGTCACTTATCACCCCTATACCTGCATTCCCTTTAAACTGTGGAAGCTCTGATTCGAACTTAGTGCGGAAATATGAACTTTCCAAACTGTGAATAGCGCGCATGAAACCCTCACCTGCAGCGTAAGTAGCCATTCCGGCACGTTTCGTGCCGAGGTGAGAATTATAGTCTGTGCCGTAAAACAAATCGGTCACACATTCAGCCTTAGAGACTGTACCAAAAAAACCTCCCATTCTTTTTAAGCAATTAAATTAGTTTAAGCGGTACAAAAGTACAAAAAATTCAGAAAATATGCATAAGCGGATAAGCTTAAAGGTTACAAAAAATTGGTACAGGCTACAATCTGAAAACAAAAAAACGGGTTTTGTTTTGGATAGAATATTGTTTACACTAACTTTACACAAATTATAAACGTTAGACCCAATGATACATAAAACCTACAAGGCTTATCTATTTGATTTCGACTATACACTGGCCGACTCATCGCGCGGCATAGTGATGTGTTTCAGGAATGTGCTTGCCATGCACGGACATGACGGCATCAGTGATGAATCGATAAAACGGACCATAGGAAAAACTCTGGAAGAATCGTTCACCATTCTTACAGGCATCGACGACAAAGAAACCTTAGCCGCCTACCGCAAAGAGTATGTGGCACAGGCCGACAGACTTATGACTGCCAACACCGTACTGTTTCCGGAAACGCTTGATGTACTGTCACGCCTAAAGGAAAGAGGAGCAAGAATAGGGATAATCTCCACAAAGTACAGATACAGAATCATGGAGCTTTTAGGAAAGAAACTTCCCGAAGGTTTTCTTGACATAATAGTAGGTGGAGAAGATGTAAAGACCCCTAAGCCATCACCCGAAGGACTGACGTTCGCCATAAGCCATTTGGGATTAGATAAAAACGATGTTCTGTATTGCGGCGACAGCACCGTCGATGCCGAAACGGCACTCAACGCCGGAGTCGATTTTGCAGGAGTACTGCACGGGATGACTACACGCGAAGAACTTGAGGCATATCCGCATGTAAATATAATGACATCGCTCGACGAGTTGTTGTAAAGAACAACCGACATTTCAAGTTGTCCGATTCATGCCACACCTATTTGTTTCATAAAGCACAAAGCCTCCGGCACTGCCGAGGCTTCTGTTCTTTTATTCTCTTATCTCACTTTTTCAATAACCGTCTGTACGACTTTCCTGCCATTCTCATTTATTGAATGTCAATCAATCCTTCCAACTTTACCACTAACTTGCGTACAGGTTCTATCAAAGGTAATACATCTTCCTCTGCAAAGTCAAAGAAATCATTGTAATCTCCAGTAATCCTATTTTGAAGCAATCGTGAATACAATCTTCCTTCTTCCTTGGTTAAAAGTCCTTTTGAGACATAATGCATTCCCAATTGTCCTACCACTCCATTATGTGTTTGAGACTTTAATCCTGCACTCATCAGCAAAGCCGATGCCATATAAAAACATGCATAATACATCCGTTGTATAGCTAAGTTCCAATGCTTAGTCTCAATCATGTCTTCAGCTTCACGCAGTGTCGCATAAGCTTTTTCCTTACGGTAAAACACAACAGCCTTTATATCTTCTTCATTCAAACTCATACCAACAAAATTCCCTCATCTTTTACATTATGGAAAAAAGGTGTAAAATGATACTTCATCCAGTCTTTTACAGTATATAATATCGGACTAACACATTCATTCATAGACCAACCAAGTTCAACCAATGGATAAGACAGATTATCATAATCCTCAGCCTCTATTTTTGGTTTGTCCAATAGAATAAGAATATCCCAGTCAGAATCTTTTCTTGCATCACCTCTTGCCTGTGAGCCAAACAGATAAGCATGTGAGCCAGGAGGTAATATATTCTGCAAAGTTTTTTTTAGCTGGTAAAATACTTCATGTTTCATTTTTCCATATCCTTTTATGCAAAAGAAATCAATTTCTTTTTAAAAAGCAAATTTCTATCATTAAAAGAGCCTCTAAGACCGAGTATCCAACATAAAAGACATATATTCATATTTCCCGAAATAACCATCTATTCCTAAAACACGAAGCCACCGGCAACCGCCGAAGGCTCCTGTTTCTTTATTCTTATATCTCACTTTTCTATAACCTCCAACACAACCTCTCTCAATAGTGAATTCTCCGTGTGTTCATACTTCTTACAGCATGACAGCACATTTAGGCACCAGTTTGAGGCAACACCATAAAAGGAGACGGTGATAGTTATAAAGGACGTAATTCTACGGTCATTCCCATTGCTGCCGCTATTTTGTAAAGTGTAGCAACTGTAGGAACTGTCAGTCCTCTTTCTATTCTTGAAATATAACCTTTGTCTGCACCAATACGTTTTGCAAGTTCTGCCTGTGTCAACCTTGCATTTTTGCGGGCTTCCAACAATATTTGGGCATTATACTCCTCCCATGCCTTTTCGCGGTTCTTCTCACGTTCTGGAGTTCCTTCCGCTCCAAGCCCCTCATCAAGCCATGCATCCAAATCATAGATGTCTTTACTTATTTCCTTTAGTTGCATAATATTCCTCCTTTAACTTTATGGCTTTCTTGATTTCATTGTCATCTTATTGTATCACAGTTCTTTTTTTTCAAATATACGAAATAACGACAATATCAGGCATAACAAAGTGTTAAAAAAATTATATATACTGTATTTCTATTGTAAACTCCACGTCAAAATTTGCGTGACACGTTCGTGCAACGAGAGTAACACGTATGTGTAACGCGTGTGGTACGTTCGTGTAACGCGTGTAACACCTACGTGTTACACTAATAATTATCAGGCGCAAAAAAAACGATGACCGCCAACAATAAGGCAAGCCATCGCTTTTATATCATTTATGAAACAATATTATTCTTTTATTCTGATAAGAATGTTAGACAGGATTGCCGTAAGACCACCTGTAGTGATACCCGACGAGAAAATGTTCTTAAGCGTTTCCGGCAACTGCGAAAGTATCTCAGGAACAAGTTCCACGCTCAGTCCGAAAGAGAAGCTCAACGCCATTACCAACGTAGCCTTTCTGTCAATCTTCTGAGAAGCGATGATACGTATTCCGGCAGCGGCTACGGTTCCGAACATCAGCAGAGTGGCACCTCCAAGTACCGGTTCAGGCATAAGCGAGAACACAAGCCCTACAGCCGGGAACAGACCGAGCAGGATAAGGAAACCCGCAATGAAATATCCCACATAGCGGCTGGCAACACCTGTAAGCTGAATCATACCGTTGTTCTGGGCGAAAATCGAATTAGGAAAGGAGTTGAAGATACCTGCAAGCATGGAGTTGAAACCATCGGCAAGGATACCTCCGGAAGCACGCTTGACAAACTTCTCTCCCTCAACAGGCTCGCCAGAGATAAGCGAATTGGCTGTGACGTCGCCATACGCCTCGATGGCGGTGATGAGATAAACAAGTCCCAGACCTATGATGGCAGAAATATCGAACGAGATTCCGTACTTGAAAGGTACAGGGATGTTGAAACCGCCGTAACTCTGTACGGAAGAAAAATCGACCATACCCAAAGCCCAAGCGACGATGTATCCCACAAGAAGACCTATCACGATGGAGCTCATGCGCAGATAGCGGTTGGAGCTGCGGTTGAAGATGATGATGAGGACAAGAACCAAAGCCGCAAGTCCTACATGCTGGAAGGCTCCGAAAGTTCCGTCGTTCTGTGCGGTCACACCTCCACCACAAGCTGAAATTCCTACCTTGATAAGGCTCATACCGATGAGGGTAACCACGATGCCCGACACGAGGGGAGTGATGATTTTACGTGTATATTTAAGCACACGGCTGATAAGCATCTCGACAGTAGAAGCCGCAATAGTCGCTCCGAATATGGAACTCAGCCCGCCGGTAAGTCCGGCTGATATGATAGGACCGATAAAAGAGAAACTTGTTCCCTGGATACAGAGTAATCCGCAACCGATAGGCCCTACCCTCCTGCACTGTATGAAAGTAGAGACTCCTGAAGCAAAAAGCGCCATGGAAACAAGGAAACCTGTTGTCTCGATGTCAAGTCCCAAAGCTCCGGCTATGATAAGCGGAGGAGTGATGATTGCCACGAAAATGGCAAGCAGGTGCTGCAAAGCCGCAAAAATGGTATCCTTCAAAGGCGGGCGGTCGTTAAGTCCGTAAATCAGCCCCTCGCCAGGGGCTACATTCTGTTCATTTTCCATTTGTTGATTTGAGTTTTTGAGTTTATGAGTTTATAAGTTTGTGAGTTTATGATGTTATCATAAGCCAACTAAAGAACTAAAAAACTAAAGAACTTACATTTCTTTAAGAACTATCTTGCAGTTGTCAAGGCTTTCGATGATGGCAAGCGACTCTACATGTACTCCCATGCTTCTGAGCTGTTCGCCGCCGTGCTGGAATGATTTCTCAATCAGGAATCCCATACCGACAAGTTCGGCTCCTGCCTTATTGACAAGGTCTATGATACCTTTGGCAGCATTGCCATTGGCAAGGAAATCGTCGATGAAAAGCACTTTGTCGCCCGGACACAGATAATCGCCGCTCACGCAGACATCGTAGTTTCTGTCTTTGGTGAAAGAATAAACAGTAGTTGTGAGCATGTTCTCCATCGTGCTTGGTTTCTTCTTCTTTGCAAATACTACAGGAAGTTCGAGCAAATAGCCCACCATGATGGCCGGTGCTATACCACTGGCCTCGATAGTCAGCACTTTGTTAATCTTGGTACTGGCAAACCGCCTTACAAATTCCACCGCCATGGATTTCATCAGAATAGGGTCCATCTGATGATTGATAAAGTTGTCAACTTTAAGGATACCACCTTCAAAACATTTTCCGTCTCGCAATATCCGTTCCTTCAATGCTTTCATACGTGCAACTAATTATTAAAAGAGTTTCTTAATGATTTTGAAGGTGCAAAATTACAAGAAAATTCTTTATGTATTACAAAATTATGACAATATCTTACTTTTCGCCACCAATTAAATATACATCATCGAGTGTAATTACATTCCAGTTGTCAACCTCAATGCCCGACATCTGCAGCTTTTCATCCACAAGTATGAGAGTTATTCTATTGAAACTTCCTCCCGCAAAACTTTTCCCCAAATCAGCGGATGCCTCATATCCAAGACCACCTTTATTATATTCCAACGTGAAATTTAAGGGGACATTAAGAGTTACAGGATTTATCAATACCGCTATCGCATAAGACTCGCCAGTAACGGTATATGACAAACCGCTTATGTCTAAATCGGACTTTACATCAACACCTGACTTGACCATTCCCGCTGATTCGAACGAATATACATGAGGAGTGACAATTCCCTCACCCGAGAATTTACATCCGGTAATCTCCATATCGTCAGCCGAGCTCAGACCATTTATATTAAGATACAAAAGAGAATAAACATGTTTGAGAGAATTATCATTGGCAAAAGTAACCAAACCGTTATTCGTGGAATACGACGTAGTGCAACTGCCCGCAAGAAAATCATATTTTCCTATCTCGGCAAGAGAACCGGTCTGGATAGTGAGGTCGGGCATGGGTACAGAGGACAACGTGACGCCTGAAACTTCGTCACATGGATAATAGGCATGGAATTCAAAATCATCAGTACGATTTTTCCAAAAAACTGTCTCAGAAGTAGTCCAATCGCTATTTTCGTACTTCCATAATACAGGTGTGGAACGTTCAGGAACGAACAATCCTATCTGGTCATTAACGGAAAAAGTAACATATCCATCAATGTCAGTCACTGTTTTTGATAATTTGGTCTCACCTACTTCCACATAAAGCCCTACGGGTAAATCCTGACGGAATTCAATCTTTTCGTCATTACATGAACTGAGAGTAAAAACAGCAACTAAGGTAAAAATCGTCTTTTTCATAATATAATAATTTTAAATTAATATGTATGTAATGTATAACCTGAAAACAAACACAATAGATACATATCCGCTCAAAAAAATATTAATTTTTTATGATTGCACACAAAAAAAACTATTTTTGCCTTATCTAAACAAAACATCACAGTAATGAAAAAATTCTATTTATCACTCGCTTTTGCCTTATTGGCATATAATTGTATTTTGGCCCAACAGGCAAAATATGTTTTCTATTTCATAGGCGACGGCATGGGAGTAAACCAGGTTCAGGGTACAGAACTGTTTCAGGGTGAGCTGAAAGGGGAAATAGGCATAGAGCCATTATGCTTCACCCAGTTTCCCGCCGCCACAGTAGCTACAACTTTCTCCGCCACAAACGGAGTTACCGACTCGGCTGCCGCAGGAACAGCCCTCGCTACAGGGAATAAGACCAAAAACGGAGCAATAGGTGTACTGAAAGACCTCGAGACACCGGTCAACAGCGTTGCTGTTTGGGCAAAAAACAGCGGTCGCAGAGTGGGTATAGCCACAAGTGTCAGTGTAGACCATGCCACTCCTGCCGCATTCTATGCACATGAGGCAAGTAGAAGCAGCTATTATAACATCGGTACTGACCTCTACACTGCAGGTTTTGATTTCTATGCCGGCTCTGATTTCATGGAACCGGACAACAAAAAGGACAGTAATGCAAAGAACCTCTACAAAATGGCAGAAGAATACGGCTATTCTATCGCCAGAGGATATAAGGATTACACCAGTAAAAGCGCAAAGGCAGACAAGATGATATTGTTCCAGACCGAGGAAGCCTCATCTAAAGACAGAAGTGCGATTCCATACGCAATTGACAGAACAGAAAAAGACATGACACTGGAGGAAATAACACGCTCTGCCATCGACTTCCTTTCAAAAGATCTGAGCAAGGGATTCTTCCTGATGGTGGAAGGCGGGAAAATAGACTGGGCATGCCACAGTAATGACGGAGCAACAGCATTCCGCGAAGTACAGGATTTCGACAAGGCTATAAAACAGGCATACGAATTCTACAAACAGCATCCGGATGAAACTCTTATTGTAGTGACAGCCGACCATGAAACCGGAGGTATAGTATTGGGAACAGGCCAGTACAAACTGAACCTTAAAGCCATCGAAAACCAGAAGACAAGCGAAAGCGGGTTTACAAAGATACTGAATTCTATGCGCAAGGAGTATAAAAACAATGTTCCTTGGAAAGCTGTACAGGATGCATTGGAAGAGAATTTCGGATTCTGGGATGAAATAGAACTGTCGGAAGAGCAGGAAACGCGTCTGAAAAGCGTTTACGAGAAGACTTTGAAAGGTCAGAAAGCCAAAATGGAAAAAAGTGAATATGCCCAGGATGAAGCTCTGGCAGCTGAAGCAAAACGTATAATAAACGAGATAGCCCTCATCGGATGGACCAGCGGAGGTCATTCCGCAGGATATGTTCCTGTATTTGCCATCGGCGCAGGCTCGGAAAACTTCAGCGGAAGACTGGACAACACACAGATTCCAAAACTGATAGCAAAATCTGCAGGATACAATGTCGAAAAATAATAATCGCACATTTCGTTTTTTTGTGTAAACCGCATCCCTTATTCGAATTCGAAATAATGGCTGAGTCTCAATATATCGTCCTCGGTGAACTCACCGAGGATTGATATTTGCGACATGCCGCTTAGGGGACCGCGTTTCCGCCTGAAATCAATTATGGCCTTTGCCTTATAATAATCCATGTAAGGATGATTGCGCAGCTCGTCCATACCGGCCTTGTTGACATTGATTTTACGCGACAATCCCGATTTCACCTCAAACCAGTCGAGCAATGTGGAATCGACATATCTGATTTCAAGCAACTGGCGTACGTCATAGAATCCGCCGAGGCGGTTTCTGTAGTTCACAATATTCCTTGAAATAACACTGCCTATGCCGGGCACTTTCTTCAATATCAACGTATCGGCAGAATTCACATCAATGATAAATTTCGAGGTGTATTTTTCCTGTCTGGGATATAATAATGATGTGTCCTTCCTTGACTTTGTTCCGTAATAACCTGAAGCTTCGGCAGATTTCTTATATGTGTAACCGCGTACAGACGGGGAGGTATTATGATTTTTATTGTACGCATAAGTCTTTCCGCCCTTCCATTCGCGCCTGTCATTTTCCACTTTTGCATAAAGAGAATCCGCAATATCCAAAGTTTCTACGGTTACGCAATTACTAACGTTATAAAATCCGCCACCGATAACGACTCCAACGAGCAGTAGAATAACAATAAGCAATAACAATATCGTCCTGCGCTGTCCACGCGTATAATAGAACCAGTCCTTCAACATATAGAACTTGCTTTATTAGAACAGTCCCAATTCGTTAAGGAATATGAGCATAATGCCTACAGGCGCAATAAACTTCAGAATATTGATATACAATGGATAGAACGTAGGCTTGAGAGTACCGTAATTTGTGGCCTCGCCTTTCACTATAGCTTTATCAAGCACCCATCCTACAAAGATTGCAGACAACATGCCCGAAACCGGAAGCATGATTTTAGCGGTAAGATAGTCCAAAGCATCAAAGAAATTCATGCCGGCAATCTTGAAACCGCTCCACTCGCCAAGGGCAAGCGACGACACAACGCCTATCATCCAGCACCCTACGGACACTATTGTGGCTGCCTTACCACGTACAAGACCGAACTTTTCGTGAAGAAAAGCCGTTGACACCTCATGCAGAGATATGGTTGAAGTAAGTGCCGCCAACGCCAGAAGCAAATAGAATGCCGCGGCACAAATCATAGCAAGAAACGGTACTCCCGAAAAGGCCTGCTGGAACACATTGGGCAAGGTTATGAATATCAGCGAAGGACCGGAACCGGGATTTATACCAACCGAAAAAGCGGCAGGGAATATAATTATTCCTGCAAGTATGGCGACAAAAGTATCTATCATGCCTACACTCATAGCAGTATGTCCAAGTCTTGTATCCTTACCGAAATAAGAGGCGTAAGTTGACAAACAACCCATACCGAGACTCATAGAGAAGAAGGCCTGTCCCATAGCTCCAAGAAACACTTCAGGAGTGACTTTACTGAAATCAGGCTTGAAAAGGAACTCAAGACCTTTTTCCGCGCCCGGTAGAGTGACTGAACATATAGCCAGCAATACCACAAGAATGAAAAGTACAGGCATCATGACCTTTGAAGAACGTTCTATACCATCCTTCACACCTCTTACTATTACGTAATGGGTGAGAAACATGAATACCGTAAGCCATATAATAGGACGTAGAGGATCGGACGAAAACTCATTGAACATAGCTATAAAGCCTTCGGCATCCTTACCATTGAAGCCTCCGGTGACAGACTGTAGAAGATATTCCAAAGTCCATCCGGCAACGACGGAATAATATCCCAAAATAAGAAACCCTGTCAGAACGCCCAAATAGCCTACCCATTTCCATTGGGTACCTGGCGCAAGGACACTGAAAGACCCTCCGGTGCTGGCCTTGGCTCTACGTCCGATAGTAAACTCGGCAACCATGATAGGCAAACCGAATATGAATATACATCCTAAATATATCAGTATGAAAGCCGCACCACCGTGATTACCCGCCTCGTATGGAAATCGCCAAATGTTCCCCAAGCCTACGGCAGAACCTGCGGCCGCCAATATCGCTCCCAATTTACTTCCAAAACTTACTCTGTCGTGATTATGTTGCATAAAAAAACATATTAAATAATAAATAGAACTGTTTTAAGGCACAAATGTACAAAAAATATCATATTTTTGGCATCCGAATTAATATTTATAACATGATTACATATTTAAAACGTTATCCACTGTCGATTCTGGTAATAGCGGCAATACTTTACCTGTCGTTCTTCAAACCTCCACAAACATCGATTAACGAGATAAAGAATATTGATAAATTAGTACATGTATGCATGTACGGAGGACTGACCATAGTTCTATGGACAGAACATCTGAGGCAACACTTTCCGATGATAAGGAAACATCTGATAATAGGGGGTGTAATATGTCCGATAATAATGAGCGGACTTATCGAAATAGGACAATCCACGCTTACGGAGACACGAGGTGGCGACTGGATGGATTTTCTGGCCAATATAGTAGGAGTAATTTCAGGCAGTCTGTTCAGTTATTACATCCTGCGTCCGTATATATGGAAGAAACGTAAGAACATTTGACCATCAAACAAAAAAATGCTCATAAGGCGCTGAATAAACATTGCCAAATGAACATTCTTTATATATTTGGAAAAGATTAATCTTCCTTAACTTCCCAACCTAACGCGCTTGCGCCAAGAACGGCAGCATCAGCATCTTTAAGCTGAGAAAGCAACAATTTAGTCTTTCCGGCATAAATCTTAAGAACATTTTCATCCATAGCTTTCTGGATAGGCTTCATGATAAGATCGCCTGACTTGGCAAGACCTCCGAACAGGATAATAGCTTCAGGACTTGAAAATGCAATGAAATCCGCCAAAGCTCTACCGAGAATATTTCCTGTATATTCGAAAATATCCTGAGCGAGTTTATCGCCCTTGATTGCAGCATCGTAAACATCCTTTGACACGATTTCCTCGGCAGGAATTTCTCTAAGCAAACTTGGTTCAGAGCGTGCCACAAGGAATTCGCGTGCAGTACGTGCAACACCTGTAGCAGAGCAATAAGTCTCAAGACAACCCTTGCGTCCGCATCCGCAGATACGACCGTCGCGCTCAGCAATCACGTGACCAAGCTCACCCGCAAAACCATCGTGGCCATATACCAACTGGCCGTTTACAACGATACCGCTACCTACACCTGTACCAAGTGTAATCATAATGAAATCTCTCAATCCGCGAGCAGCACCGTAAGTCATTTCACCGATTGCAGCCGCATTGGCATCGTTTGTAAGTGCTGTAGGGATTCCCAACTTGTCTTCAAACATGGCAGCCAAAGGAATAACTCCCTTCCATGGAAGATTAGGAGCAAACTCGATTGTTCCTTTATAATAGTTACCGTTAGGCGCACCTACACCAACTCCTTTAAACTTCTCAGCACCGCCAAACTGCTGCAAAAGAGGGATAAGCTTTTTGCAAACAGCATCTACATACTCGTCAATAGTCTCATAATCCTGAGTCTTTATAGAGTCTGAGGCCAACACATTACCACGAGAATCAACTACACCGAATACGGTATTAGTACCGCCGATATCCATACCAACTACATATGGCTTTTCCATATTTACTGTCATGACATTAATTGTTTAGGGTTAATTATTGAGACAAAAATATACAATTGACGTGTATCACACAAATTTTTCATGCAAATATTAATATGAGTATATAAGTTTTTTTCTAATTTAGCCGCGATTTTATTAATTAATTGACACAATGATTCATCTGAAGGACATAAACAAGACATATCATAACGGTGCCCCCCTACACGTCTTGAAAGGTATTAACCTCGATATAGAAAAAGGGGAATTCGTTTCCATAATGGGAGCATCCGGTTCAGGAAAGTCCACATTACTTAATATATTGGGAATACTTGACAACTATGATACAGGGGAATACACTTTAAACGGCGTGCTGATAAAAGACCTGAGTGAGACAAAAGCTGCCGAATACAGAAACAGGATGATAGGCTTCATCTTCCAGTCATTCAACCTTATTTCATTTAAAAACGCGATGGAGAACGTGGCTCTGCCACTGTATTACCAGGGGGTAAGCAGGAAAAAAAGAAATGAGCTCGCAATGGAATATCTTGACAAGCTCGGACTGAAAGAATGGGCCCACCACATGCCGAACGAACTCTCAGGAGGACAGAAACAGAGAGTCGCAATAGCAAGGGCCCTTATATCCAAACCGGAAATAATACTGGCCGACGAACCTACAGGGGCACTTGACAGCAAGACTTCTGTTGAGGTAATGAACATTCTGAAAGAGCTTCACGAGAAAGAAGGACTTACGATAATAATAGTGACTCACGAGAGCGGAGTGGCGAACCAGACAAACAAAATTATCCACATCAAGGATGGAATCATAGAAAAAATTGAAGACAACATAGACCATAACGCTTCACCGTTCGGCAAAGACGGATTCATGAAATAACACAAGTGACATGACAGATCTTATTCAAGAAATATACGGAACAATAATGCGAAACAAGCTGCGCACGGCCTTGACGGGATTTGCAGTAGCCTGGGGAATATACATGCTTATTGTTCTTTTGGGGGCAGGGAACGGACTTATCCATGCCTTTGAAAACCAGTCGGCAGACATGAAGATGAACTCCATGAAGATTTATCCGGGAGTAACATCGAAGGCTTTCAACGGACTGAACGAGGGAAGAAACATTTCGCTGAACGAAAGCGACATGAAAATAACCTCTAAAAGATTTACGGAAAACATAACCACAGTAGGTGCCACAACAAGCCACAGCGGAATACTGACATACGGCAAGGAGAATGTAAGTATCACTATTGACGGCGTATTTCCCAACCATACGGACATGGAGCCTATGAAGCTCGTGAAAGGCAGGTTCATCAACAAGCGCGATATGGACGAGATGCGCAAGGTAATGGTATTACACCAAAAGACGTACGACATTCTTTTCCCAAATACAGAAGGCATCGGAAAATATATCACGTCGCAAGGAGTGATGTATCAGGTAGTGGGAATATATTCCGACCAAAACAGTTTCTCGCCAAGCGCACTGGTTCCGTTTACTACTCTACAGCTTATCTACAGTAAGGGAGACAGCATAGACAATATAATATTTTCTACGCAAAACCTGACAGACGAGGCAAGCAATGATGCTTTCGAGGAAGAATACCGGGCCGCAATAGGAAAGAACAACAATTTTGCTCCCGACGATGACAGCGCGATATGGATATGGAACAGATTTACGCAATATCTCCAGCAGCAGTCGGCTACAAATATCCTTAACATCTCAATATGGGTTGTCGGTATCTTCACATTATTGAGCGGGATTGTAGGAGTAAGCAATATAATGCTGATAACCGTAAGAGAAAGGACACACGAGTTCGGAATAAGAAAAGCCCTCGGAGCAAAACCTTCATCTATATTATGGCTGATAATATCGGAAAGCGTGGTAATAACGACGTTTTTCGGATATATAGGCATGGTGGCAGGAATAGCCACTACTGAATACATGAATGTAGTAGCCGGAAAGCAGGTAGTAGACGCCGGTGTCTTCTCGATGACAGTCTTCGAGAATCCTACCGTAGATATAAAAATAGCCATACAGGCCACACTGACACTTATAATAGCCGGAACACTTGCCGGACTGTTTCCTGCAAGAAAGGCTGTTATGATACGACCGATAGAAGCACTTAGAGCAGACTGATTATGAGACGATTTGATTTGGATACATGCGAGGAAATATTCCTCACCATAACAAGAAACAAGACTCGAAGCCTGCTTACGGCTTTCGGAGTGTTTTGGGGAATATTCATGCTTGTGGCCCTGATGGGAGGAACAAAGGGCGTACAGGACCTGATGGCAAAACAGTTTGTAGGATTTGCCACCAACTCGGGATTTATGGGTACCAACCAGACAAGCAAGGCATATAAAGGTTTCCAGCAGGGACGATTCTGGGAACTAACAAACACTGACGTGGAAAGAGTAAGACGCAGTGTGCCGGAAATAGAGGTTGTAACGCCTAACATCACCAAATGGGGAATGGACATGGTTTACAATGAGAACAAGACCTCAGGAACACTTAAAGGGCTTTATCCGATATATGCCAAGATAGAAGAACCGCAAATCTCGATGGGCAGGTATATCAACGATATGGACATCATAAACAAGCGTAAAGTCTGTGTGCTCGGCAGCAGAATTTTCGAAAGCCTGTTCCCGGACAAGAACAATCCGTGTGGCAAGTATATCGAGGTCAACGGTATATACTATCAGGTTATCGGAGTGAATATGGCTGCAGGAAACATGTCCGTACAAGGCCAGGCTGAGACTTCAATCATAATTCCTTTCTCGACAATGCAACAGAACTACAACTTCGGCGACAAGATACAGATGCTGAGTTTTACGGTAAAGAAAGGTTACTCCGTAAGTGAGGTACAGAAAAAAGTGGAAACGGTTATCAAGCGCGCTCATAATGTTCATCCTGACGACAAGCAGGCCGTAATAAGCGTAAACGCTGAGGCCATGTTCGGAATGATGGACAACTTGTTCTCCGGAATAGAAGTCTTGGGATGGATGGTGGGACTTGGCACATTGCTGGCGGGAGCAATAGGAGTAAGCAACATCATGATGGTGACAGTAAAAGAAAGAACTACTGAAATTGGTATCCGAAGAGCCATAGGGGCACGCCCGAACGACATACTGAGCCAGATTCTAACGGAAAGTATGGTGCTTACCATCATAGCGGGCATGAGCGGAATATCATTCGCAGTTTTCCTTCTGAATATTGTAGAAGAGGCACTCTCCTCGCCTACCTCGGCTGCACACTTCCAGATAAGTTTCTGGGGAGCCATCGGCGCATGTATCTTACTGCTTATCCTGGGATTACTTGCCGGACTGGCACCTGCCTTCAGGGCAATGGCCATCAAGCCTATAGAAGCCATCAGGGATGAGTGATGTTTATGTTAGTTATCAGTTATTAGTTATTAGTTGTTAGTTATTTAGAGTGGAACAACATATAAGAACAAGAAATTTAAAAAACCAAATTATATGAAGAAATTTATCAGAATAGGTATAATGGTGGTCATCGCACTACTGTTTCTTGGAACATTCGTATTCCTATACCAGAAATCACAACCAAAGAAAGTGGAGTACAACGTATTGAAGGTTGTAAAATCAGACATCGTACAGACAACAGTAGCGACCGGTAAAATAGAGCCACGTGACGAAGTACAAATCAAACCTCAGATATCAGGTATCATATCAGAAGTATATAAGGAAGCCGGCGAGACCGTGAAAAAAGGAGAAGTAATAGCAAAAGTAAAGGTTATACCTGAATTGGGACAGCTCAATTCGGCAGAAAGCCGTGTAAGACTTGCCGAAATGAACGGACGTCAGGCAGAGACAGACCTTGAACGTATGGAGAAACTTTTCGAAAAGAAACTTGTCAGCAACGAAGAATACGAAAAAACTCTGCTTACGACAAAGCAGGCACGCGAAGAGATACAGGCAGCAAAGGACAATCTGGAAATCATAAAGGAAGGTATCACTAAGAACAGCGCGTCATTCAGCAGCACGCTGATACGTTCTACCATCGACGGACTTATACTCGACGTACCTATCAAAGTGGGAAACTCGGTTATCATGAGTAACACTTTCAACGACGGTACCACAATAGCAAGCGTCGCAGATATGGGGGACCTTATATTCAGAGGAAACGTGGACGAAACCGAAGTTGGAAAAATCAAGGTCGGAATACCTGTAAAAATAACTTTGGGAGCATTGCAGGATATGACTTTCAGCGCCACACTTGAATATATCTCACCTAAAAGCGTGGAAAACAACGGTGCCAACCAGTTCGAGATAAAAGCCGCAATAACAGTGCCGGACAGCGTGACAATCCGCTCAGGATACAGCGCAAACGCCGAGATGGAACTGCAAAGAGCAAACAATGTGCTGAGTATTCCGGAAAGCGCACTCGAATTTAAAGGTGACTCAACATTTGTATATCTGCTTACAGACAGTGTGTCAGGACAGAAATTCGACCGTAAAAACATCAGAACTGGGGTAAGCGACGGAATAAACGTTGAAGTGAAATCAGGATTGAAAGAGAACGACCTCGTTCGCGGTCTGAAGAAAGAATAAGGTATTAAAACAAACGAACAACCGACATGAATAAAAACATAATAACAGCGTCAGCCTTGATACTCCTACTCTCAGGCAATGCCTACTCGCAGGAAAAATGGGATCTGGAGAAATGTATCAGACACGCCATTGAAAACAACGTTGGAATAAAACAACAGGAAGCGGCTACTGAACAGAGCGCCGTGGAACTGAATACAGCACAATGGAGCCGTCTGCCGGATTTGACAGGAGGGGCATCCCACTCATTCAACTTCGGACGAAGCCTCCAGTCGGACAATACTTACAAAAGTCTGAATACTCAAAACACGTCATTCAGCCTGAACACCAGTGTACCGCTATTCACCGGATTGAGAATAACAAACAATATAGCTCTTGCCAAACTTAACCTGCAAGCAGCTACTGAGGACTTGAACAAAGCTAAGGAAGATATCAGCATACAAGTGGCATCGGCATACCTGCAGGTACTGTTCAACGAAGAGTTAGCCCAGGTGGCACATCTTCAGGTGGAGCTCAGCAAGGAAATGCTATCGCAGAAAGAAGCATATTTCAAGACCGGAAAAGCCTCAGAAGCAGAATGGCTTGAGGCGAAATCAAGAGTAGCCCAGGACGAGCTGTCGGCAGTGCAGGCCGACAACAACCAGAAACTTGCGCTTTTGGATTTGAGTCAGCTGCTTGAACTGCCATCGCCTGAAAACTTCTCAATAGTATCACCTGAGGCCGATATGGATGAGTATGCAGGCAGCATAACATCTCCAGCCGAGATATACAACGAGGCTGTCCTGTTCAAGCCTTCAATCAAAGCGGCGCAATACCGTTTGGACGGAGCGGCAAAATCAATCAGAATAGCCCAAAGCGCCTATTATCCGCAGCTGAGTTTCGGAGCAGGACTCAGTACAAACTATTATAAAGTGTCCGGAATGAAAAACAGCATTTTCGGCTCGCAGCTGAAAGATAACTTCAGCCAGTATTTCGGTTTTCAGCTGAGTATTCCAATATTCAACCGTTTCAGTACAAGAAACCAGGTGAGAAGCGCCAAAATACAGCAAAGCACACTGAGCTGGCAACTTGAGGATAGCAAAAAAGCGCTTTACAAGGAAATACAGCAGGCGTATTACAATGCGCTCGGAGCCGAAAGCAGATACGAAAGCAGCCTGACAGCAGATGAGGCGGCGGAAGCGTCATTCAATCTCATGAAAGAGAAATATGCCGAGGGAAAAGCCAACGCCACAGAATACAATGAGAGCCGTACAAACTGGATGAAAGCCATCTCCGAAAGACTACAGGCTAAATACGACTATATATTCCGTACAAAAATACTTGATTTCTATAAAGGAACTCCACTGACTCTGAAGTAAAAACCAGACGACATCATCATATTGAAAGCCGACTATACCCTTCTGTATCACACAGACTGTATAGCCGGCTTTTCTTTTCTGAAAACTTTTTTACCATAAGAAGAAAAAAAACATACGTATTAATAACAAGAGAGAGATATTATAAAAAAAACAAATTCATATTATTACAAATCGCGAACATTCCTTCTTGAGGCTTCTCTCGCCGAACGGTTAGACTTTCTGTCAGCAGACTTTCTGTTCTTAGTTTCTTTCCCCGGCTTTACGCTCTCACGTCGTTCATATCTGTCATGCTTGCCATGATTGTCTTTCGGCGGGCGCGCCGAAGGAGGAGTAACTGGTCTCGAAGGAGGTGGTAAAGGACGCTGCGGACGTACTGAAGGGTCCGGTCTTCCAAAATCATGAGGCCTATGTTCCGGACGACACTGATAATTTCCCGCATATACCTTATGATTATAATGCTTCCTGAAATTCTTTTTGTAGAAACTTACACCTCCACAATGTGCACGCGAGTGAGCCCCTCTATATGAGTAATAATGCGCAGGCAATCCGTAATAGAAAAACTTCCTGTCGGGATAGGCTTTATATACACGTATGTAGCACACATTATTCATGGCATATATCGGACGGAAGAAATAGTCTATAGCCATGAACCTGACGTAGGCAGCATTCGAAAGAATCCATCTCAAATCGTCATTCCTCTCGTCAAGGTATCTGTAATACATATCCATAGCACGCGCATCGGCTCTGGCAAGAGCATCGACGTATGGATCCACGTTACTGAAAAAATCGAAATTAATCTCGTACAGGTCATTATACTGACGCTGGTTAAGATTCAGTTCAAAAGCCATCCTGTCCGTCAGGAAACGGGCATTAACCCTTACATCACCCAAATCAAACGCATCGGCAGGAACAGCGACTATCAGAGCCGCAACCGCCATAACCATTATTAAAAATCTTCTCTTCATAATCTTCTGTTTTAATTTCCTGACACAAAAATAGGGAGATAAAAATCCCCCTACAAAAGAATATTCCCAAACGTTTTTAGGAAGATTCCTATATCTTATAGGATAAATCCTATATGTATGATTCCATTTATGCCAGACGTATTCCCTGTTCCCCTTCAAGCACAATAAGACGTTTCTTGTAAAGATCGCCCACAGCCTTCTTGAAGGTCTTCTTGCTTACGCCGAAAGTGTTGTATATCACATCGGCATCAGTCTTGTCGTTCAATGGAGTGGAGCCTCCGTTACTGCGGATATATTCCAGAAGGGTGTCCGCAAAGTCTTCCACCTTCTTAACTCCGCCTTTCTGAAGTTCAAGGTCTATCTTTCCGTCAGGACGAACCTGCTTGATATAAGCAGTCATTCGCATTCCTGTACGTACATCGGTAAATATCTCATTCTTGAAAATCATACCACAGAACTTATTGTCAACAATTACCTTAAATCCCAGGTCAGTTTTCTGCCATACCATAATATCCACTTCATCGCCGGGATTGTATTCAGGCATTTCTTTTGAAAGATATTTTTCTACCTTGGCAGAAGCCACAATACGGTAGCTGTCCTCGTCAAGATGAACATGGACCACATACGAATTTCCTTTCACCATTTTCATTTTCTGCTCACGGAAAGGAACAAAAAGGTCTTTCATAAGTCCCCAGTCAAGGAAAGCGCCGAACTGGTTTACCCACGCCACCTCGAGACAGGCAAACTCTCCCACCTTAACGTATGGTTGCAATGTGGTGGCTATCAGACGTTCGTCCATATCGAGATAAATAAACACATTCAGTACGTCTCCAGGCTTGCAATCCAGAGGAACATAACGTGTAGGCAACAATATTTCTCCATCATCACCGCCATCGAGGTAAACACCGAAATCGACTTCCTTTACGACTTCCAAAAGGTTATATTCTCCCAATTTAATATGACTCATAATTATATATAGTTGTTAGTTGTTGGTTTATAGTTGTTGGTTAAACAATCCTTCCATCCAGCATGTGAATAGTCCGGTCAGTCTGGCCGGCAAGTCCTTCATCATGAGTTACTATTACGAAAGTCTGCCCCAGCTTATCGCGCAATTCAAAGAACAGATTGTGTAGTTCCTCCTTATTCTTAGTGTCAAGGCTTCCCGAAGGTTCATCAGCCAACACTACAGCCGGATTGTTTATCAAAGCCCTTGCCACAGCCACACGCTGTTTCTCTCCACCCGAGAGTTCTGCCGGCTTATGTGATGCACGGTCTGACAATCCTAAAAAGTTCAGCATTTCAAGTGCCTGCTTGCGAGCCTCTGTAGCTGAAACCCCTTTAATCAAGGCAGGAATAGTGACATTCTCCAATGCTGTAAACTCAGGCAGCAACTGATGAAACTGAAAAACGAAACCTATCTCCCTGTTTCGGAAAGCAGACAGTTCTTTCTCTTTCATACGGCTTACGTCAGTACCGTTGATTATCACTCTTCCGGCATCAGCCCTATCAAGAGTTCCTATAATCTGAAGCAAAGTAGTTTTTCCGGCACCGCTTGGACCTACAATACTCACTACTTCACCTTTATCAATATTCAAGTCTATACCTTTCAACACCTGAAGTTGTCCAAAACTTTTCGTTATTCCTTCTATCTCTATCATATCTCAGGAATGTTTAGATTCTCTTTATCACATATTCAGCCAGATAACACCCGAACACCGCCGGCATATAGCTCACAGTGCCTGTAGTCGATTTTTTATTCTGCTCGTCATCTACCAATACGACGGCATTCGTATCTGCTTGCTCTGTACTGAACACCACCGGCAATTTCCGCTTCATCCCCATTTTCTGCAAACGTTTTCTCACAGCCTTGCTAAGTCCGCAATGGTAAGTCTCCCATAAATCGGCAAATCTGACCTGCGTAATATCACTCTTGGCACCTGCCCCCATGCTGCTGACTATCTTTAGCCCTCGCTTCAAAGCATTATATATAAGATAACATTTCGGAGCCACGGTGTCAATGGCGTCAACAACAAAATCAAACCTTTCACTGTCCAGCAACTCCGTAATAGCTTCATCCTTCAAATATACAGGCAATACATCCAATCGTATATCGGGATTAATATCGCGAAAACGTGTGGCAAGCACATCTGCCTTGTATTGCCCCAACGTGGAATGAAGTGCCGGAAGCTGACGGTTAATATTGGTAGGCTGCACGGTATCGGCATCTACTATAGTCATGTGCCCTATGCCTGCACGGCACAACATCTCGGCAGCATACGCCCCTACTCCTCCCAAACCTACCACCAGTACATGGGCACGGCGTAACCGCTCCGTTTTTTCTCTTCCCAGCAACAGTTCCGTGCGCTGCTGCCAATTTACGAATTCTTTTTGAACCATTTATAAATCCAATTACCTACTTTATCATAATATTGCGTCTCTGCCCATCCGTGCGGGTCGGAGAAAGAAAGACTCTCGTTAGGATCGCCTTTTTGTTCAGGATAGAGCAGCATGATGCTGTTGTTATTGAAATATTTGGAGACCTGCGTCGGAAGTTTCTCGAAAGAAGAATCGTAAGAAATAGACCCGCACCTCGCACTTACAATAACCAGCAGATGGTCGTAATTAACCTGCCCGGTCAACAACAACAAGTCTTCCCAATTCTCAAGTTCGGAATAAACGGTGCGCGTGTCCTTGAATTTCTTTTGTATAAAACCGCTGATGTATCCCAAAGTACGCAAAGGAGCATAAAAATGCACCCTGCACCCAAGCTGGCTGCTCAAACGGCACATATATGTTATCCATCTGGTAAAACCGTGCTCGAACTCGGCTTTTGGAGGCACCGCCACAATTATTCGGCGCAACGTATTGACAGGTATCAGGAAACGCACAATCATCACTTGCAAATATGTATTCTTCAACAAATTCTCTGTCATGTTACCGAAAAAAGAGTCAACGATGCTCGCCTTATAATGCAAACCTATGATAATGTCAGTCGCATCACATTCCTTTGCCGTATGAAGAATGCCTGTTGTTATGTTCAAATCAAAACGGCTAACAGTCTTCATCCGCACATTGGTTGACGCTGCTATCTGGGCCGCCCGCTCCAAGTTACGCTTGCTTCGCATTTCCTGCTTCACCGAATCGTTGTTGTCGTTGATGACACTAAGCGCAACCAAATTGTCGCTTATCTTTTCGTTGCGCAAGACCAACGCCAAACTCATCAAGCTTTCCAAAGTTTCCGGATTAGCTATAGGAACCAGGAAACGCTCTTTTTCATGCTCTTTGCCTTCATCCAAGCCTACATCGTCGCTCGTGGCAATCTGCTTGGCCGTGTGTTCGGTAATGAACGAACTGACAACACATGTCACCAATATAAGCAAAATCGTCCCGTTCAACACATCTTCGTTCAACAGCCGCTCACCGGAGGGAAGGATAATGTCGTAACCCACCAATACCGCCGCCAGAGTGGCCGCCGCCTGCGCGTTGCTCAGCCCGAACATCAACTCACGCTCCACGGCACGCATCCGGAAAATCTTCTGAGTCAACCACGAAGCTATCCATTTCCCGACCAATGCCACCACAATCATCACAGAAGCTACCTTTATAGAATCTATATGCCCGAACAACACGTTTACGTTTATCAGCATGCCGACACCTATAAGGAAATAAGGGATGAACAACGCGTTACCCACAAACTCCAAATGATTCATCAGCGGTGACACGTGAGGAATCAAACGGTTCAATACCAATCCGGCCAAGAACGCTCCCAATATACCTTCCATGCCAACGATTTCCATCAGTCCGGCACCAAGGAACACCATCGCCATGACAAAAATATATTGCACCACATTGTCACTATAACGGCGGAAGAACCAGCGGGCTATAGGCGGGAAAGTGTACATAATGATGGCTCCAAGCACTAACACTTTCAACACCAGCCATACCCAGAACATATCCGAAGTCTCGCCTTTATACAGGCCGCCGATGACTGCCAACACAAGCAAAGTAAGGGTATCTGTCACCGCCGTACCCCCTACCGCGATACCTACAGCCCGATGGCGGTTTATGCCGTAACGGATGACAATGGGGTAAGCGATAAGAGTATGCGACGCATACATACTGGCAAGCAATACCGAAGAGACGACTCCATAGCCCAAGATGTTTACATTGGTCCAAAAACCGATGCCCAACGGAATGACGAAGGCCAACAACCCCAATACCATCGCTTTTCCACGTATGCTCTTGAAGTCCTCCATATTCATTTCCAGACCGGCAAGGAACATGATATAATACAGTCCTACTTTCCCGAACAGTTCAAAGCTGCTGTCGCGCGCCAGGATATTAAATCCATGCTCACCGATAACGACTCCGGCCAATATCATTCCTATGATGTGCGGAATATGCAGTTTTTCTAAGATAATAGGAGCAAGCAATATGATTACCAGCACCAAAAAGAAAATCCACGTCGGGTCTGTTATGGGGAAATGAAAATCAAGGTCTAGTAAATTGAGCAAATCTTTCATAAATTCGTATCGTAATCTTTCATTTATTGAACAAAAATAGAAAAAAAATTCCGAGTTTCAATATTTATCAGTCAGAATGTTTTATTTTTGCAGTCTAAATAATAACAAACGATACAATACGACTAAAATTTACGAATATATAATAGTTAGGGAAATATTAACTTAATAGATTTATAAAGACATGAAAGTAGCAATTGTTGGTGCGAGCGGAGCCGTAGGACAAGAGTTCCTGAGAGTGCTCGAAGAAAGAGATTTTCCTTTAGATGAATTAGTTTTGTTCGGTTCCTCACGTAGTGCAGGACGAAAATACACATTCCGTGGAAAAGAAATAGAAGTCAAACTTCTGCAGCACAACGATGATTTTAAGGGTGTTGACATAGCCTTTACCTCCGCCGGAGCCGGTACTTCGAAAGAATTTGCGGAAACAATAACCAAGTACGGAGCTGTCATGATAGACAATTCCAGTGCTTTCCGTATGGATAACGATATTCCACTGGTAGTTCCGGAAGTCAATGCCGCAGATGCATTAGACCGCCCACGTGGCATTATAGCAAATCCAAACTGCACAACCATACAGATGGTTGTGGCACTAAAAGCCATAGAAAACCTTACACATATAAAACGCGTCCACGTATCAACATACCAGGCTGCCAGCGGTGCAGGTGCAGCAGCTATGGACGAACTTTACGAACAGTATCGTCAGGTATTGGCCAACGAGCCTGTAACAGTTGAAAAATTCGCTTATCAGCTAGCATTCAACCTCATCCCTCAGATTGACGTATTCACTGAAAACGGTTATACTAAGGAAGAAATGAAGATGTACAACGAAACACGCAAGATCATGCACTCTGACGTTAAGGTAAGTGCAACTTGTGTTCGTGTTCCTGCCCTTCGTTCACACTCAGAAAGCATCTGGATTGAAACAGAACGTCCTGTATCAGTAGAAGAGGCTCGCGAAGCATTCTCAAAAGGCGAAGGACTTGTTCTGATGGACAATCCTGCAGAAAAAGAATATCCTATGCCATTGTTCCTTGCAGGCAAGGATCCTGTTTACGTTGGTCGTATCCGTAAGGATTTGGCAGACGAAAACGGACTTACATTCTGGATTGTAGGTGACCAGATAAAGAAAGGCGCCGCACTGAATGCTGTTCAGATAGCGGAATATCTGCTTAAGGTCAAGAACATAGGATAATTGATAGTATCACATATTACCTTAACGACAAAAGGAGGTTTCAGTTCTATCCGGCTGAAACCTCCTTTTTGTATATAAAGATTCTGATTGATAACTCTCTTAAAAAAACGACCTGTCGTTTTAAGTAAAACGTGCCCGCGTTTGAACTTAAACGTGCCCGTGTTTAAGTTCAAACGCGGGCAAGCTTTATTTTGAGCTTTTAAACATCAAAAATACGGACATAAAAAAAGGAGTACCGCTGTACTCCAACCTTTATTAACCTTAAATCTAATACTATGAAAAACACGATGCAAAGGTACGGACTTTTCTTTAATCTCCAAGTTTTGTACGCGAAAACATATGTTTTATAACATGATTTACATGACGTATAGCTTTGTTAACAAAATCATCGGACAACAGACTGATTTATAAAATAATATGTTGTACATTTGCGAACATTTTATTTAAACCAATTCAAGCAGTAACACTCCGATATGTTCACAGTTATTTTAATAATGTTTGCAGGAATAATATTAGGTGCTTCTTTAAGAAAATACCGTATAAAACATATAAACAGACTCATCACAATTCTCATCTGGATGCTCCTGTTCATTCTCGGTGTAGAAGCAGGCAGCAATAAAGACATCATCAACGGACTTCTAACTCTCGGTCTTGAAGCTGTCATAATTACAATAGCAACAGTGCTTGGCAGTTGCATAGCTGCATGGAGCTTATGGTATGTCCTCTATAAAAGAAAGAAAGGAGCGAAAGCATGAAAGGAAGTTTGGTAATTGTAGGTTTCTTCGCACTTGGATGTCTTACAGGATTATATAATATACTGCCATTCAACATATCGGAAACAGACATCAGTCTATATGCTTTATGTGCACTGATGTTCTCAGTTGGATTAAGTATAGGTAATGATCCTCAAACTATAAAAAATTTCCGTGCCCTGAATCCAAGACTTATATTCCTGCCAATAATGACTATTTTAGGGACATTGGTCGGAGCAGCTCTCGCAAGTATCTTTCTTACCAATAGAACCATGACGGAATGTATGGCCGTAGGAAGCGGATTTGGTTATTATTCGCTTTCCAGCATATTTATTACAGAATACAAGGGAGCTGAATTAGGAACAGTAGCATTACTTTCAAACATTACAAGAGAAATAATCACGTTGCTTGCAGCACCATTACTGGTGAGATGGTTTGGCAATCTGGCTCCTATATCTTCGGGAGGTGCAACAACCATGGATACAACATTGCCTATCATATCAAGATGCAGCGGACAGGAATTTGTAGTAGTTTCCATTTTTCATGGTTTCGTCGTAGATTTCAGCGTTCCGTTTCTTGTTACTTTCTTCTGTTCAATATAATAAACATACGTTAAGAAGTTTCACTCAAAGCACTGATTTGAAAATAATCCAATTGTTTTTCATAAAATAAAAATCTACATTTGCTTATGGAAACCAATACATGTAATCGAAATGAAAACTTCAGAAATCTTGAAAACACTTGTATTATTAATCTGTACATCCATATTTATAAGCTGCCAGAAGGAAGAAGAAGGCAGAAAAATTACAGGTTATGAAGAATATACCATCACTATAGCGTCTGAAAAAGTACATGTGGCTCCTTGTAAACTACAAAAAGGAAATAGGTATGCTTGGTTTCATAAAAAAGAAGGACAAGAACGTAAGCAAACTAAACATGATTCAAACAATGTCTAAATTCAACACATACATGGCGGGAATTGACGCGGATTTTTACAAAAAACTGTGTCTGGAAAAAGGAGAATTAAGCCAATATAAAATATAAAAAGAATTAAACAGCAGCTTTGTTTGTAGTTTTATTTATATTTGTACAAACATAAAAAAAACAAAATTATGAAAACCACGAAACTTCACTCATTCATTATAGCACTTTTGTGTGCCGTTGCCTTTGCATCATGCGACAAGGAAGAGATTTACCCGACATTCTCTTTTGATGAAAACGGAGAATGCTATATACCTGATATCTCAAATATATCAATGGAAGAATTTAAATCATCAGTAGTAGGATATGGATGGAAACACGTTATTACTCATGAAATAGGCAGCGACGGTAAATGTTCAACAAAAGACTATTATGAAGGCCTAGATGGAGGAGGATCAAGCCAATATTATTTCGAGTCATCTGAATCACTAAAAGAATACATGTATGTTGATGCTTTTCCGGCTAATGGATATTTAACATACGCCTATGAATATGAGGATGGAAACAGAGTCAGCAATAATGGCAATTTAGTAATGCGTATTGTTTCTTTGAAAGGAGATGTTATGAAAATCATCGATTATCTAGGCATTCGTGCAGATGGAGTAAAAATTTACGGGTACTCCACATACAGACGTATGAGCAGTGGAGAACTGACAGAAGTACAGAATGCTTATCCTACAGATCTATCGAGTATTAAAAATATTACCACATCCATAAACAATGAAGTCAATATCATCTCAGGAAACCAATTTGAGTTCGATGTTCTTTCTTACAACGGTTCATATACCATAAAAGCAATAAACGAGGAATCATGCGAAATAACACGTGAGGGCAACCACGTCAAAATAAAACTGCTTACAAACGGAGCCTACATAACTGTATCAGACAGGTTCAGACATTTTGAATTCAGTCTTTTCTCAACAGACGAAGAAATGGAGCCGAAGGGAACAGACATCTACGATTTGAGCTACAACGAAGTGGTATTCAACAAAAATATGGAATTCATTGAGCCATCTGAAAACAGGCCACTAAGCTATGAAAACTCAAGCATAGAAACTACCACCCGTGATGGATATTCCGGAAGTATTATAAGTCATTATAACCGTTCGTACATGCTCGTTGTCGATACCGACAAGAAAGCAAGACTCATACATTTACAGAACGGCAGACTCTATCTGAAAGAACTTCTACCGGAAAAGACTTTACTGTCATTAGTAGAGAAAGGAAACGGAAGCTCTATTTCATATAAACTCGAATTGACCACTGCCGACAGAAGAGTCTTTCAGATTCTGCCTTTCAAGGTTACTTATAAGGAATAAGTGTGCCTGTTATTATTACACAAATAATTATGAGAACAACAACCATTGTACTATACCTTATCCTTACAACACTATTTACAAGTTGTAATTCAGATATTTTCATTGATGATTTCATCACAGAATATCCTGATACATGTTATGTGGAAAAGGGCAAACCATTTAAACTGAATTTTGATTCAGACAACTGGAACATATCAAGTATGGAAGGTGTTGCGATAAACACTTTTGACTATACCATATATGATCTTCAGGGTAACCCAATATATAATTATTTTCCGTTGCTGCATGAAGGAGAAACAGGAATCATTTACTACGAAAGTACATATTACGCTTTCCGCATAGAAAAAAGGAATAATCGTGAGTTAGAGATTATATGTGTCAAAAATCTTGTCAATCATCCTATCGCTTTCAGTATAATAGTAGGAAACGAATATTACCACAAGGAAATAAATGTATCATTGAAACCAACAAGCAAATTCGTTATAGACAAAGTGGAATACGATTTCGAGAATGATTTCTATTATAGTGACTACGTCGTGGAACAAGTGGATGGCATAACAGTAAACAATTCCGGCTCTGAAGGAGGACCTGTTACATTAAACTTCTATCCATTCAAGAACTCACTCAGAAAAATCGAGTTCTATCCTGATGACTATGATAGTTTCAACAATCTGGATAAGATTCTCGGAGAAAATCTTGCTGAAATACCAATACCGGACATTGTGGACGGTAAACCTGTAATGGGAAATACTAAAGTTAAATTCGGACTGAAGGAACAAAGTTTCTGGACGGGCAGGCTTGACAAGGACTTTGTTGTTTCAACAACAGTTCAACCAGGAGAGACAAAAAAGATAGAAGTATATAACAATATTGAAGAATTCCATGTAAACTATAAAGTACATGCCTCAAATCCTGACACAGGAGAAGAATGTGTTTTTACAGGAAGACTAAGCAGTAAAGACCCGTTCGATTACCTCATGATATTCCCCTAAATTAGACTATAAATAATGAAAAAATATATTACCGTAATTCTGTTACTATGCCTTGTAGCAGCAAAGCTCAACGCAGAAAGGCAGGACAGTGTCCAGAGAAAAATAATACACGTAATAGGTATTGACTTCAAACCGGCATACACATTCCCGACAAAAAGTTTCTTCAGAGGAGATAATCTGGCGCAATCTCCCATACGCACCAACCTCTCCGGACACATAAAGTATGGTTTTAAATTTGGTCCTGACAGCTATATGGGAAAAATGTATCCCAATACCATTCAGGGTATAGGCATAGGCTACAATACTTTCAATAACACAAAAGAAGTAGGAAACCCACTCGCCGTATATGTATTCCAGACATCCAGAATAGCATCACTAACAAAAAAACTGTCATTAGACTACGAATGGAATTTCGGAGCTTCATTCGGATGGAAGAAATACGATGAAGAAAAGAATCCCTTTAACACTATCGTCGGCTCAAAGACTAATGCCTATATTAATTTAGGTTTGCTGCTCAACTGGCAGATGACTCATGAAGTGGCGTTAAGAGCAGGCATAGGACTTACACACTATTCAAACGGTAACACAAATTACCCCAACTATGGCGTAAACACACTTGACGGGCGTATAGGATTGATGTGGTGTCCGCAAGATGATCCCAAATCAAAGTTTAGCAATAATGACCGAGTGACTGTTATACCGGAACAAGGATTCAAACCATACGTAAGCTATGACCTGATAGTATATGGCGCGACAAAAAAGAAAGGTATTTTCTGGTCAGACGGTTCCGGAATATTAATCCCCGGTAAATTTGCTGTAGCAGGACTTAATTTCAATCCTATGTACAACTTCAACAGGTTTTTCCGCGCCGGGCTATCTCTTGACGCTCAATATGACGAGAGCGCAAACCTAACCGACCACGTGGCAAATACAAATACGTCAACTGATGATGTGAAATTTTTCAGACCGCCTTTTATCGAACAATTCTCACTCGGACTGTCAGCCAGAGCTGAAGTGGTAATGCCTATATTCTCTATCAATTTTGGTATAGGAAAAAACTTTGTATGCCGTGGCACTGACACAAATTCCTTTTATCAGACATTTGTCCTGAAAACAAGCATTACAGAAAATGTATTTCTTCACGTAGGCTATCAACTATATAAATTCAAGGATCCGAACAACCTTATGATAGGTATAGGTTACAGATTTAATGCAAAGAAAAACAGATACTGACAAAATTATATCTTGTAATTGTAGTACCAATGAAAATAATTATCACATTTTATCATCTGTAATATTTTTTTGTTAACTTTGCGAACGTCTAATAAAGAAAAAACTCTTTAATTAAAAATATTACGATTATGATGACAATTGACAAATTCAACTTTGCTGGTAAAAAGGCAATCGTTCGCGTTGACTTCAACGTGCCTTTGAATGAAGAAGGTAAAATTACAGACGACACTCGTATCCGCGGTGCCCTTCCTACATTGAAAAAAATCCTTGCTGACGGTGGTGCTTTGATCATCATGTCACACATGGGTAAACCAAAAGGCAAAGTAAACGCTAAATATTCTTTGAGCCAGATTGTTGACGCTGTTTCTGCAGCTCTTGGCGTTGAAGTTAAATTCGCTCCTGACTGTGCAAAAGCTTCTGAAGCTGCCGCAGCTCTTAAACCAGGTGAAGTTCTTTTGCTTGAAAACCTTCGTTTCTATCCTGAAGAAGAAGGTAAGCCAGTAGGTATCGAAAAAGAAGATCCTGCTTACGAAGACGCTAAGAAAGAAATGAAAGCTCGTCAGAAAGAATTCGCCAAGACTCTTGCTTCATACGCTGACTGCTACGTTATGGACGCATTCGGTACTGCTCACCGTAAACACGCTTCTACAGCTGTTATCGCTGACTACTTCGATGCAGACCACAAGATGTTGGGCTACCTGATGGAAAAAGAAGTTCAGGCCGTTGACAACGTATTGAAAGATATCAAACGTCCTTTCACTGCTATCATGGGTGGTTCTAAGGTTTCTACTAAGATCGGTATCATCGAAAACTTGATGGATAAAGTTGACAACTTGATTCTTTGCGGTGGTATGGCATTTACTTTCGCTAAAGCTCAGGGTGGTAAAATCGGTAACTCATTGGTAGAAGACGACAAACTTCAGTTGGCTCTTGATATCATTGAAAAAGCTAAAGCTAAAGGTGTAAACCTTGTATTGGGTTGCGACTGTATCGCTGCTGACGCTTTCTCTAATGATGCCAACACTCAGGTTTGCGACGACAGCAATATTCCTGACGGATGGATGGGTCTTGACGCAGGTCCTAAGACTCGCGAAGAATTCAAGGCTGCTATCAAGGGTGCAAAAACTATCTTGTGGAACGGTCCTGCCGGTGTATTCGAAATGGACAACTTCGCAGGTGGTTCTAAAGTAATCGCAGAAGCTATCGCTGAAGCTACTAAAGAAGGTGCATTCTCACTCATCGGTGGTGGTGACTCAGTAGCTTGTATCAACAAGTTCGGTATGGCTGACCAGGTATCATACATCTCTACTGGTGGTGGTGCTTTGCTTGAAGCTATCGAAGGTAAGATCCTTCCGGGTATCGCAGCTATCCGTGGTGACAAATAATTTGAAAATTATTTCATACCATAACAAGAAAAGGAGACCTTTTGGGTCTCCTTTCTTGTTATCTGAATATCAATGTGTAATTATTCATATCCTTACATTCACTCATAAGTGAATAGAACTGTCTGTAGTTTTTCTTTGTTATCAGCTGTTCGTCAACCTTATAAGTATAAGTAACTTTTACTTCATCACCTGAAAGCTCATATTCGACACTCACCTCTCCCACTTCATTCGAAACTTTCACATTTCGTTTTTCAATCCACGTCTTGCCTTCAGGAAGCTTAACGTTATATTGCATTATGCGATTCAATTTATGTGGAAGCAACATATTCTCAGATATTGATGTATTAGCCGAATACGGATAAAGAGTTGCGGCAATATAAGTATCAGGAATTGTTACAGCAACATATCCTCCTGGCAATGTTCTTGAATTAGTCTCATTCACCTCAATAGTCTTTATATTCTTTGTAGGATTCTCAGGTTTCTCTATTCTCAATGACGACTCATCTCCATCCAGATTTCTTACAGACATGTAATCCTGAACATCCGCATACCAACCGTTAGCGTATGTATTCATCTCACTGTCAGAAAGAACAGCTACTACACCGTTCAGTCCTACACTGTTCATATCCTTAGCCTCAACAAATGCAAGCTTTATATCCGCATCAAGACCGGCAGCCTTATGCAGTACATTATCAAGGTTTGCCAATTCAGCACGTGTTCCGTACATTGAAAGCAGTACCTCCGAAGCCGGACGCACCCTGTAGCCTGCCTGACTTAACGACACTCCACACTGTCCTTTCACACTATATAAATATGTCATGAACTTGTTTATAGCCATACGAAGTTTGTTCTTGTCATCACCGGACTCTTTCTTTAATTCGGCAATCTTGTTTTCAATAACCTTACTGTCTCCCACTATTAATTGCTTACTCAATACATCGATAGCCGCCGTATTGCTCTCATACGTAGAAGCCGTAAAAGCAGGCATCATTCCGCTTGCCAGCTGCTGAACTATACCTACAGAAGCACTGTAAACCGGATAGGAATACGGACGTGGATCTATGTTCTTAAGATTATATGACACAGTCCTTATACCGTTATCAACTCTCACATCAGGCTTTGCAGAAGAATTGAGAAGTTCATAATTAAGTTTCTTCGATTCAGGAACATTTACAGTGAGCCTGAAATCCTCTATAGGCGATAGTTCTTTAATCATGGTAAAAATATCCAGTTCACCGCACATCGAGGTTTTGGTCTTAATGGAATAATCAAGTACAATAGTCGCACCAAGTTCAAGTCCGGTATGAACCACCACCATCTCCTTCAGATGATTGTAAGCCGGAGCATCAGCCGCAAAAGAAGGCAGTACTTCCACAAAAGCGTTGGCAGGAGTAATCACCTTGCTGCCATCCTTCTGTATTGTGTAGGATTCATTAATTCTTAGTTCCTGAAATTCCGGATTATACACAATGAACGTTTCTCCATATTTGCTGTTCATTGCAGCATGAGTTAAAATCTTCAGTTCCTTATATACCCTTTCCTCCATGCTTCCGTCCTGATTAAGAGTATATGTCTTATACAGTTTTCTGAAACTTGCCTCCGAAGCGGAATAAGCCGGAGCTACTATCAGAAGCAAGCATACCAGACATAAATATTGTTTTATGGTTTTCATAATCTCCTACTTTATTACTTTCTAACTACGATATACTCACCAAACGATTTATAGGCATTAACAGAATTGCGGAAATCATCCCAATCGTCTGCCGAATAAACTCTCTTGTAGAGAGACAGTCTGCTGTCAAGAAAAATTTTGTTACCTGACTGTTTCAATACTCCCTCAAAATCAGCAGCCTGACCGTCAATATTAACCTGCTTTTCATCTCCAAGCATCTTATATCCGGAAGGCAAAGAAAGCTTTTCTTCCACCTCGACAAGGCGTGAGCAGGAATCCTTGAATCCGTATTTCCGGTCTACAATGTCTGTATTGATACGCAGGAAAGACAATACCTGAGTATAAAGATTATTCATAACGAAAGGCTTGAAGATAAGTTCACTTTCTCCGGTCATAGCATATTCAGGTATCTCGTATGTGAATGTAATGCTTATCGGCGCTTTCTGATAGTCCTTAGGAGAGCGTCCGTAGTCAACACTCTTCATAACTGCTTTGGGAGAAACATTGAGCAACTGCTTTTCCATCGTATTGCGCCATTCGCTCTGGAATCCTGTTGTAAATACACGGCGGATATTACTGTCGCTCTGTCCTTCGGCAGAAATTGTGAATTTGCCCACAAGAGTTCCGTCAGCCTTCAGACTATTGTCGACATTGATACGTACATAATGATTTTCCGGCGCTGATACAGGAGTTACGCAAAGGTCTGAGCCTTCCGGTATTCCCGGCAGATAGTTCTGCTGCTGTTCGGCACTGCTCCACAATTCACGACAGAAAGGTACCCATGTAGGATCAAGAGGCATAAGTGTACCGTTACTGAGTTTCACTACAGCTACACAATGATTAAAATGGTCAGCAGGAATACTTTCTACTCTGCTTCCTGCCATAGTCATTGCAGGATATGCATCGAAACCAGCCATACGAAGGAAGGCAACCAACGTTCCTGCTATATCCTTACACACACCACATCGGTCTGTATAATTCATCTTCAGATTATGTAGAGTAAAGCCTTCGCCCTTTCCCATAGTTATTCCGGCATAACGGATGTTATCGGCTACCCAATGGGTAAGAACAGCAATTTTCTCCATCTCTGACTTCTTGCCTTTTATCAGCTCATCAACTTTCTTCTGTGCTTCAGGTATGGCATCAAAACTGCCGTAATCCTCATTTACCTTATTGAACCAACGTGACTTCTCCATCCAGTTCGGTGTAGTTGACATCATAAGTTTCGGTGCAGCATCGAAAAGGTCAACCATATTAGGTTCTCTTTCGAAAGGCATTACATCGTTCATCGCAAATGTATATACTTTCCTATCGTCATCATAACGCATTGACGACGAACATTCTCCCTGATAGAACTGGAACTGAAGTTCCTTTTCCATAGGCATCATCACTCTATAAACCTTTCGCAAGGTAGGTTCGGATACCCAGAACGGAACTATATCATAGAACTGTCCGCGCATAGGAGGGATGAAACGCGAGTCATCTTCATCTGCCCCGAGAAGAGCGTAAGTGAAGCCTTTCTTGTCTATTTCATAATAGATAATGTCGCCAGGTTGAAGATTGTCAAGCTGAAGCATAATCTGCCGGGCACCCCAGTATATCATTCTTGCAGGTGCAGCATAGTCGCAAGTCTTGCTAACATCTACATAGGTATATGTTCCGTCTTCATGATAGATTTTCACAACCTTGAATTTAGCGGCAGCTGTCAGCGGATCGTAGTCATATTTCAGGACACGGTTTGTCATTACTCCTTTCAGATTCTGAATCTTGATAGCCTTCATCACAGAGAAGGCCCCCTGTCCTGTAGGCTGAACAGAAACATTTGTACTGTCGAGCAACGTGACTGAAGCATAGTTTGAATATTTGTCCGACTTCAGCATGTCCCCATATTTGGCAAACGGATTCGCCATGGAAGCAACTGTAGCGACTGACAAAGAAGCAAACAGGAAAAAGATTTTAATTTTCATATTATTATTCCATTTAAAATCCAAATAAAGTTGGATAATTCATTATTAATTAACTTTAGTTTTATATCTTTGTATCAGGATGTTAAGAGGAAGTAGGCTCTGCTGAGGAGCAACCTACCAGCAATAAGCATCCTGACGGTACGCAGTAATGCTACTTGGGGAGGCGGTCACACGCC
>NZ_JACJLQ010000130.1 GCF_016902295.1 Bacteroides caecigallinarum | reverse complement strand
ATCTATCTGCATATTGGCAAAGGTATTCAGAAGGCTGAAAGGATTATACATCCCCGGTGACTTAAAGCTGAAATGATAGCCGTCATAATTCAGTTTCAGGCGTGCGCAGGTTTCATCATAGCCTGTTCCAAGTTTCTCAGCCAGAGTGTGAATATCATCGTCGAAGTATCTGTGAAGCTCTTCTTCGGTTATTCCGCATATTTCGGAGAAACGGTTTATCATGGAGATATCCATCAGATTGTTCAAATCGCTGAACACACTTACTTTTCCCAATTTTGTAACTCCTGTTAGCATGGCAAACTGTATGTATCCGTCGCATGACTTCAAGGCACCATAGAAAGCTTTCAGGGTATTACGGTATTCAGTCTGTAGTTCTGGATTGCCTATAGCCTGAAGCATAGGCTTGTCGTATTCGTCTATGAGAATAACGACATTTCTTCCGGTTACTTCGTATGCCCGCTTTATAATATACATAAAACGTTCTTCCGGCACACGGTCTTTCTTCTCGTTACCATAAAGTTTCTCCCAAACCTCCAGATTTTGATTTAATATACCGATCAAAGACTCCTTACTGTGATAGTTTCTCGTATTCAAATCTATATGCAGCACAGGATACTCTATCCACTCCTTCTCCAGTTTATCCATTTCCAGCCCGGCAAAAAGTTCACGCTTGCCTGAGAAATACGCTTCGAGAGTAGATATAAGAAGA
>NZ_JACJLQ010000129.1 GCF_016902295.1 Bacteroides caecigallinarum | reverse complement strand
TCTTCTTATATCTACTCTCGAAGCGTATTTCTCAGGCAAGCGTGAACTTTTTGCCGGGCTGGAAATGGATAAACTGGAGAAGGAGTGGATAGAGTATCCTGTGCTGCATCTTGACCTTAATACGCAAAAATATGACAGTGTAGAAAGGCTTGAAGGTATTCTGAATGATGCTTTATGCAGATGGGAGGATATTTATGGTAGTAGGGAAAGTGAAACGAGTCTGTCTTTACGTTTTCAGGGAATAATCCGCAGAGCAGCCGAAAAGACCGGACATAACACTGTCATTCTCATAGACGAATACGACAAGCCTATGCTTCAGGCCATAGGCGATCCTGAACTCCAGACTGAATACCGTAACACCCTGAAAGCTTTCTATGGAGCCTTGAAGTCTTGCGACGGATACATACAGTTTGCCATGCTAACAGGAGTTACAAAATTTGGAAAAGTAAGTGTGTTCAGCGATTTGAACAATCTGATGGATATCTCCATGATAAACCGTTTTTCCGATATATGCGGTATAACAGAGGAGGAGCTTCACAGATACTTCGACGATGATATTCACACTTTGGCCGAGAAACTTGGAACAGGTTATGAGGAAATCTGCGCACGCCTGAAACTGAATTATGACGGCTATCATTTCAGCTTTAAGTCACCGGGGATGTATAATCCTTTCAGCCTTCTGAATACCTTTGCCAATATGCAGATAGAT
>NZ_JACJLQ010000128.1 GCF_016902295.1 Bacteroides caecigallinarum | reverse complement strand
GCATAATCACGAATTTCATCATCATAGCCGTAACGCTTATAATTTTTCACAACATCTATTAGCTTATCATTGTCAAATCTCTTTAGAATATCAAAATCTTCCATAAAAAATTGTTTTATTGTTTATAATGGCTAAGCGGGGAACGCAGTTAGGCGTTATCACGCTTTGTTAGTCACATTATTATTCTTGCTTATAAATTCATAACAGTCATCCAAAGAATATTGGGCTAAAGCGCTTTCTATCCATTTTTCATAACTATCGGGAAGTTTTTCACATTCAGGATGTGTAAACCAATACGTTTCACCATATAGAGCAAGCATTGCCCAATGATAAATGTTTTCGTGAGAAAAGAAAACAATATCATCAGTAGTGTTTATAGGCTGTTGTAGAGGATGAAAGTCTTTAACCACTTGTTGTGCATTCTCTATGGTAGTATTTCCATATATAGATATGCACTCTTTCAATAGTTCGCAAAACACTTTGAAATGAAAGATGATTTTAACATCTTCATCCTCTGCTACTATAATGTCTTTGTTCATACTGTTATCATTTATAAGTTATTGCAAGTTGTGACTAATGGTTTGGTGAGGAACAGCGTTAAGCTGTTGGCTCGACCTTGTTATAAGCTACATTGTTCTGTTATTATATTCTTTATTATTTTAGAATCTGTGCCATTCAGCATGTAAACGCTGCATAGTTTACTAAGAGC
>NZ_JACJLQ010000127.1 GCF_016902295.1 Bacteroides caecigallinarum | reverse complement strand
TACTCAGACAGAAGCATCTTGAAGAGATGATGAACAGACCTGAAAAGGAGCATACGCCCCTTGAAGGTATGGATAATGAGCAGATAAAGAGGTTCGCCCTGTTCCTGTTCGAGGAGAATCAGAGCAAGAGCAAGCAGCTTGATGAAATGATAGCAAGACTTGATGAAATAGGAAAAGACCTGAAGGAAGTCAAACGTGAGAATGCCTCTCTTTTGAAAGCCTTGCTAAAGGCAAACAGCAATGCCGAGAAGGTTGTTCTTGAATATAAGATACAGCTGAAGGAATACAAAAAGCTTGAGAAGAAGCATAATGCCCTTGTCGAGCGTCTTTCACTTATGAACACCCAGACATACGCTTCTTCCAAAAGCCTCAAAGGCATTGACCGTAAAAAGACTGTAAAAGGAAAGCATGATGACAAGGATGACTTTGACGGTACTCCCACTGCTCCGACAACTGAAGTTCCACAGTCAGACTCTGCCGCATCATGCGACACGCAGGATACTCCGGTCGCTCCTGTTTCCAAGGAAAGACCGTATAGAAAAGGAATGAGATACAACAAGGAATGTGTAGGCACTCCGATAATACACAAGTCCGATTATACAATGCTCCCTAAGGGTTCTGTAGTGATATCATCAAGCTACCGTAAAATAAGAAATATCGTGAGCTACATTGAGGAACATCACTTTGAAGTGCTTAAGGTGAAACATGCCGACGGCA
>NZ_JACJLQ010000126.1 GCF_016902295.1 Bacteroides caecigallinarum | reverse complement strand
TACTCAGACAGAAGCATCTTGAAGAGATGATGAACAGACCTGAAAAGGAGCATACGCCCCTTGAAGGTATGGATAATGAGCAGATAAAGAGGTTCGCCCTGTTCCTGTTTTGAGGAGAATCAGAGCAAGAGCAAGCAGCTTGATGAAATGATAGCACGACTTGATGAAATAGGAAAAGACCTGAAGGACGCCAACCGTAAGATTGATTCCCTTACAGATGCCCTGCTCAAGGCAAACAACAAGGCTGAGAAGGCTGCCATTGAATGCAAGCTCCGCGACAAGGAATACAAAAAACTTGAGAAAAAGCATAATGCCCTTGTCGAGCGTCTTTCACTTATGAACACCCAAACCTACGCTTCATCTAAAAGCCTCAAAGGCATTGACCGTAAAAAGGCCGTAAAAGGAAAGCATGATGACAAGGAAGACTTTGACGGAACTCCCACTGCTCCGACAACTGAAGTTCCACAGTCAGACTCTGCCGCATCATGCGACACGCAGGATACTCCGGGCACTCCTCTTCCCAAGGAAAGACCGTATAGAAAAGGAATGAGATACAACAAGGATTGTGTAGGCACTCCGATAATACACAAGTCCGATTATACAATGCTTCCTAAGGGTTCTGTAGTGATATCATCAAGCTACCGTAAAATAAGAAATATCGTGAGCTACATTGAGGAACATCACTTTGAAGTGCTTAAGGTGAAACATGCCGACGGCA
>NZ_JACJLQ010000125.1 GCF_016902295.1 Bacteroides caecigallinarum | reverse complement strand
TGAGCCAGGATCAAACTCTTCATTGTAAAATATTTTTATATATCCGTTAAGGATATGTTCTGTCTCTGTCCAGGATCCCGTAATTATTTTAATTGACGGTTTATTCTTTAATTTTTCATCACACTACATTATTATAATGTGACGCTTGTACTACATTCTGTTTGTTTATCTAAAATCTTTCAAAGAACTTAACTTCCGACTGGAAGCGAAAGCGGATACAAAGGTAAGTACTTTATCTTTAACCGCCAAAACTTTTCCAAAGTTTTTTCAAAAAAAGTTTTCAGCAGATAAAGACCGAAAGGCTTTTTCTCGCTCCCTTGTTCCAAACAAGGTAAGATACTCAAGGCATTTCTGCATCTGTACCGCATGTCCAGCATTTCAACTTAGTGACTTCCCCTCTCGAAAGCGGATGCAAAGATACGCACTTTTTTCTTTCCTGCAATAATTTGCACAACTTTTTTTTCAAAAAAAATTATGCTGAAAAACATAACTTACTGTTAATCAATGAAAAATGAAACGAACTTTTTTTCATAAGTGTTTCGAAGAAGCTAATGTAAAGATTTTTCACACATTATATATATTATATAAAGGTAACAATATATGAAAAATCTCATTAACCCAAGTTTGATAGTAAATTTATGCTTTTCTTTGCTACTCAGTATTTTGCAATTTTCATTTGCTCCTCTGTGTACTACAAACTTTTTTCTATTTTGATTTTTCTG
>NZ_JACJLQ010000124.1 GCF_016902295.1 Bacteroides caecigallinarum | reverse complement strand
TCAAAAACCAGAAGATGACAGACAAAAATTATCAAAATATAAGAGTGGCATAAGCCATCTACAGCCGATTATACTACTTGAAAGCATGGAGATAGGGATAATACGGAAATATAGAAATCATACTCTATGAAAAATGAGAAACCGATGATTATATAACGAAAAGAGGATGCATCATTTTGACACACCCTCGTCAATAAAGATTGACCACATTCATCTGACGGCGCAAAGCACGACTGTAGGTGTAGAATGTACCGCCTTTGGGTTTACCGTCGAAATATGCGATGACGTGCATGGAATGTTCAAGCATATAGTCATTACGTTGCAGATAGCAGCGGTCGGAATAATCCTCACGAAGTATAATCTGTCTGTCTGCCTTGCCAAACAGACGGAAATAACGCTTCTTGTCTGTCTCGGAATATCGGACATACTGCCTGCGGAAAGGGACTACGGCTATGAGCTGAATGTCGGGACAAGTATTTTTAAGCTCCAAAACCACTTCTGCCGCAAGCATATCAAAGCCAATAGCCATGCCGCAATAATAACACGTTACATCTCGCTCGTATAGAGAAACTACGGTCTGTCTGATTTTGGACTTCAACTGGGATTTGCTGCCCTCAAAAACCTTGCGATGTCCGGTAAAACAGGCAGAACCGGACTTTAACCCAAGTTTGATAGTAAATTTATGCTTTTCTTTGCTACTCAGTATTTTGCAATTTTCATTTGCTCCTCTGTGTACTACAAACTTTTTTCTATTTTGATTTTTCT
>NZ_JACJLQ010000123.1 GCF_016902295.1 Bacteroides caecigallinarum | reverse complement strand
CTCCAATAACTAAATCCATCTCCCAGTCTCCAAATCTTTTTCCATTGGCTTCTGCCGGTCTTTCATGGATGGATACCCTGTCAGGAATCATGCTTTTTCCTGCTGTCTTATATGGCTTAGCCTGGTGACGCCTGTATTTCATATGGTGATGACAATATTTTGAAAGCTCAGGCTTTCTTCTGATTTCCTGATAGATACGTTCCTTAGATATGCGTTTCCCCTCTTTTTTCAGATGTCCTGAAATTTGTTCCGGAGACCATCCTTTCCCTTTTAGTAACTTTATGGCAAGCTCCAGCACCCCAGGTTTTATTGCTGTGTTGCGTACTATTCGCTCCCTCTTTTCACGGGCCATTTCATCAGCCTGTTTGGGATTATACCTACCGGTCTTTGTCCTATTACGCTTCAACTCACGTGAAATGGTGGATGCTGAACGTTTCTTTTCAGGAGGAGGATTACCGGAGGATATGGCTGCTTCCTCTTCAATACGGTTTAATTCGTCTGCTATGGCTTTTAATGAAAAACCATTTTGGCGCATGGTAGAAATTGTGTACCTTTGCGCAAGGGTTAATTGATTGTACATAAGCAATACAAAGTTAATTAATCTTGGGGAGACTTCGGTCTCCCTTTTTGTTTTTTTGCATTGCCACAGGGAAAGGTTTTCTTAGCCATACGTACCTCCTAAAATAATGAAAGCGGGGCTGAAATCAGACAGCCTCGCTCCTTTACACTATTTCAGTGTGGTACATGAATCTATTGCTTGGTCGAGTTGCTCCTCAGCAGAGCTCGCCTCCTCTTTGAT
>NZ_JACJLQ010000122.1 GCF_016902295.1 Bacteroides caecigallinarum | reverse complement strand
TCTCTTTGAGGGCAGTCATTAACTTCGGATAATGTTTTCTGCATTCGTTCTTTCATTAGGTATGTTTCTATTACTATCGTTTAATTATTAGGTTCAGTCCTTCACAAACTTATCGACACGTTTGCTACTATGACATCTGCTGACTTCTCACGGCAAGCTTTACTCCATACATTTCGTAAAAAAAAAACTAATCTGTATGTCCGTGAGACCTCCTCGGATAAGGGTATTAACTTTCCATCTTATGTCTGCTTCATCTACATTAACCGTTCCGAATAGCTATAGGGCTTTGGTTTGGACAGCAACCTTGCCCACGGTTTTTATGCCTTATATGAAGTTTCTGTTCGTCAGACCAGATGTTTGCCGCCAGCTTCTTTCAGATTCCACCTCACGATGGACACCCTTGCTATTGACTGTATGATTCCCGCTATTAGGGCTCATTAGGGACTTGCACCCGTTAGCTAATACTCATGCCGAGCATACTGTCCCCTTTTAGACGGACGCCAGCAAGCGCCCGTCTAAAAAAGAGTCCACAAATTTAACGATTATTATTTGCATATTGTCATGGGAAGGAGGTTTTCGTAATCCGTTCTTCCCTTTTTTAATTCTCTGAGCAGCCTGCAGAAGTAATCCCTGAAGGAGACTCCTGCCTGTTTGCATGTTTCTATAAAGGTATTATAGATTGCGGAGTTCTGTATTCCTTTCACACTTCCGAAGAACAGGCTGTTCTTTCGTTGTTATGTTGGCATAATATTTATGTTAGTATAGATACTTAATTCTCTGTAGGTCATATTCTTATAAATTTTATTGCCAACAT
>NZ_JACJLQ010000121.1 GCF_016902295.1 Bacteroides caecigallinarum | reverse complement strand
GCCCTCTCAAAGTAGCGTCTGGCATGTGCCCAACAGCATATGACGATGATACCTTTTATCTTTTCAAGTGTACCATAAGCGGCATACCCGTCCGTCTGTATGGCACCTTGATAATCCTTGAAGAGTTCCAGAGCCACTTTCATACTTCTGGAACCGTCATGATAGAAGAAGAAAACCTGGTTGTTCATCACACTCCGTACCAGCCAAAGATATCCTTTTATTGTCTGATGCTTCTCGTTGTTGATTATAGGTATCGTCGTCTCATCAGACTGGACATAATCGGAAGACAGAACCAGTTCCTTCAACCGGTAATAGGCGGGGCGCATCAGGTCGGCCACTTCATGGAACCAGGCTTCAATAGTGGATGGCGGCAGGCTGATACCTATACGCTTGAACATCTGTATCTGCCGGTAGAACGGAAGATGGTCCACATATTTGCCGACCATAAGTTCTGTAAGCAGTGAAGCACTTGCATAACTCTTAGGTATCGGTTCGTTTTTCACCGGAGCAGTGATAATCCGGTTTGTATCCTTGCGCATGCCTTTGTGTCTGAAAGTAACCCGGACATACAGTTCTGCCGGTTTATATTCAAGATGTTCGGAAGTTTCCGTTTCATTAAACAGCACCCATTGGTCCTCATGACCAAGATAGCCCTCCGGATAGATATGTTCTTCCTCACGGCGGAGATGCTCAGGCAGCTTTTGGCGGACGGGAACTTTTTTCTCGTGTTCCCTGACCTTAATCCGCTTATACTCGCTTACCTCTTTTATGGCCTGGCGGGCTGCCTCTTCCTCCTCTGGAGTCATATCCATCTTGTCGAAGTCAAGTTTCAATT